>CALWQV010000082.1 GCA_944383785.1 uncultured Enterocloster sp. | reverse complement strand
GAAAATCATGAAATTGTGGAAACAGCCGTTGATTCAGAGCTATGAGGAGATTGAATATTTTGATACCAGAAAAGAATTTGAAGCGGAGGCCTTTGCCCCGAGGCTTCACGAGCTGATTAAGGAGGAGCAGAGGCACAGCAAAAAGGAGGGAGTGATTTTCCTGTGCATTGGCACGGACCGTTCCACGGGGGACAGCTTAGGGCCGTTAATCGGCCATAAGCTCAGGCGGCGCAGGCTGAAAAGGGCGGCGGTGATCGGCACATTAGAGCAGCCGGTTCACGCCATGAACCTGGAGATGTACGCCAGCTATATCCGCATGTATTATCCGGACTATGTGGTGGTAGCCATCGACGCCTCGGTGGGGCGGCGGGACCATGTGGGATACGCGACCATTGGGCGGGGCGCGCTAAAGCCCGGACTGGGTGTGAGCAAGGAGCTGGAGGCGGTAGGGGATATTTCCATTACCGGCATCGTAGGGGGCTGCGGCAGCAGGGATCCGGTGATGCTTCAGAGCGTGCGCCTGTCCATGGTGATGCGGATGGCGGACTGCATCTGCGAGAGCATATTTCTTGTCGAAGGATTTTGGGACCGGCTCGTCCGGATTTGACAAATTCTGCCCGTAAAATGTGCTAAAGTCTGAATGTTAAAAAAGACTACAGCGGGGTGATGATATGGGAGAATTGTACGAGCCCTATCCAAGGCTGCCGAAAAATATCCGGCAGATCGGGGAGCGGGACCAGGTCCTGAAATTATATGTGGAAGATTATGTGAATACCTATTTAAAGCGGCTGCGGCCAAAGGGCGGAGCGGATTTGCGGGTAGGACTGCTGCTGGGAAACGTGGAGATGCGGGGAGAGGTTCCTTACGTGTTTGTGGACGGGGCTTTGGAGATGGAGGGCGTGACCCGGGAAGGGGAGACGGTTGCTTTTACGGAGGACGCCTTTAAGAAGGCCTACCAGGAGCTGGAGCAGATGTTTCCCAAGCGCAGCGTCCAGGGCTGGTTTCTCTGCGGCGCGCCGGACTGCGGCTTAAACCCCTTAAATTACTGGAAACAGCATGGGCAGTATTTTACGGGAAAGCATCAGCTGATGTATTTAAGCTGCGGCCCGGAAGGGGAAGAGGCAATTTACATAACTTCACCCGATGGATTCTATAAGCTGAAAGGGTACAGCATTTTTTATGAGCGGAACCAGATGATGCAGGACTACATGGTTCTGCGCCGGGAAACCCAGCGGGTGGAAACAGGGGTGGACGACCAGGTAATCCGCGATTTTAAGAAACGGATGGATCAGCGCAGGACAGAGGCAGTTCAGGAAAAAGGAACAGTCCACCTGCTGACCGGGCTTTGCGGCGTGCTGACGATCACGGTTCTGGCAGGCGGGGTTGCCATGTTCGGCAATTTCCAGAAAATGCGGCGGATGGAAAGCGTGATCGCTTCGGTGCTTCCGGGAGGGACGGTGAGAGAGGAGGCGGTGAAAGCCAGCGGCTCCCCTGTGACGTTTGAGACGATGTCTCCGGTCAAACCGGAAGGGGGAAACCGCCAGGAGAGCGGGCAGGCCGAGAGCGGCTTGGCAGAGAATGGCCGGACAGAGGCGGGACAAGAAAGCGGGCAGCCGGAAGCGGAGAAGGGCCCGACGGAGAATGGGCAGCCAGAGGCTGAGGCAGCTTCCCAGGCGGTTCTCTCCCAAGCGGATCTTCCGCTGGAGGATTACCGGGTCTACCAGGTAGCGCAGGGGGAAACTTTGTATGGCATCTGCTTTAAGGAATATGGAAATATCAGCCGCCTGCCGGAGATTTTGGCGGCCAATGGCCTGGAAAATGAGGACAGTATTTACGCGGGCCAGGAACTTTTGATTCCCTAGGCGTCTTTTGGGAAAAAGGTAATGCGGATTGGGGAAATCTGTTGTATAATAATGACCGAGCAAACCCAATTTTTACGTTTTTCTCGGGGGACAAAAGATGAGCAATATGAGTTCCATGAGCCGCGAAAGCAAGAAACGGCAGCTGCGGCGGCAAATTGTTCCATCCGGCCCCAGGCCGGGCGGGCCGGTGGCCGGGGAAGAGGAGGATAGTCGTGAAGTGGTGCAGAAAGCACATCGCAGGGCGGTGCGCCGCCGGCTTCGGACGGCCATAATCCTTTTGATTTTGGCGGCGCTGGGGGCGGTTCTGATCTACCAGTTCAGCCAGTACCATCAGTACGAGGATTTCCAGGTGGTTTGGGAGAAGAATCTGACCTCCCAGGATGGGGGAGGGGAGGCCGTGCCTCAGGCGGATTCCGGATTTTGCGGTTATGAGCCTCTGGGCGGCGGTATTTTGCGATATACACGGGACGGGATGTCCTACCTGGACCGGCGGGGCGATGTAATCTGGAACCAGAGCTATGAGATGAAGAGTCCCATCGTGTCGGTGAACGGGGAGTACGCGGCGGTGGCGGACCAGCAGGGAACGGCCTTTTTTATCTGCAGCCCGGAGGGCTGCCAGGGACAGGCGGCGGCTCTGCTTCCGATCCTGCGGACGGCTGTTTCCGGCCAGGGCGTGACGGCGGTGATGGAAGAGGATTCCTCGGCCAGCTATATTTTCCTCTATCGCAGGGACGGAAGTGAGCTTAAGATCTCCATCAAGGCCCTTTTGGAAAATGACGGTTATCCGGTGGATATCAGCCTGTCTCCCAGCGGGAACCAGCTGGCGGCCTCCTTTTTATATCTGGAGCAGGGCATGTTAAAGTGCAAGCTGGTATTCTACAACTTCGGCGTGGGGCAGAGCCAGGCGGACCGGGTGGTGGGGATTATTTTCCCTGAGGATTTAAAGGATGCCATGGTGGCCCGTGTCCGTTTTTTGGATGAGGATCACTGCGCGGCATTTTCCGACCAGGGATTGTTTTTTATCTCCACAAGGGTGCAGACGGAGCCTTCCCCCCAGGAACCGGTGCTTTTGGAGGAGGAGATCCGTTCGATCTGCTATAACAGCCAGCATGTGGGCGTGGTGACGGCCAACTCGGAGGGGAGCGATCCTTACCGCCTGCTGGTTTACGACGGGGACGGCAGAAAGAAACTGGATCAGACCTTTGATTTCCCATATACGGATTTATCCATTGAGGATGACAGTATTTTCCTGTATAATGACAGCGGCTGTCAGGTTTACAATATGCGCGGCACCCTGAAGTTTTCCGGGGAGCTTGACATGACGGTTTCCGGCATGATGAAGGGGACTCTGCCGGGGACGCTTCTGGTGCTGGGGCCCCAGAGTATACGGGAGATCCGGCTGAACTGATATTGCGGCGGCCCGGAGGCGGGCGGCTTCGATTAATACACAGGCAGAAAGAGAGGAATGGTTGCGATGGCGATGAAATGCGTAGGAGTGGACATAGGAGGAACCAGTGTGAAGCTGGGCCTTTTTGAAGAGGATGGAAGGCTGCTTTACAAGTGGGAGGTTAAGACGCGCAAGGAGGACGGAGGATCTCAGATTCTTCCCGATGTGGCGGCTTCCATCCGCCAGGTGCTGGCACAGGAAGGCGTCAGCCTGGACCAGGTCAAGGGCGTGGGCATGGGCCTTCCGGGGCCGGTGCTTTCCGACGGCTTTGTGGAGGTCTGCGTGAACTTAGGCTGGCACAATATGAATCCCCAGGAGGAGCTTTCCGCCCTTTTGGACGGCGTACCGGTCAGAAGTGGAAATGACGCCAATGTGGCGGCCTTAGGCGAGATGTGGCAGGGGGGCGGCAAGGGCTATAAAGACCTTCTGATGGTCACCCTGGGAACCGGCGTGGGAGGCGGCCTGATCCTGAATCAGAAGATGATCAGCGGTTCTCACGGCCTGGCCGGGGAGATCGGTCACATCCATGTGCGGGATGAGGAGCGGGAATACTGCAACTGCGGCGGCCAGGGCTGCTTAGAGCAGGTGGCCTCCGCCACGGGAATTGCCAGGGAGGCCAGAAGGAAGATGGCTTCCTGCGATACTCCCTCTGTGCTGCGCCAGTACGGCGATCAGGTGTCGGCTAAAAATGTGCTGGATGCGGCCAAGGCCGGGGATGCCCTGGCGGACGAGGTGATGGAGGTGGTCTGCCATTACCTGGGCGTTGTACTGGCCCAGATCTCCATGACCGTAGATCCGGAGATCTTTGTCATCGGCGGAGGCGTTTCCAAGGCCGGACAGTATCTGGTGGACCGGATCCGCGGCCACTATGAGCATTTTACCCCCATCTCAAAAAATAAGGCCAAAATCGGCCTGGCTACCCTGGGCAATGACGCCGGGATTTACGGGGCGGCGAAGCTGATTTTGGACTGATCCGAGGACTGTTATAGATTGGTAGAGCGGGGCAGGGAAAAGATGAACTCCGTGCCTACGCCTTCCGTGCTGATCACATCGATATTTTCCCCATGGGCCTGGATGATCTCCTTTACGATGGAGAGTCCCAGGCCCGTTCCTGTTTTATCCTTTCCTCTGGACAGGTCGGTCTTGTAGAAACGCTCCCAGATCTTGGTCAGGCTGTTTTTCGGGATGCCGATGCCCGTATCCTTGACGGAGACGAAGATTTTCTCGTGGCGCTCCACCGCCTGGATGTAGATGGTGGAATCCGCGTGGCTGAATTTGATGGCGTTGTCAATGAGATTGTACATCACCTGCTGGATTTTGCCCATGTCGGCGAAAACCATCTGGATGGAATCCCCGAAGGTTAGGTCGAAGACAATGTTTTTGGCATTGCAGGTGCCCTCAAAGGAGGCGGCCGTATCCTTGATCACCCGGTTAATGTCGAAATTGCTGCGGGAGAGGTAGCTTCTGCCGTCCAGCGAGTTTAGGGCCAGCATGCTTTCCGTCAGCTTGTGGAGCCGTTCCGTCTCGGAGATAACCCGGGAGAGATATTTTTCATAGAGCTCCGGGGGGATGGTTCCGTCCAGGATGGCTTCCAGATAGCCCTTGATGGAGGTCAGGGGAGAACGGAAGTCGTGGGAAACGTTGGCGATGAAATTTTTCTGGTACTCCTCCATCTTGTTCAGCTCGTCGGACATGAAGTTTAAGGTGTTGGCCAGGTATCCCATCTCGTCGTGGGTATTGACCTTGATGCGATAGTCCAGATGGCCGGCGGCGTACTGAGTGGCCCCCTCGGTGATCTTGCGCAGGGGGATGTAAACCGTCTGGGCAAAGACCAGCAGGATGATCAGGGAGAGAAAGAAAATGCTGGCCGCGCTGATGTAGAGGATGTTTAACACCCCGTTCTGGGAGGCGGAGATCTGGGACATGGGCAGGTGGATCAGCACATATCCGTAGGTATTGTAGTTGCCGGTAATGGGCGCGGACACGCTGAGAACCTCCTCCGAGAAGAGGCCGTTGTAGGTGCCGATGGTGTAGGAGCGGCTGCCGGTGGCCGAGGGATCAAAGTTGGCGATGGAGCGCTGTCCCTCCGAATCCGAGGAACTGTCCACGATGATGGAGCCGGAGCGGTCTACCACCATAATATTGGCCTGGAGAAACTGGGATACCGCCCTCAGCTGAGGGGAGGCATCCGCCAGGTTCTGATAGTTGCCGCTGTACATGGAGCTGTAGGAGGTGGCAATGAGGCTGGCTTCATCGTAAAGGGTATCGGCCCGGTTTTGAATCAGGTACTCTCGGGTCATCTTGGAGGAAAATGTGGCAATGAAGATGAAGCCCAGGAGCCCGAATACCAGGTAGCCCAGGATAAATTTTGAGTAGAGGGAACGGGTCATGGGATGCCTCCTGTCAGCGCTTTACTTCGAATTTGTAGCCGATCCCCCACACGGTGGTGATTGCCCAGCTGGCATTGTCCTTGATCTTTTCCCGCAGGCGCTTGATATGTACGTCTACGGTGCGGGTATCGCCGATGTATTCGTAGCCCCAGATATGGTCCAAAAGCTGTTCCCTGGTAAAGACCTGGTTGGGGGAGGCGGCTAAAAAGTAGAGAAGCTCCAGCTCCTTGGGGGGCATCTCCACGGAATGGCCCTTGTAGAGCACGGAGTAGTTGGTTAGGTTTACGATCAAATCCGGGTACTCCACATACTCGCCCTGCTGCTTGGGCACGGAAAGGGAAGGGGCGGGGGCGGCCTGGTAGCGGCGCAGCACCGCCTTTACCCGGGCAACCAGCTCCTTGGAGTCAAAGGGCTTGATCATATAGTCGTCGGCTCCCAGCTCCAGACCTAAAACCTTGTCAAAAATCTCTCCTTTGGCGGAGAGCATGATCACCGGAACCTGGGAGGAAGCCCGCAGGGTCCGGCAGACCTGGTAGCCGTCGATGCCGGGCAGCATCAGATCCAGGAGCACCAGGTGGGGATTAAATTCCGGAAATACCTTTAAGGCTTCCTCGCCGTCCCCAACAATCTTTGTCTCATAGCACTCTTTCATCAGATAGAGGGAAATCAGCTCCGCAATATTCGCGTCGTCGTCTACAATCAGGATTCTCTGTTTTTCAGCCATAGATGTCTTGTCTCCTTTTCCTTATGACGTTTTACTTGAATGTAACAATGGTTACGCCGGAGTCTCCCTCGCCGAAGACGCCCAGGCGGTATTCTTTTACATATTTTAATTTCTTAAGCCGCTGGTGGACGGCGCTTTTTAAGGCTCCAGTGCCCCGGCCGTGAACCACCCGTACGGTCTCTAAATGAGCCAGGTAAGCGTCGTCTAAGTACTTTTCCAGCACAGGCATCGCCTCGTCCACGGTCATGCCGATTAAGTTTACCTCCGGGGAAATGGAGGAGGACTTGGATACCTTGATGCCGCTTCCGCTTCCATGGCCGCTCCCCTTGGCTACGGTGTAGCGGCTCTTTTTCTCCGGAATGGAGGGGCCGGTAATGTCCTGCTCGTTTAAAAGCTCCAGATCCCGGATGTTGACCAGGGAGCGGAGGATGCCCATCTGGACGTAAAGGTCGCCCTTGGCGTTTGGCAGGGTGCTGACGGTGCCTTTTAAGCCCATGGACAGCACCTTTACCCCGTCGCCGATCTTGATTTTCTTGGGGGAAATGGGCTGGCTGGGACCTTTCGGCTTGACCGCCAGCTTCTCATCCGTCTCCTTTAACCGCTCCCGCAGCTTGGCCCGCTGAGCTTCCAGCTCACGGTTTAAGCCGGAGTCGGAGGAAAGCTTGTTGATCTGGCGGATGGTGGAATCTGCAGTTTCCTTGGCTTCCCGCAGGATCCGCTGTGCCTCTTCATTCGCCTTGTTTAAGATCTTGTCCCGGCGTTCCTCCAGCCGTTCCTCCTTCTGGGAAAGGCGGGCTTTCAGCTTGGAGATTTCTTCCTTGTAGGATTTTAACTCCTCCTGCTCCTTCTCGATGGTGACACGGCTTTCTTCCAGGCTGGTGAGAAGGTCCTCAAAGGACTCGTCTTTGGCTTCCAGGTGGCCTTTGGCGTCCTCGATGATGTAGTCAGGCAGGCCCAGCTTTTTTGAGATGGCGAAGGCGTTGCTCTTGCCGGGGATGCCGATCAGCAGCCGGTAGGTGGGCTGAAGGCTTTCCACATTAAACTCGCAGCTAGCGTTCTCCACCCCTGGGGCGCTTAAGGCAAATACCTTCAGCTCGCTGTAGTGGGTGGTGGCTACGGTGCGGCATTTCATGTTGTGGAGGAAGCTTAAAATGGCGATGGCAAGGGCGGCTCCCTCGGTGGGGTCCGTACCGGCGCACAGCTCGTCAAAGAGGCACAGGGACCGGGCGTCGGCCTGGCCTAAAATCCGCACGATGTTGGTCATATGGGCGGAGAAGGTACTTAAGTTCTGCTCGATGCTCTGCTCGTCGCCGATATCGGCGAACACTTCGTCAAATACCGCAAGCTCCGAGCCCTCCCAGGCGGGAATATGCAGCCCCGCCTGCCCCATAAGGGTGAAAAGGCCGACGGTTTTTAAGGATACCGTCTTGCCTCCGGTGTTGGGGCCGGTGACGATTAAGAGGTCGAAATCCTTTCCCAGCCACAGGCTGATGGGCACCACCCGGGCTGGGTCCAGCAGGGGATGGCGGCCGTCCTTGATGTGGATATAGCCCTTGTTGTTAAAGACAGGGGCGCTGCAGCGGTAACGGCGGGATAAGGCCGCCTTGGCAAAGATAAAGTCCAGCTGCGCCAAAAGCTCCTGATTCAGCTTGATTTCCTCGATGTGGGGGGCGGCCTGATTGCTTAAATCCGCCAGCACGGCTTCGATCTCCTTCTGCTCTTTTATCTCCAGCTCCCGCATCTCATTGTTCAGGCGGACGATGGCCATAGGCTCGATGAAAAGGGTAGAGCCGGTGGAAGACTGGTCGTGGACCATGCCGGGGACCTGATTCTTGTATTCGGATTTTACTGGCAGGCAGTAACGGCCGTTGCGCATGGTGATCACCGCGTCCTGCAAGTAGGAGCGGTTGGAGTTTAACATGGAGTTTAGCTGGCTGTGGATCCGGTCCGCCGCTATCTTCATGGAGCGGCGCACATGAGAGAGGCCGGGGCTGGCCTCGTCCGCCACCTCATCTTCGGAGAGAATGCAGCGCTTAATTTCATTGTTCACCGGAGTCAGGGGCTCTAAGGCCGCGAACATAGGCTCTAAGGAGTCAAATTCCTCTTCCTGGGGCCCCTCGTGGCGGCCGTAGGCCTTTGCCCGGGCGGCGGCGGTTAAGAGGGAGCTTAAGGCAAGCAGCTCCGGGATACTTAAGGAGCTGCCGATTTCCAGGCGCTTTAAGGAACCGGCTACGTCCCGGACTCCGGAAAAGGATACATTTCCTTTCATGCGCACGCGGGATACGGCGTCCGTGGTCTGGGCCTGCCAGGTAAGAATCTCCTCATAGTCGGAGGAGGGCTTTAGCTGCTGGCAGAGGGCCTTTCCCGGCTGGGAGGCGGCAAAGTCCGCCAGCTGTGCGATGATTTTATCGTATTCCAGGGTTTTTAGGGCTTTTTCGTTCATGTCATTCACCTGTGAAAGTTTTTTTGATGGGGTATGTAATTGCTGTTCAGGACGGCATCTTCTTGCCCGCCCTTAGCCGGACAAGAAGCATCGGACAGTGTGCCCCCTAGGGTATGTCCATCCGATGGGAAAACAGGGGCGAAAGCCTCCTTATAAGCGAGCTTAACGCAGGTTTCGCCCCTGTTTTCCCGCCGCCCTGAACTGTTACGTTCATATTATATCAAAAAAAAAGATAATTACCATGGGTTACCTGGAATTTTGCAGAAGTTTTAGAGTCTTTTAGCGGTTAGCGGCTTGCATAAAAGGGGAATGGAATTTATAATAATAGGGTGACAGTTCCAAACGGCGGGAAAACAGAAGTAAAATCGTGGTCTTAACAGGAGGTATGCCATGCCGGAGAAGAACGGGGACCGACATTTTATTAAAGAGAAGATTGTCCGCCAGCCTTTGTCTAAGAGGCAGATTGCCAGGCGGATTATATTGACGGCTTTTTGCGGAGCGCTCTTTGGCGTTCTGGCTGCAGTGTGCTTTGTAGTCTCTAAGCCCGTTGCCGAGCGGTATCTGGGGCAGGAGGAGACGACGGAGAGCGGGCGGATTACGATTCCGAAGGATGAACCGGAGACAACGGCGCCTCCTGTGACCACAGCGGCGCCTTCTGAGGATGAGGAGTCGGAGCCGGTGCAGGAACTGGTGCAGTCGGAGATCAGCCGTTATGCCTATACGGCGGAGGACGCGGACCGGATGTTTGGGGCCATCCGGCAGGTAGTGGCCGGGGTGGACCGGGGCGTGGTATCGGTTCATTCCATACGCCATCAGGTGGACTGGTTCGATAATCCCATCGAGACGACGGGACAGTTTGCCGGAGTCCTGATTAACCGCACCGGAAATGAGGGACTGATTTTGACTACGGAGGCAGCTATTGCGGACGCGGACTCTATCGAGGTGGCTTTAAGCGACGGCACTTTGCTGGAGGGCGCGGTGAAGCAGCGGGATACGGTGGGCCGGATGGCGGTGGTGAGCGTAGACCTGTCAGGGCTGACAGCGGAGCAGAAAGACCGCCTGACGGTGGTGGAATTGGGAAATTCCTACTCGGTGAAGCAGGGAGATCTGGTGGCAGCAGTTGGAAGTCCTGTCGGGGCCATTCATTCTGCGGATTACGGGTTTGTGTCTTATGTGGTGAGGAATGTGCAGCTGATCGATGGCCAGGGCCGGGTTTTCTATACCGGTATTCGGGGCGCGGCGGATAGGGGCACCTTCCTGATCAATCTGGAGGGTCAGCTGATCGGCTGGGTGACGGATGAGTTTGGATCCAGCCAGGAAAACGGCATGACCACAGTGGCCGGCATTTCCGATTATAAAGGGGTGCTGGAGGATTTAAGCAACGGCATAGCGCCGTCATATTTTGGCGTTCGGGGCCAGGAAGTGGGCCAGGAGCAGGTGGATGCGGGCACGCCCAGAGGCGTCTACGTGACGGAGAGCGTGACGGACAGTCCTGCTTATAATGCGGGAATCCAGAACGGCGATATTATCACCGCCATCGGAGAGGCCGCCATCAACAACGTGAAGGATCTTCAGAATCACATCGAGATGTTAAATGCCGGGGACCGGGTGCGGGTGACCGTGCAGCGCAACGGCACTGAGGTTTATCGGGAGCTGGAGTTTGAAGTGGAGATCGGGGCACGGTAAGGGAAAGGAACGAAATGGATATGAAATATATTGAAACCCTCAGGGAGGGTATGCATGTGGCATGTGTTTATTTGTGTAAGAATAAACAGATTGCCCTGACGAAAAACGGCAAGGAGTACGGGAATCTGGTGCTCCAGGATAAGACGGGAACCATTGACGCCAAGATATGGGATCTCCATTCTCCCGGTATCGGGGATTTTGACGCTATGGATTACGTCCATGTGGAGGCGGATGTGACATTGTTCCAGAATTCCCATCAGATGAATGTGCGCCGCATCCGCAGGGCTTCCCAGGGGGAGTTTGTGGAGGCGGATTACCTGCCGGTCTCCAAGAAGGACGTGGAGGTAATGTTCGCGGAGCTTCTGGGGATGATCGACAGCGTGAAGAACCCTTATCTGAACCAGCTTTTAAAGAAGTTTTTTGTGGACAGCCCGGCTTTTGCCCAGGCATTTAAGTTCCACTCCGCCGCTAAAAGCGTCCACCACGGCTTTGTAGGCGGACTTTTGGAGCATACCTTAAGCGTGGCAAAGCTGTGCGACTACTATGCCTCCTACTATCCCAGAATCAACCGGGATCTGCTGATTACGGCGGCTATTTTCCACGATGTGGGAAAGACCAGGGAGTTGTCTACTTTCCCGGAGAATGATTACACGGACGAGGGACAGCTTCTGGGCCATATCATTATCGGTACGGAGATGGTGGGCCGGATGATCCGGACCATCAAGGGCTTTCCGGAAAAAACGGCTGTGGAGCTGAAGCACTGCATTTTGGCCCATCACGGGGAATTGGAGTACGGTTCGCCTAAGAAGCCGGCTCTTTTAGAGGCCCTAGCCTTAAATTTCGCGGACAACACGGACGCCAAGATGGAGACGATGATCGAGGCGTTAAACGCGGGCGGGGACAATCCTGGCTGGCTGGGCTTTAACCGCCTTTTGGATACCAATATTCGCAAGACCACGGAGCTGTGATCAGATGAAGAAGAATGAGCATTTTATTGTAAGGATTGAAGATATGAGCGAGGATGGGGCCGGTGTCGGAAAGACAGACGGCTTCATCTGGTTTATTAAGGATACGGTGATCGGCGATACGGTGGAAGCCAGTGCCATGAAGATGAAGAAGTCCTATGGCTATGCCCGGCTGGTGAAGGTGCTAAAGCCTTCCCCGGACCGGGTTGATCCCCGCTGCCCGGTGGCCAGGCAGTGTGGAGGCTGCCAGCTGCAGATGATGGATTATAAGGCCCAGCTCAAGTTTAAGGAGCGGAAGGTTTATAACCATTTAAAGCGGATCGGGGGGCTTTCGGGATTGTCGCTGCCGGGGGATTCTGAGCCGGGAAACGCCGGGCAGGAGAGCGGCGGTCTGGGGAGCGCCACCACGGGGATTCGGATGGAGTCCATTATGGGGATGGAGGATCCTTGGCGCTATCGGAATAAGGCCCAGTTTCCCTTTGGCCTCAGTAAGGACGGGAGAATCATCGCCGGCTTTTACGCGGGACGCACCCACGATATTGTGGAGTGCGAGGACTGCCTGCTGGGAGTGGAGGAGAACCGCCTCATTCTGGAAATCGTCAAGGGATTTATGGAGCGACGAAAGATCGCGCCTTATGACGAGAAGACGGGAAGGGGCCTGGTGCGCCACTGCCTGATTCGCAAGGGCTTTGCTACGGGAGAGCTGATGGTATGCCTGGTGGTGAACGGGGATGTCCTGCCCCATAGCGGGGAGTTGGTGGAGGAGCTTTTGAAGATTCCGGGCATGACCAGCATTTCCCTGAATGTGAATAAAGAGCGTACCAATGTGATT
>CALWQV010000081.1 GCA_944383785.1 uncultured Enterocloster sp. | reverse complement strand
GGTGGAAGCGGGCGGATGAGGGGTGGAGGTAGAGGGTGGCCTTAACTGCGGGGCCTAAAGTTCTCATAACAATCAAAATAACCGGAACCTTGAAAATTCAAGGCTCCGGTTATTTTACGAAGAGAGCAGATGACGGGAATCGAACCCGCCTCCTCAGCTTGGGAAGCTGATATTCTACCGATGAACTACATCTGCGTTGTTGCTTTATTATCATACCACATTTTGGGAAAATATCAAGCTGTTTTTTCAATTTTCAATATTTTTATACCGGACACCACTTGTAACTTTCCTAGGCTATGATAATCTTTTAATTACAATATAAAAAAGAAAGGGGATTGCAATGTTAGAGAAAAGTGATTTTGAGGTGTTGCGTGGTATTATAAAGGACGAGGTACAAACTTCCGTGAAAGTCGCAGTGAAAGAGGAAGTACAGGTTGCGGTGAAAGCCGCGGTGAAAGAGGAAGTACAGGTTGCGGTGAAAGTCGCAGTGAAAGAGGAAGTACAGGTTGCGGTGAAAGCCGCGGTGAAAGAGGAAATTCACACACTGCGTGATGAAATGAAGGAGACGGAGAAGAACCTGCGGCGGGAGTTTAACACTCGTCTTGACGAGACAGAGCGTCTTATGCTGGATGAGATCGGCAGAACTCACAAGAACTTGCTGAAAGAGATTCAAAAGGTTGACGCCAGGGTGGACCGACTGGAAGAATATTACCGGATCACACATTTGGAGGGAGATACAGCGCAGATTCTTTTGGAGAGAACGGATCATTTGGAAAAGCGGTTAAGGGTATGCGAGAGCAGACTGGGAATTGCATAGGGAATTGTGCGAAGAAGGGGGGCGCGGCCGGTATGGACCGCGCCCTCTCGGCGTAAAAATAAGACCAATTATTTGCCCCCCGCTTTCCGAAACCGCAAAAGAATCCAAACAGAAAGGACTCCCGCTAAAAGAGCGGAGCAGGGAAAATTCAGCCACAGGCCGGTGAGCCCCATAGGCCAGAGAATCACGATGACCAGTAACGGAAAGACAAAAGCCACCGAAAGGGAGATGGCTGCCGCGAATGCAGGCCGCTCCACGGCAGACATAAAGCTCTGGGTGGCAAAGGAGAGCCAGCGGGTGATGTAGGTCATGGCAAAGAGCCGCAGGGCCGGCAGGGCCATTTCATAGAGGCCGGAGTCGGCGGATTCAATAAAAAGTCCAGCGATGGTTCCGGGGGCGAAAAAAAGGGCTGCAGCAAGGGAGAGGGATAAAAGGGCGCTGGCTCCGTAGCAACGCTTTTCGATGGCGTTTACCCTTTTGCGGTTTCCGGCGCCCCAGTTGTATCCCACGGCGGGCTGGAGAGAGTCGCACATACCATAAAGGAGGGGCTGAATGAAGCCGTCGGCGTACATCAAAATCCCGTACACGGAGACTGCCGCCGGGCCGCCCATGCGCAGCAGGATGACGTTCATCAGGATGGAAGTAACCCTGCCGGCGATGTTGTTTAAAAAGTTCGGGCTTCCGCAGAACACGATCCGCTTGATTAGATCCAGATGGAACCGAGGCCTGGTGAATTTCAGGATCAGCTTTCCGCGAAAGAAGGGGTAAAAGGCCAGCAGAGCGGAAATCATCATGCCCAGGCAGGTGGCGAAGGCGGCAGCCCAGATTCCCCATCGGAACACAAAGAGAAAAATAAATTCCAGCGCGCCGCTTAAAAGGGACATGAAAATATTTAAGATCATGCTGGTGCGGATTTGGCCGCAGATGCGCAGGTAATTGTCCACGGCGAAGATAATGGTGGTCAGGGGCGAACAAAGGGCGTAAACCCTGAGATAGGTGGCGGACATCTGTGCCAGGTCCCCTTCCGCCCCCATCATCCCGATGAGAAAAGGGGCCGCGAAAAACAGGATCGCCCCGGATAAAATCCCGGTTCCCACGATCAAAAGGCAGGCGCAGGTAAAAAGGTTGCAGGCCTCCTTTTCATTCTTCTCACCCAGGCGGATGGAGATGGGAACAGCAGAGCCCACGCCCACCAAATCCGCCAGGGCAAAGTTAATGATCACCAGAGGCATGGCAAAATTCAGGGCCGCGAAGGGAGTGTCCCCCAGGATCTGGCCTACTAAAATCCCATCGATCAGCTGATAAAGGGCGGAGGCCAGCATCCCAATAGAGCCTGGAACAGCCGCCAAAAAGAACAATTTCGTAGGAGGCGTTTTTGTAAAAAGTACCTTTGAATCCATGCTGTACCATCCTTTCTTAAGAGTCAGTTGATTTTTACGGAAAATAAGTATAAACTATGGAGTAACCCAATAGTCAAGAGGAGATGGGAAACTTGGATCGGAAAGAAGAAAAACTATATACCACAGGGGCCTTTGCACGATATTTCGGAATTAAAAAGGACACGCTGTTTTACTATGATCAGATCGGTCTCTTTTCCCCGGCGGCAGTGGGGAAAAACGGCTACCGCTATTACAATGCTTCTCAGATTCCTCCCTTCGGGACTCTTTTGTCCTTACGGGAGATGAATGTACCGATTGAAAAGATCCGGGCCTATTTTGAAGCGCCGTCGCCGGAGAAACTGGAGGAGATGGCCCGAGAGCAGATCGGGCTTCTGGAGGAAGAAATCCGCAGGCGGAAGGAAATTCAAAAAGGCTTTCAGGAGATTCTGGAAGAGACGGAGGAAGGAAGGGCTGCGTTAAAGGGACAGGTTATGATCCAAAGGCTTCCGGCAAAGCGGTTTATTTACAGCAAGGCGGACCCAAGGGGACAAGGCATCCAGATTCATAAATGGTGGGAGGCCTACGACGACTTTATCCGGGAGCGGAATCTGAAAGGCCTGGTTTCCATCGGCTCCCTGATTGCAAAGGAGCGGCTGCTAAGGGGGCAGTTTGACCGGGTGGAACGCTTATTTATTCCGGGCGGCGCTAGGGGAACCCTCAGGGAAGGCGGAGAATACGCCGTTTTCTATTTTCAGGGAGCCTATGAGAAAATCCAGGACGCCTACAGGGCCTTGCTTGAGGGCATCCAGCGGCAGGGCTTTGAGCCGGACGGTGACGCCTATGAGGAATACTTGATTTCCGAGCTGGCTACGGAAGATGAGACCCGGTTCGTCACCCGGCTGACGGTGAAGGTGCGGCCTTTTTAAGTAGCGCGATTGGCTGTTTTGCGCTATAATGAGCTGGAACACAGAAAATAAGGCCTAAGAGAAAAGGAGATTTACAGCGATGAAAGAAATACTGGAAGTTCGGGGAGATTTTCAGATGCGCCAGCTGGACCTGGACGATCTGGAGCAATTTAATGCCCTGCTGCGGTATGCCTTCCAGGTAACCACGGACGAGCTGCTTAAAACGGGATGGAACGAGGACGACATCATGTATGCCAAGATGCCGGTGTTAAAATCTTCCTACGTGCTGGGCTGGTTTTACCATGATAAGCTGGCTTCCATGATCGTAGTCTATCCCATGCAGATCAACATACAGGATGAAATTATGGAGATGGGAGGCGTGACGGGGGTGGCCACCTATCCGGAATATGTGGGCCGGGGGCTCATTGGGGCCCTGATCAAGCGCGTGATCGCCCATATGAGGGAGAAAAAGCAGATTACCTCCTTCCTTTATCCCTATTTCATCCCCCTGTACCGGAAATTTGGCTGGGAGATTGTATCGGATAAGATTACCTTTACCATCAAGGATTCCCAACTGCCAAAGCCGGTGCCCGTTCCGGGGATGGTCGAGCGGGTGGATTTGGACAGCGAGGATCTGAAAAATGTATACGAGTATTTCGCGGCCCAGACCCACGGGGCCCTGCTGCGCCACGATTTGGAGTGGGAGGAATATTGGCGCTGGGACAACGATGATATGATCGCGGCCATCTATTACAATGAAAAGCACAAGCCTCTGGGCTATGTGGTTTATTACCTGCGCAACGAAGTATTCCACGTAAAGGAGATCGTCTCCTTAAACAGCGAGGCGAGGCACGGCATCTGGAACTACATCAGCGCCCATAAATCCATGCTCAATACGGTAGTGGGCTTTAATTACTCCGGAGAGCCCATGGCCTTCCTCTTTGAGGACAGCGAGATGGTGGAAAATATCGAGCCCTATATTATGGCGCGGATTGTGGATGTGGAGGAATTTTTCCTTCAGTATCCATTCCCCCTGCAGCCGGATTTTAAGATCCATTTTCGGGTTCTGGATGAGCACGCCTCCTGGAACAGCGGTGACTTTGCCGTGTGGTGGGAGGAGGGGAAGACCTGCTGCGCCCGAGTAGAGGATGCGCCGGACGTGAACCTGGTGGAGCTGGATATCCGCACCCTGACGGCTATGATGCTGGGATATAAGCGCCCTACCTATCTTTACGACCATGAGTACTTAAAGACGGAATATTATATGCTTCAGATTTTAGAACGGCTGATCCCGGTAGGAAAGCCCTGTTTTGCGGATAACTTTTAGTACTGCTTGCAAAACTGGCCCTCCTTTGTGTATAATAGCTAAGATCAGCGATTTGTTTGGAGGGAAGTTTTAGGAATGGCAAAAATACAGTACAACGCAGACAGCATTACGGTTTTAGAAGGGCTGGAAGCAGTCCGCAAGCGCCCCGGCATGTACATCGGCAGCGTGGGGACCAAAGGACTAAACCACCTGATTTACGAGATTGTGGACAATTCCGTGGACGAGCACCTGGCTGGCTACTGCAGCGAGATATGGGTAATCCTGGAGCCCGATGGCTCCTGCACGGTGCGGGACAATGGACGAGGGATTCCGGTGGAGATGCACAAGAAGGGTGTTTCCGCTGAGCGGGTTGTGCTGGCTACCCTTCACGCCGGGGGAAAGTTTGACAATGAAGCCTATAAAACCAGCGGCGGTCTTCATGGAGTAGGGTCTTCCGTGGTCAACGCCCTTTCCAGCCATATGGATGTGAAGGTATTCCGGGATGGAAAGATTCATCATGACGCTTACGTGCGGGGAGTGCCGGTGGTGGAATTGGAGGACGGCCTTCTGCCGGTGATCGGAAAGACGAAAGAGACAGGAACCCAGATTAATTTTATGCCCGATGAGGAGATTTTTGAGCGCACCCGCTTTAAAGCGGACTGGCTCAAGAGCCGCCTTCACGAGACGGCCTACCTAAATCCCAGTCTGACCATTCATTATGCCAACCACAGGCCGGGGGAGGACGAGGTCATTGATTACCATGAGCCCGACGGGCTCACCGCCTATGTGCGAGAGTTAAATTCCGGGAAAACGCCCGTCCACGATCCCATTTACATTAAGGGCTGCGTGGACCGGGTGGAGGTAGAGATCGCCCTGCAGTTCGTGGATACCTTTGAGGAGAATCTGCTGGGCTTCTGCAACAATATCTTTACCCAGGAGGGAGGCACCCACCTGGCGGGCTTTAAAACCAAGTTTACGGCCCTGATCAACAGCTATGCCAGAGAACTGGGAATTTTAAAGGAAAAGGACAATAATTTTACAGGGGCCGACACCCGAAACGGCATGACCGCCATTGTGGCTGTGAAGCACCCGGACCCTATCTTCGAGGGCCAGACCAAGACCAAGCTGGCCAGCGCCGATGCGACCAAGGCGGTATTCACGGTGACCGGTGATGAGCTGACCCGCTATTTTGACCGGAATCTGGAGGTGCTTAAGAGCATTATCGGCTGCGCCGAAAAGTCGGCTAAGATCCGCAAGGCGGAGGAAAAGGCCAAGACCAACATGCTCTCAAAATCAAAATTCTCCTTTGACAGCAATGGCAAGCTGGCCAACTGCGAGAGCCGGGACCCGGAGAAATGCGAGATCTTTATCGTAGAGGGAGATTCCGCCGGAGGCTCCGCAAAAACCGCCAGAAACCGCCAGTACCAGGCCATTCTTCCCATCCGGGGAAAGATCCTCAATGTGGAGAAGGCCTCCATCGACAAGGTTCTTGCCAACGCGGAGATTAAGACTATGATCAATTCCTTCGGCTGCGGCTTTTCCGAGGGCTACGGCAATGACTTTGATTTAAGCAAGCTGCGTTATAACAAGATCATCCTTATGACCGATGCGGATGTGGACGGAAGCCACATCGACACATTGCTTTTGACCTTTTTGTACCGTTTTATGCCGGAGCTGATTTACAACGGACATGTGTACATCGCCATGCCTCCCCTTTTTAAAGTGATTCCCAAGCGGGGGGAGGAACAGTACCTTTACGATGAAAAGGAGCTGGAAAAATACCGCAAGACCCATACAGGCGAGTTTACCCTTCAGCGCTACAAAGGCCTGGGGGAGATGGACGCCTCCCAGCTGTGGGAGACGACTCTGGATCCAGAGCGGCGGGTATTAAAGCAGGTGGAGATTGAGGACGCCCGCATGGCATCGGAGATTACGGAGATGCTGATGGGAAGCGAGGTTGGACCTCGCAGGGAGTTTATCTATCAGCATGCGGACGAGGCGGAAATTGACGCCTAAAGGGAAGAAAGATCAGGAGATTAAGTTAGAATGGCAGAAAAGATACTGAAAACCGAATACAGTGAAGAGATGCAGCGAAGCTACATGAATTACTCCATGAGCGTGATTACGGCCCGGGCCATACCGGACGCTAGGGACGGCTTAAAGCCGGTGCAGCGCCGGGTGCTGTACGACATGAGCGAGCTGCGCTTAGGGCATGACAAGCCCCACCGGAAATCCGCCCGTATCGTAGGCGATACCATGGGTAAATACCATCCCCACGGGGACAGCTCCATTTATGAAACCCTGGTGGTGATGAGCCAGGACTTTAAAAAGGGTATGCCCCTGGTGGACGGACACGGAAATTTCGGCTCCATCGAGGGGGACGGGGCGGCGGCCATGCGGTACACGGAGGCCCGACTTCAGAAATTCGCCGAGGAGGTCTACTTAAAGGATCTGGATAAGACGGTGAATTTCGTCCCCAACTATGACGAGACGGAGAAGGAGCCGGAGGTGCTTCCGGTGCGGGTTCCAAACCTTCTGATCAACGGGGCCGAGGGCATCGCTGTAGGCATGAGCACCAGCATACCGCCTCACAATCTGGGGGAGGTGGCAGACGCGGTGACGGCCTACATCGACCAGCCGGAGATCACGGCGGCACAGCTGATGGAGTATATGCCGGGGCCGGATTTCCCCACAGGGGGAATCATTGCCAACAAGAAAGATCTCCTGTCCATTTATGAGACAGGAGCCGGGAAGCTAAAGTTGCGGGGCCGGATGGAGGTGGAGCTGGGAAAGCGCAAGGCGGACAAGGATAAGCTGGTGATTACCCAGATTCCCTTTACCATGATCGGCGCCGGCATCAATAAATTTTTGACCGACGTGGCGGATCTGGTGGAATCCAAGAAGCTGCCGGATGTGGTGGATATCTCCAACCAGTCGGGCAAAGAGGGAATCCGCATCGTGCTGGAGCTGCGCAAGGACGCGGACATTGAGAGAATCCGCAATATCCTTTATAAGAAAACTAAGCTGGAGGACACCTACGGCGTTAATATGCTGGCCATCGCCCATGGCAGGCCGGAAACCCTGAATCTGAAGGGAATCCTGAAGAATTTTATGGATTTCCAGTATGAAAATACGGAGCGCAAATACAAGGCGCTGCTGGAAAAGGAGCTGGAGAAGCAGGAGGTTCAGGAGGGGTTAATGGCCGCCTGCGACTGCATCGACCTGATTATCGCCGTTCTGCGGGGGGCGAAGAACTTAAAAGACGCCAAGGCATGTCTCACAAGCGGAGATATCAGCAGGATCCATTTTCGCGTCCCCGGCTTTGAAGCGGATGCGAAGAAGCTGCATTTTACGGAGCGCCAAGCCACGGCGATCCTGGAGATGCGCCTGTACCGCCTGATCGGCCTTGAGATCCTGGCCCTTGAGAAGGAGCACAGGGAAACCTTAAAGAAGATCAAGCGCTACCGGGAAATCCTGGGAAGCCGCGCCGTCATGAATCAGGTGATTAAGGAGGATCTGGCCGCTATTAAGGCAGAGTTTGCCGTCCCCAGAAAGACCCTGATTGAGGATGGGGCGGAAGCGGTTTACGATGAGACGGAGGCAGCGGTGCAGGAGGTGGTCTTTGTGATGGATCGCTTCGGCTACTGTAAGCTGTTGGATAAGAATGTCTACGAGCGGAACCAGGAGACGGTGGACACCGAGCAGAAGCATGTGGTCCGCTGTCTGAATACGGATAAGATATGCATGTTTACCGACCAGGGAACTCTTTATCAGCTGAAGGTAATGGACGTGCCCGCCGGGAAGCTCCGGGATAAGGGAACGCCCATCGAGAATCTCAGCCGTTTTGACGGGACGAAGGAGCAGATTATCTATCTTACAAACGCCGAGGATATGGCGGGAAAGACCTTTGTTTTTGCTACCCGCATGGCGATGTTAAAGCAGGTCCAGGCCCAGGAATTTGAAACCAATAACCGGATGGTGGCGGCTACCAAGCTTCAGGAGGGAGACGCCCTTTTGAGCGTGACGCCGGTACAGGGGGAGACGGAGGTAGTGCTCCAGACTACAGGAGGGGTATTCCTTAAGTTTATGCTGGAGGAGATCTCCCTGTTAAAGAAAAACTCCCGGGGCGTTCGGGGCATCAAGCTGGCTAAGGGGGAGGAGTTGGAAGCCCTCTACCTGCTGGGAGAAGATAAAGTCGCTCATTACAAGGGAAAAGAAGTTCACATGAACCGTTTAAAGCTGGGAAAGCGGGACGGAAAAGGAAGTAAGGCGAGAGCCTAATAGATATAATAAGGAGGTATTTTATGAGTACAGTAAACAACACGCCAACCGCCCATATCGCGGCAAAAAAAGGGGAGATTGCGGAAACGATTCTGCTGCCCGGAGATCCTTTAAGGGCAAAGTACATTGCAGAGAATTTCCTGGATGATCCCACACAGTTTAACGCTACCCGCAACATGTTCGGCTATACCGGAACCTATAACGGCCGCCCGGTGTCGGTGATGGGAACAGGCATGGGAGCTCCTTCCATCGGAATCTACTCTTATGAGCTGATCCATTTTTACGGCTGCAAGAACCTGATCCGCATCGGCACCGCCGGGGCCCTGCAGACCAGCCTGAAGGTGCGGGATCTGGTATTCGCCATGGGAGCCTGCATGGAAGGCGGCTATGTGCGCCTGATGAACCTTCCCGGAGACTACGCCCCCATCTGCAGCTATGAGCTCTTAGAGAAAGCTGTTTCCTTTGCCAAGGAGAAGGGATATCCCTACCATGTGGGAAATGTCCTCAGCTCCGACCTGTTCTACAGCCCCTTAAAGACGGCTCCTAAGGGCCTTGACTGGGCGGATATGGGCGTTCTGGCGGCTGAGATGGAGGCCGCGGCCCTCTATACCAACGCCGCTGCCGCCGGGGTGAACGCCCTTGCCATCCTCACCGTCTCCAACTCCATTGTGACGGGCGAGGAGACTACGGCAGAGGAACGCCAGACCAGCTTTACCCAGATGATGGAGGTTGCCCTTTCTCTTGCTTAAGAGAGAAAAATCCAGCGTCGGACATACAATTTCAGACGAAAGTATGCGCGGCGCGGACAAATGTATTTTTGCGGCGAATTTTTCTTGATTTTTTTCATACTTTGTTATAGGATAGGGAAAGACTTGGCGGGCTTTAAAAAAAAGAAGAAGCCCGTCCGGCAAAACCAACGATGAGGAGAATCAGATTATGGAAAAGAAATTAAAGGTCGGCGTGCTGGGCGCTACCGGTATGGTGGGCCAGCGCTTCATTTCCCTTTTGGAGAACCATCCCTGGTATCAGGTTACCACAGTAGCCGCCAGCCCCAGATCCGCAGGCAAGACCTACGAGGAAGCAGTGGGGGGCCGCTGGAAGATGACCGCTCCCATGCCGGAATCCGTAAAGAAGCTGGTGGTGATGAATGTCAACGAGGTTGAGAAGGTAGCGGCCCAGGTGGATTTTGTATTTAGCGCCGTGGATATGACCAAGGATGAGATCAGGGCCATTGAGGAAGCTTACGCCAGGACGGAGACGCCGGTGGTTTCCAACAACAGCGCTCACCGCTGGACGCCGGATGTTCCCATGGTAGTGCCGGAGATCAACCCGGAGCATTTTGAGGTGATCGCTTCCCAGAAGAAGCGCCTGGGAACCCAGAGAGGTTTTATCGCCGTAAAGCCCAACTGTTCCATCCAGAGCTACGCGCCGGTGCTGACCGCCTGGAAGGAATTTGAGCCCTACGAGGTAGTTGCCACCACCTATCAGGCTATTTCCGGGGCGGGAAAGACCTTTAAGGACTGGCCGGAGATGATGGGAAATATCATTCCCTATATCGGCGGTGAGGAAGAAAAGAGCGAGCAGGAGCCCCTGCGTCTGTGGGGCAAGGTAGAGGACGGGCAGATTGTAAAAGCTGCGGAGCCTCTGATCACCTGCCAGTGCATCCGCGTTCCGGTGCTGGACGGCCATACTGCCGCCGTCTTTGTGAAATTCCGCAAGAAGCCCACCAAGGAGCAGCTGATTCAGAAGATGGTAAGCTTTAAGGGACTGCCCCAGGAGCTGGATCTGCCCAGCGCTCCCAAGCAGTTTATCCAGTATCTGGAAGAGGATAACCGTCCCCAGGTAGCCCTTGACGTAGATTTTGAGCGTGGAATGGGAATCTCCGTAGGACGCTTAAGAGAGGATACGGTTTACGATTACAAGTTTGTAGGATTATCCCACAATACGGTTCGCGGAGCAGCGGGCGGAGCGATTCTCTGCGCGGAGCTTTTGACGGCTCAGGGGTATATCGCGGCAAAATAAAGATAAAAAAGGGGGTTAAAATCCGATGTCAGTAACAAAGGATTTATTTGGTACTATGAGTGACGGGACGCAGGTGGAGCGCTATATTCTCACCAACCGCAATGGCGTGTCCGCTTCCTTCATCACCCTGGGGGCGGTCTGGGTATCCATGGTGGTCCCGGACCGGAAGGGAAAGATGGAGGATGTGATCCTGGGCTATGATTCGGTGAAATATTATGAGACGAATCCGCCTCATCTGGGGGCGCCCATCGGCCGCAACGCCAACCGCATCGGCGGCGCGTCGGTGACCATCGGCGGCGTGGAGTACCCGCTGGCGGCAAATAACGGCCCAAATAACCTTCACAGCGGCCCCGACTATTACCACAACCGGCTCTGGAAGGGGAGAGGCTTTGAGGAACAGGGAAAGAGCGGCGTGGAGTTTTCCCTTGAAAGCCCTCATATGGACCAGGGCTATCCGGGAAACGCCAGGATTCAGGTCAGCTACACCCTGGACGATGAGAATGCCTTAAAGATCGAGTACCGGATGATCAGCGACCAGGATACGGTGGCCAATTTTACCAACCACTGCTATTTCAACCTGGCGGGGCATAAAGAGCCGGATATTTTGAAGCAGATGGTCTGGATCAACGCCTCCCACTACACCCCGGCGGATGAAAATTCCATTCCCACGGGAGAGATCGCCCCGGTGGAGGGAACGCCCATGGACTTTAGGGAGATGAAGCCCATAGGCAGAGACATTGAAGCGCCCTTTAAGCCGCTGGTGCTGGGAAATGGATACGACCACAACTGGGTTTTGGACCATGATCCTGGAGAGCTGGCGCTGGCCGCCAAGGCTCTGGACCCGGGCAGCGGAAGGCTGATGGAGGTCTATACCGACCTGCCGGGAATGCAGTTTTATACCGGCAATTTCCTTTCCAGCCAGCTTCCGGGCAAGGAGGGAGCGGACTATGGCCGCCGCCACGCCTACTGCTTTGAAACCCAGTATTATCCGGATGCGGTACATAAGGAAAATTTCCCGTCCCCCATGCTGAAAGCGGGAGACGAGTACCATACGGTGACCGTCTACAAGTTCTTGACAGACGGCCAGTAAAAGCACAGCAAATATCTTTCAGTTGTCAGCCGGGGAATTTGATGGTATACTGTTACCACGCCCCGGCTTTTTTTGCGCCCGGGGATCAGGAAAATGAGGGATTACATGACAAAAGCATTATATATTGCGGAGAAGCCCAGCGTGGCCCAGCAGTTTGCGGACGCCTTAAAGATTAAGGGGCGGCGCTCCGACGGCTATATTGAGTCAGAGGACGCGATCGTAACCTGGTGCGTGGGCCATCTGGTGACCATGAGCTATCCGGACGCCTACGACCCCAAGTATAAGCGGTGGAGCTATTCCACCCTTCCTTTTTTGCCCAGAGACTTTAAGTACGAAGTGATCGGCAGCGTTTCCAAGCAGTTTCAGATTGTAAAGGGACTGCTGAACCGGCCGGATGTGGACACCATCTACGTCTGCACGGACTCCGGGCGGGAAGGAGAGTATATCTACCGCCTGGTGGCCCAGATGGCCGGGGTGAAGGATAAGCGGCAGAAGCGGGTGTGGATCGATTCCCAGACAGAGGAGGAGATCCTGCGGGGCATCCGAGAGGCGAAGGATGAGTCGGAGTATGATAATCTGTCCGCTTCCGCTTACCTTAGAGCCAAGGAAGATTACCTGATGGGAATTAATTT
>CALWQV010000080.1 GCA_944383785.1 uncultured Enterocloster sp. | reverse complement strand
CGGTTGGCGATTGACAGCGCCTTTTTCGCGTTCTGCTCCACTAAAAGAACTGTGGTTCCATCCTCATTGATGCTGCGGATAATGTCGAATATCTCATTTACATAGATGGGGGACAATCCCATAGAAGGCTCGTCCATGACGATCATCTTAGGATGGCTCATCAGCGCCCGGCCCATGGCAAGCATCTGCTGCTCGCCGCCGGAGAGAGTTCCAGCCATCTGGTTTTTCCGCTCTTCCAGGCGTGGAAACCGCTTGTAGATCATCTTTAACGTATCCTCAATCTCGCTCTTGTCCTTTCTGGTAAAAGCTCCCATTCTCAGATTCTGGAGCACCGTAAGGGTTGCGAAAATCCGCCGTCCCTCCGGCACATGGGCAAGGCCCATGCCTACCAGCTTGTAGCCCGGTGTCCTTGTCACATCGGTTCCGTTGTAGACAATGGAGCCGTTTTTGGCCTTTAAAAGTCCGGTGATCGTGTGGAGCGTCGTAGTCTTTCCGGCGCCGTTGGCCCCGATTAACGCAATGATTTCTCCCTGATTGACCTCGAAGGAGATTCCCTTTAACGCCTGGATTACGCCGTAATAGACTTCCAGGTTTTTCACTTCCAGCATTGCCATGTATGTTTCTCCTCCTTACTCCCCAAGATATGCCTTAATCACTTCCGGATCATTGAGCACATCGGAAGTAATTCCCTGCCGGAGCACCTGGCCGAAATTCAATACCGTCAGTTCCTCGCAGATGCCGCTGACCAGCTTCATATCATGCTCGATCAAAAGAATGGTCATATCGAAATGATCCCGCACAAAACGGATGGTTTCCATCAGCTCCTGAGTCTCATTTGGATTCATGCCCGCCGCCGGCTCGTCCAGAAGGAGAAGCTTGGGCTCCGTCGCCAGGGCCCGGGCGATCTCAAGCTTTCTCTGCTTGCCGTAGGGGAGGTTTGAAGCGTTGATCTCAGACACGGACTCTAAGTCAAATACCTTTAAAAGCTCCATGGTTTTCTCATCCATGGCCTTCTCCATCTTCTGATAGGAGGGAAGGCGCAGGATGCCGGAAAGCGTGGAATAGCGGTAATGATTGTGAAGCCCCGCCTTTACATTGTCTCGCACGGAAAGATCCTTAAAGAGGCGGATATTCTGGAAGGTTCTTGCGATTCCCTCCTTATTGATATCCACCGTATGCTTGCCGGTGATATTCACGCCGTCCAAAAGAATACTTCCGCTATTGGGACGGTAAACTCCGGTCAGCAGATTAAAGATGGTGGTCTTTCCGGCACCATTGGGGCCGATCAGGCCATAGAGCTGTCCCTTTTTAATCCGGATATTGAAATCGTCCACCGCCTTTAAGCCTCCAAAGGAGATGCTTAAATGAGTTACATCCAGCAGATTATTCATCTTTAAGCCACCTCCTTATTTCTATGGCCTCGGAAATTCTCAACCAGCCGCTCTCTGAAAGCAATGGCACCAGGGGCGGAGGTAAAGAGCATCATAGCGATGAGCACGATGGCGTAAATCAGCATACGGTAGTTGCTGAAGCTTCTGAGAAGCTCTGGAAGGGCTGTCAAAACCACAGCCGCGATCATGGAGCCGCGGATATTTCCGATGCCGCCTAAAACCACATAAACCAGAATCAAAATGGACATATTGTAGTCAAAGGTGCCGCCGGCCAGGCTGGCGTAATTGTGGGCGTAAAGAACCCCTCCCACTCCCGCCAGGGAAGCGGATACCGTAAAGGCCAGAAGCTTGTATTTGGTAATATTGATTCCCACAGACTCCGCCGCGATCCGGTTATCCCGGATGGACATAATGGCGCGGCCCGTTCTGGAGTGGATCAGGTTCAGCACAATGAAAAGCGTAATCAGTACCAGCACGATGCCAATATTAAAATTGGATGCCCTGGGCGTCTTTGCGATTCCCTTGGCGCCCTCGATGATCACCTGTCCCTCGTCCAAAAGATTCAGAGCCTTTTTGGACATGGCTACATGGATGCCATTGGCGTCAGAGCCAACATAGAGCACATTCAGCACATTTTTAATGATCTCCCCAAAGGCAAGGGTTACGATAGCCAGATAGTCGCCCCGCAGCCGCAGCACCGGAATGCCGATCAAGATACCGAAGACGGCGGCTACCGCCGCGCCGATCACAATGGCGATCGCCAGCCTTAAGGTATCGCTGGCGATGCTCTCCGCCATCAGCTTTGAGAAAAACGCGCCGGAAAAAGCGCCCACGCACATAAAGCCCGCGTGTCCTAAGCTGAGCTCGCCGGAGATTCCCACCACCAGGTTCAGGGACACCGCCAGGATCACATAAACGCACAGAGGCACTAAAAGGCCCTTCAGCTGATTGCTGAGATTGCCGCTGGCGGTCAGAATCTGAATCACAGCCCAGAAGGCAACCACCAGCCCGTAGGTAATGATATTGTCGATTAACTGTTTTTTCTTCGTCTGCTTCATGCTCTCCACCTACACTTTCTCGCTGATTTTCCGGCCAAAGAGTCCGGTGGGACGAATCAGAAGCACTAAAATCAGCACCAGGAATACAATAGCATTGGACAGCTGATCGGAAATATACTGCTTTGCCAGCTGTTCGATGACGCCCAGGGCGATGCCGCCCACAAAGGCGCCCGGAATGGAGCCGATCCCGCCGAATACAGCGGCCACAAAAGCCTTGATGCCCGGCATGGAACCAATATAGGGATCCAGGTTGTCATAGGCGGAGCAGTAAAGGACGCCTGCCACCGCCGCCAGGGCGGAACCGATAGCAAAGGTCAGGGCGATAGTGGAATTTACATTAATCCCCATCAGCGTAGCCGCCTCCCGGTCCTCGGAAACGGCCAGCATGGCCTGTCCCATCCTGGTCTTATTGATAAAGGAAGTAAGAGCCACGATAATGACCAGGCAGACAATCACCGTCACAATGGTAACCGCAGAAATAGACAGACGGCCCTCCGCCAGCTTTAAGGCAGGCAGGTTGATCACCGAAGTAAACTTCTTGGGAGTCGGTCCGAAGATCAACAGCACCACGTTCTGCAGCAGATAGCTGACGCCGATGGCGGTAATCAGTACAGCCAGTGAAGAGGCGCCGCGCAGCGGCTTATAGGCAATCCGTTCAACGGAAACGCCCAAAATCGTGCAGACAACAACCGCCGTCAAGACGCCCAAAACCGTAGGCATCCCCAGGGTATTCATAACCGTAAAGGCGGTAAATGCCCCTACCATAATAATATCTCCATGGGCAAAATTCAGCATCTTGGCAATTCCGTATACCATGGTATAGCCCAACGCGATAATCGCGTAAACGCTCCCAAGACTAAGGCCGCTGAATAAGCAGGATAAAAAACTCATAAACGCAACACCTCTTAAACTTTTTCTTCCTCGTAACGAAAAGGGAGGGTTGCCGAGCTGACAACCCTCCGCTGGGTCCTGTTATAAAATGATTACTGCATCTGGTAAGCGCCGTCTACGATCATAACCGCCTTAGGCTCCTTGTGAGGCTCGCCGTCCTCAGTCCAGGTCATGCCCTCGCCGGTCAGCCCATCGATGGTGATCTCGGTCATGGCGACCTTCAGGGCCTCGCAGATATCGGACACAGACATATCGGGAGTCACTCCGCCCTGCTCAGCCGCAGCCTTGATGGCGTATACCGCATCGTAAGCATCAGCGGCGAACTGGATGGGTTCAATGCCGTAAGCCTCGCTGTAAGCGGCTACGAAATCCTGGCTTCCTTCCTCGTCGGCGGAGAAGGGAGTTAAGAGCATCAGGCCCTCGGCCAGGGAAGTATCAAAGTTCTCTACCGTCAGGATACCATCCATGCCGTCGCAGCCGAAGAACTGGGGCTCATATCCCATATCGGAAGCCTGTTTTAAGATGGTGGAAGCCTCGGAGTAGTAAATGGGCAGGAATACCAGCTCAGCTCCGGCATCCCGGCACTGGGTCAGCTGTACGGTAAAGTCGGTGTTGGTATCAGCGGTGAACGCGCCGTCAGCAACGATCTCGATGCCCTGGTTAGCAGCCTCTTCCTCAAAGGACTCGTAAATACCGGTGGAATAGTCGGTGGAGCTGTCGTAAATCACGCCAACCTTGGTAGCCAGCTCATGCTCGCCGATGTACTGAGCGGAAGCCCGTCCCTGATCCGGGTCAGAGAAGCATACGCGGAAAGCGTTAGGCTCGGAAATGCTCTCTACTGCGGAACCAGAGGGAGTGATCTGGAACATATTATCAATGGAAGTCTCCGCTACAACCGCGATACAGGGCTGAGACGTGGTGGTTCCCACTAACATCTGCATTCCCCAGTCCTTTAAGGTGTTGTAAGCGCTGACCGCCTTCTCGGTGTCGTTCTCATCGTCCTGGAAATCGTACTCAACCTGATAGCCGTTGATTCCGCCAGCCTCGTTAATCTCCTTAACAGCCAGCTCCGCTCCATTGCGGACCGCCATTCCGTACTGAGCGGCAGATCCGGTTTCAGGGCCAATGGCTCCAATCTTAAATACAGCGGCGCCATCGGTAGCCTCGCCGCCCTCGCTCTCAGCGGTATCCTCGGTATCTTTAGCCTCCTCGTTCTCTTCCCCTGCATCCGCAGGAGCCTCTGAGCTGCTGTCGGCAGCACTGTCGCTGCTGGAGCCGGAGCCGCCGCAGGCAGTTAAAGAGAGGGCCATCACAGCCGCAAGTCCAAGACTCAAATATCTCTTTTTCATAATTGTCATCCTCCTCTTATTTTACGCTTTAACGAATTAAAAGCTTTCTATATTATAGAAACTCTCTTTTGGATTGTCAACCTTTTTTGCCCTATTTCGTCAAAGCGCTCTATAACGTTTCGTCATGTTATCCATAACCACGGCTTACGCCTCATCCCAATCCATTCCCGGGTTCTCCGTACATTTATCCCGCAGCATCAGGCTGGCCACCGCCTCCGAGGCAGCCAGTCCTTCAAAGAGAACCGCGTTCACCTGCTCCACAATGGGCATGGAAACCTGGTATTGTTCTGCCAGAGCCTTGGCGGCCTTGGCGCTGTAAACGCCCTCTACCACCATGTGGACCTCCTCCATGGCCTCGTCCATGGAGCGCCCCTGGCCGATAAGGATTCCGGCCCTGCGGTTGCGGCTGTGCATGCTGGCGCAGGTTACGATCAGATCGCCGATGCCCGTCAGCCCGGCGAAGGTCTCCGCCCTGCCGCCCATGGCGATTCCCAGCCTGCCAATCTCCGCGATGCCCCTGGTAATCAGGGCCGCTTTTGTATTATCACCGAATCCCAGCCCGTCGGCGATGCCCGCCGCCAGGGCGATGACATTCTTTAAGGAGCCCCCCAGCTCGATTCCAAGCAGATCCGGATTGGTATAAACCCTGAAAACGCCGGACATGAAAATACTCTGGACGAATTCCGCCACGCTGCGCTTGTGGGCCCCGGCCACGCAGGTAGTGGGAAGCCCCTGGCTTACCTCCTCCGCGTGGCTGGGCCCTGAAAGGGCCGCCACCTGGACTCCCGGAAGCTCCTCCTCTATGATCCGGCTCATGGTCATGAGGCTTCCTTCCTCAATGCCCTTGGCCACATTTACAACCACCTGTCCCGGCTTCAGATACGCCTTCATCTTCTTCGCGGTCTGGCGGACAAAGACGCTGGGAACCGACAGCACCAAAAGATCCTTCTCCTCCATGGCCTTCTTAAGATCTCCCGTCACCACAATGGAGTCGGGAATCCGAATCCCCTTCAGGTTCGGATGGAGCCGGGTTTCATCCAGGGCCTTTACCTCGTTCTCAAGAGCCGACCACAATGTAACCTGGTGTCCATTTCCCGCAAGCAGGATGGAAAGGGCCGTTCCCCAGGTTCCTGAACCGATTACGCCAACAGCAGCCATATGTTACAACCTCCTTACCCTTGTTTCTTCCCGCCCCAAAGCTTATTCTCCGTGCCATGAAGCAACCGTGAAATATTGGAGCGGTGCCTCCAGAAGGCCATCCCGCAGATGACCCCGGCCAGCACGTCATACTCCAGGATGCATTCCGCCGGAATCCCGTAGGACTCCGCCACCAGGACGTTCCATACAAAGAAAATGGTGGAAATCACCAGGGAGCCTAAGGACACATACCGACTGAGGGCTACCACCGCCACAAAGGAAACCAGGCAGATTACCCCCAGGCGCAGGTCCAGGGCCGCCAGCAGCCCGGCTGTAGCCGCGATGCCCTTTCCGCCCTTAAAATGAAGATAGAAGGGGAAATTATGTCCCAAAATCACGCCAAGGCCCGCATAAAGCATAAACAGATAGCCGGAATTCATGTGATCCCGGAACAAAAAGCGGATCACCAGGCAGGGGATCAGAGTTTTAAAAAAATCCCCCGCAAAAACCACTAACCCCGCCTTTTTTCCAAGAACCCGAAGGGCGTTGGTGGTTCCAGAATTGCCGCTTCCGTACTGACGGATATCGATGCCGTTTAGCCTTCCGTAAAGATAGCCGGTCTGAAGCAGGCCACAGAGATACCCCACTGCCAGACATATGATTCGTTCCATTTTCCTCTCCTCCATCCTTCCTCTTCTTATCGTCCCATATCCTTCTCCGTCCGCTCTCGGACAATGAATTTCAGGGGCGTACCCTTAAATCCGAAAGCGCTGCGGATCTGGTTCTCCAGATAACGGGTATAAGAAAAATGCATCAGCTCTTTATCATTGACAAAGGCCACAAAGGTAGGCGGCTTTACCGCCACCTGGGTCATGTAATAGATTTTCAGCCGCTTGCCCTTGTCGGAGGGAGGCTGCTTCATGGCTACCGCCTCGGCCAGAATCTCATTTAAAACGCCGGTGGAAACCCGCAGGTTCTGGTTCTGGCGCACCACGTCGATCAGGTCAAAAAGCTTGCCCATCCGCTGTCCGGTGAGAGCGGAGATAAACAGATACTCCGCATAGGGCATAAAGGACAGAACTTCCTTCAGCTTATTGGTGTATTCGTAAATGGTCTTGTCGTTCTTCACCACCGCGTCCCATTTATTCACCGCCACGATCACGCCCTTGCCCCGCTCGTGGGCAATTCCGGCGATCTTGGCGTCCTGCTCGGTGATGCCTTCCGCCGCGTCGATCACCACCACCACAATATCCGCCCGCTCCACCGCGGATACGGTACGGATGATGCTGTAGCGCTCCAGATCCTCCTTGATCTTGTTCTTGCGCCGCAGGCCCGCGGTATCAATAAAAACGTAGGGCTGGCCGTTGTGAATAATCTCCGTATCCACGGCGTCCCGGGTGGTGCCCGCCACATCGGAAACGATCACCCGGTTCTCCCCTAAAAGCTTATTAATAATAGAAGATTTGCCTACATTCGGCTTTCCCACCAGGGCGATCCTGGGACGCTCATCTTCCTCCTCCTCGATCTGCTCCGCGTCAAAATGCTTCACAATCTGATCCAGAAGATCTCCCAGTCCCAGCCTGGATGCCGCAGATACAGGAACCGGATCTCCGATGCCCAGGTTATAGAACTCATAAACGTCGTTTCCGAATTTTTCAAAGCTGTCTACCTTGTTTACAGCCAGAACCACTGGCTTGCGGGCCTTGCGCAGCATATCCGCCACCTTGGTATCCGCATCCACCAGTCCCTGGCGCACATCCACGATAAAAACAATCACATCCGCCGTGTCGATGGCGATCTGGGCCTGCTCCCGCATCTGGGTTAAAATCACATCGCTGCTCTCAGGCTCGATTCCGCCCGTATCGATCAGGGTAAAATTCAGGTTCAGCCAGCTGCAGTCTGCGTAGATCCGATCCCTTGTCACGCCGGGGGTGTCCTTTACAATAGAGATCGCCTCTCCGGCCAGCACATTAAACAAGGTGGATTTTCCCACATTGGGACGTCCCACAATGGCAACTACTGGTTTGCTCATCTCTTACCTCCTGTTCTATCAATCCTCATACTTCCTCCAGCTCATAGCCCTCGTATCCGTAAGCCGTACCGGGAAGTCCGCCTTCCGTGTGTTCGCAAATCGGCGCTTGGTCCGGGTGAAGGATCGCCGAAACCAGGTCGCGCCCGCTCGATTGTACTATACGGACGTGTACTTGTAAAGCCTTTTCTACATCAGAGGCCGTCACATCGTCCAGAAAAACCCTTTCGCCGGCGCGGAACATATTCACCGGAAGGAGCAGCCAGTCTCCCAACTCCTTTCCTTTCAGCTGGCGGATTAGGTCGGACCCGGTGATCAGCCCGGAAACCGTAATCATCTCCCCGAAAAAGTCATTGGTAATGGGGTAAATCTGAATCTTCCGGCCGGGATATTGTCTGCATATCTCTCCCACATATTCCTTCAAATAGGGATAAGCCAGGCGGCCTGTGGCAATGGAAAGAGCCGCAGCAGCCCCCTGCTCCTGCCCTGCCTCCTGCCGGTGAAGCTCCCCCAAGGCTTCCTCTATCTCAGTTTTTAAAAGCCTTAGCATCCCCACGCCATTTTCCAGCTGGATGTAACCGTCGTAACGCTCTTCCTCCGGCATAGGAAGGCCCGCCAGGTCATAGAACTCATCGCTGGCATGGACGAAATGGCTGCCTGTGCTGGCAAATATCTCCCGCTGCCACCGCTCCACCCGCCGGATCACGTCCAGGGCGTCCTCCTTGGTAATGGGTTCCAGTTTAAACAAGCCCTCCCGATATTTTGAAAGCCCTACCGGCACCACGGACACGCTCTCCATACAGGGCATATAAGCTTTCAAATCCCCGATGGTCCGGTCCAGCTCTTCCCGGTCGTTTATGCCCTTGCAGAGCACGATCTGGGCGTTCATAGGGGTGCCTGCCTTAAAAAGCCGGTCCATCAGTTTTAAGGAGCGCCCCGCAAATCGATTCCCCAGCATCTTGCAGCGCAGCTCCGGGTTGGTAGTGTGGACGGAAATATTGATGGGGGCCAGCTTAAAGCGTATGATGCGGTCGATATCCTTCTCCTTCATATTGGTGAGGGTCACATAATTGCCCTGAAGGAAGGACAGCCGGGAGTCATCATCTTTAAAATAGAGGGTGTCCCGCATACCGGGAGGCATCTGGTCAATAAAACAGAAGATGCACTTATTGGAGCAGGAGCGGTAATCGCTCATCAGGCCGTTCTCAAAGGTCAGTCCCAGATCCTCGTAATCATTCTCGATCTCCAGCTCCCACTCTTCCCCGTCGGCCTTCTGCACCAGCATGGTCAGAGAAGGGCTGTCCACATAGTATTCATAGTCAAATATATCCTCCACCGGCCTGCCGTTAATCTCCAGCAAAAGATCTCCCGGCTCCAGCTCCAGCTCCTCGCCGATGGAGCCGGGGGCCACCTGGCTGATCCGATGTCCGTTTTGTTTCATTCCGCTCATATCAGTGCCTTTCTTTCTCATAGGTCATTATCAATAGGCTACCATAAGTCCAGGTTGATTTCAAGTACATGCGAAGCGCAAAAAAGCCGCCGGACCCACTTTTTCATGGGCCCAGCGGCCAAAAAACCTTCTATTTTACCTTAATTTTACCCCAGCAGCGAGAATGCCGCGAAAAGGGAGGACATCAAGGACGCCACCAGGGACACAACCGTAATCTGTGTGTTGATGGACGGGCCCGCCGTATCCTTAAAGGGATCTCCTACCGTATCGCCGGTAACAGCCGCCTTATGGGCCTCGGAGCCCTTTCCGCCTTCATGGCCTGCCTCGATGTACTTCGTGGCATTATCCCAAAGGCCGCCGGCATTGGACATAAACAGGGCCAGCAGCAGTCCGCTGACGATATTGCCCAGTAAAAATCCGCCGATTGCCAAGGGGCCGCCGATAAAGCCTACGATGATAGTCGCTACAATGGCCATACCGCCTGCGGGAATCAGTTCCTTTAAGGCTCCCTCTGTGGCAATGTCGATGCAGGTATCATAGTCCGCCTTCACCCCAGGCTTCCCTTCCCGCAGTCCCGCGATCTCGCGGAACTGGCGGTGAATCTCCGCTACCATCCGCTGGGCGTTCTTATCCACGCCCAGCATCAGCATGGCTGAGAACACGGCCGGAATCGCGGCTCCGATCAGCACGCCGAAAAATACGGCGGGATCCATAATATCAAATCCTGTAATCAGCTCCCGGCCCATCTCGGCCAGAGATTCATTCACCTCAGACATGTAAGCCCCCAGCAAGGAGATAACCGTCAGCCCGGCCGCGCCGATGGCAAAGCCCTTGGTTACAGCCTTTACCGTATTGCCGGCACTGTCCAGCTCATCGGCAATGCGGATCGTCTCATCTCCGAGGCCGCCCATCTCAGCCAGGCCTCTGGCGTTGTCAACAATGGGGCCGTAGGCGTCATTGCTGATGATCATGCCTACGATGGAAAGCATGCCAACCGCCGCCATAGCGATGCCGAACAATGCGTACCCCTCCCCCAGGGGATCGCACAGATGGTAGGCCACCAGAGCTGAAATCGCGATGCCTACCATGGCCGGCAGCGAGGATATAAAACCGTAGGAGATGCCGGACAGCACGGTAAAGGCGGAGCCGGACTGGGAAGCGTGGGCCACCTTCTGCACAATGGGCTTGCTGTCATCGGTAAAATAGTCGGTGGTAATGCCGATGATCACACCTACAATCAATCCCACTGCGGATGCGCCCCAAATCCTCCATTGGAAGCCCGCGAACAGATAGGTGGCGGCAGCCGTAAGAATCATAAACAGGGCGGTGGTGGTGTAGGTGGATGAGTTCAGCGCTCTGGTGGGATTTCCGTCCTTGCCCACTCTGGCGCAGGCGATTCCGATGATGGAGGAAATCAGTCCCAGGGCCGCGTAACAGAACACCATGGCGGAATTTACCCCTGTACCGCCGTCCAGCGCTTGGGCCATCACCAGGGCGGAGGCCATGGCGGCTACGTTGGAGTCAAACAGATCCGCTCCCATACCGGCCACATCGCCTACATTATCTCCTACGTTGTCCGCGATTACCGCCGGGTTTCTGGGATCGTCCTCGGGAATCCCCAGCTCTACCTTTCCGGTCAGATCAGCGGACACGTCCGCCGTCTTGGTAAAGATTCCGCCGCCGGCCTTGGCAAACAGGGCCAGGGAGCTGGCGCCGAAGGAGAATCCCAGCAGGATGGTGGCGTCCGCTGTCAGCATCAAAACCAGCATCACGCCCAGAAGGCAGAATCCCACAACCGCCAAGCCCATAACGGAGCCGCCGCGAAAGCCGATTAAAAAGGCCGGCTTTAATCCCCTTCCCGCGCCCTCAGCGGCCCGGGAGTTAGCGGATGTGGCTACTAAAATTCCGATCTTTCCAGCCAGGGCCGACAGCGTTGTCCCGGCCAGATAAGCAATCACCATGGAAATGTGGGTGAGCACATCGCCCTCCCAGATCGGTGATGGAAGCAATACAAAAATCACAACTGCCGCTACCCCCGCGAATTTGGCCAGGATTCCGTACTCTCTGCGCATAAACGTATTTGCCCCGGCCTGAATCAGCTGTGACACCTCGATGATCTTTTCATTCTCTGTCTTCTGCCCCTTTACCCACAAGTGCAGATAATATGCGAAGGCAAAGGCGATCAGCACGGCAAAAAACGAGATCCCATAAATAAGACTCATCAGTGGTTCCATAAATGCTCCTTTCTTTATAAAGCTTTCAAAAATCCTTCCCCTCTCTTGTTGCGAAAAACCTTGTCAGCAGCTGCAAAATTTCAAAGAAATCTTATGTACAAAATGTCCAAAATATTTCCTTGAAAAAATCGATTTGCTTCCGATTATATTATATTTTTTTCTGGAAGTCAACAGTTTTTGTTTATAATTGTATGATAATTTTTATTTTTCAGCTTATTCTATGGACAAATTAGCTAATTTGTCTCCTTGGTCTTTCATCCGCTTTCAAACAGGGCCTTTATGGTTTTTTTTACAAAATTTTCACAAATGCTTGACTATGTTCGCCGCCAAATGGTATGGTATACGTGAAAGTTATTCCAATTTAACCTAGTCTCAAAGGAGCACGCTCTCATGGCAAACGATTATGTTTTTAACGACTCTCTTCCGGTAGCGCCCTTAAAAATCGCCGCTCTGGAAAGCTGCAGGGAACTGGCCGCCCAGGTCAACGACCACATTGTCCAGTTCCGCAGAAATGATATCGAGGAATTGAAGCGCAGACAGGAGGACCTTCACTATCGCGGTTATGATGTGGATTCCTATCTGCTGGATTTTTTTTGCCCCCGTTTCGGCACAGGAGAGGCCAAGGCGGTGATTAACGAATCGGTCCGGGGTACCGATGTATTCGTCATGGCGGATGTGACCAACTACAGCCTTACCTATTCCATGTTCGGCCACACCAACCACATGTCCCCCGACGATCATTTCCAGAACTTAAAGAGGGCCGTGGGAGCCTGCGTCTCCACCGCCCACCGGGTAAACGTAATCATGCCTTTCTTATATGAAAGCCGCCAGCATAAGCGCAGCAAGCGGGAATCCTTAGACTGCGCCATGGCCTTAGAAGAGCTGGCTACCATGGGCGTGGAGAACATCATTACCTTTGACGCCCACGATCCCCGGGTACAGAACGCCATTCCCCTGATCGGCTTCGACAACTTCATGCCCACCTATCAGTTTGTAAAGGCCCTCTTCACCCACGATCACAGCATATCTCTGGACA
>CALWQV010000079.1 GCA_944383785.1 uncultured Enterocloster sp. | reverse complement strand
TCCGTTGTTGTATATTTCAATCCACGCCCCCGCAAGGGGAGCGACCCATGATAAACATAGGTTCCACTCCCCTTCCCTACATTTCAATCCACGCTCCCGCAAGGGGAGCGACGGGTAGTGGCTCAAACGCTGATCGATGCGATCGCATTTCAATCCACGCTCCCGCAAGGGGAGCGACGCGGTTGCTGCATTTATACACCGATATGTACCAGGAATTTCAATCCACGCTCCCGCAAGGGGAGCGACCCAAAGCCTTTGCCATCGCCATATCAATCATATATTTCAATCCACGCTCCCGCAAGGGGAGCGACCAATTTGGTCTTGGATTTCCCCCATTGTGCTCAGTATTTCAATCCACGCTCCCGCAAGGGGAGCGACTATTTTGGTTGTGGGAAGGTGAAACAATGGGAGTAGATTTCAATCCACGCTCCCGCAAGGGGAGCGACCCCTTCTTTTGGTGTATAACCGTTCATACTCTTATATTTCAATCCACGCTCCCGCAAGGGGAGCGACTCTTTGGATACTGCTAGGCTTGCGGAGCTGTTTGCATTTCAATCCACGCTCCCGCAAGGGGAGCGACTCAATCTGATGTTCCTCTATGATTCCCTGTCCCAAATTTCAATCCACGCTCCCGCAAGGGGAGCGACCAGCAACATAAGCAAAATTTCTATATTCTTGTATTTCAATCCACGCTCCCGCAAGGGGAGCGACCTATTATGTTGTTCATGTTGTTAATTTGACTTTATTTCAATCCACGCTCCCGCAAGGGGAGCGACGCGTCTGCACAATGCCATCCACAACATAAGCGCCAATTTCAATCCACGCTCCCGCAAGGGGAGCGACACTATACTGATGATGTTCCAGCCAATGCACCATTTATTTCAATCCACGCTCCCGCAAGGGGAGCGACCGTATTTTCGCCTTCGCACCTACATTGAAAAATTATTTCAATCCACGCTCCCGCAAGGGGAGCGACAGCAATTATAACCAAAACAAATCTATATTTTTGTTTTAAATCACCAATTTATCCCTTCCACTCCCCTTCCTCTCCCTTTATTTGTCCAGCCCTGGCTTCGATTTTGTATAGTTTTTTTGGTGCGAATCCCCCGATTTTTTTATGTACGCTTACGATTCGCACCTGCTTTTTATAGGATTAATACCTGGTCCGCTGCAATTCCTCTGTCCACGCCCACATGTTCCACCTTTGCCTGATATTTATTTCCTAAATAATAAAATCGAAGACTATCTACATTTTCATCAATGATTTTCGTAAGCGTTGCTTTTAAGGCTACGCACTGCGCCTGATCCAGAATGCACTCAAACACCGAGTTCTGAACCCGCCTTCCATAATTCACACACTGCTTCGCTACCTGCCTCAATCTTTTTCTCCCCGCAGCGGTTTCCGTATTGACATCATAAGTAATAAGAATCAGCAAATCCTCACCTCATTTCCACAGGAAAACGGGATATCCGTCCAGATCTCCGCGTAAATAACGGGCCAGCAACATTGCCTGTACATAAGGAACCATCCCCCATTCCACTTTTTCCTGCAAATATGGATGAGTAATAACTTCCTTCTTTCGGTTCTGCCACTCCACCAGCACCCGCTTGCGCGCTTCATCGTCCATCCGCACCGCGCCATTTTCCTGTTTCTTAAACTCCTTCCCTGTAATCATTTTCCGATTAATCAGGGAAAGGACAAAACGATCTGCTAAAACTGCCCGAAATTCTTCAATCAAATCCAGCGATAAAGAGGCTCTCCCCGGCCGGTCCGTATGGAGATATCCTACATAAGGATCCAGGCCCACCGTTTCCAGAGCCGAGGTAATGGTATTCGTCAGTAAAGTATACGCAAAGGAAAGGAGGGCATTTACCGGGTCCTGCGGAGGTCGTTTATTTCTCCCTTGAAAAACAAACTCCTTCTTTTGCTGTAGGATAAGCTGATCCAATATTCCAAAATAAATACTGGCCGCCTCCCCTTCATATCCCCGAAGCTGTTCCTTCGTCTGGCTGTTCTGAATTAAAGCCAGAGAATTTTTGAGGAACATACTAGCTCCTCTCACCCGCTCCACATCAATCTGCAGCCGATGATCGCGAATTGCCCGTTCCAGAACCCAACGGCTATTATAAACCTTTCCCAAAATACAGTTCTTCGCGATTTCCAGACTAACTGCCGTGTCCCGGCTGCTGTCATACTGCTGTTGTCTTAAAGCCACATTTCCCCTGATTTTTCCCGAGATTCTCGCCAAAAATTTCCCTTGAGGTGTCAGATAGCACAATGAAACATTTCGTTCTACGCATGCCCCCATCAAAGCCGGGCTGGTTCCTCTATATCCGAAGGAAACAATTCCATCTAAATTGTGGAGAGGGAGGCGTCCAATCTCTGCCTGCCCATCGAAAACAACCACATTCTCCCCATCCAACGCCAAATAACTATTTTCCGAGGTTACATATAATGTATTCAACAGCTTCCTCATGTTTCCTTCTCCTCCAACATCCGGGCAATATAGGATTTCACAGAAACGGCTTTCCCTAATTTTGGTATGCAAATCTCCTTCAAAGAACAGGCATTACATGCCTTACTCCACTTTACTTTAGGAGTATAGCGCCGTTCATAATATCCATGCATCTCTCGAAAGCAGTCTTTCACCTCCTGGCGCAGCTCCTGTGTAATTTTCACAGTCTCCCTCCGCCTGGTTTCTCCGTAAAAGACTGCCCCCTCCGGCACCCCGGCCGAAAACATTTCCTCCAAACACATCGCCTGGGCCGCCAGCTGCAAACGATCTTCATCCGTTAACTTCGGCTTTCCCTTTTTATACTCAATCGGGTAAATGGAATATAAGCCTCTGTGCCCATAAAGCCGGATGCCATCCTCATTCTGCTGAAACTCCACTATATCGCACACACCGCTGACACCCATCTCTCTGGACGCGACAGGAAGGGCTCTGGCAACGATGAGCCCCTTCCTTTTTTGGACAAGTTCCGGATCATGCGCTCTCTTGTGCATTAATTCTCCCACTACAGTATGGACGTTTTCCTCCCACTGCTGTTCAATATGAATTAATGCCCACTGCCGTCTGCAAAACTTAAAATGCTGAATCCCAGAAATCATTAAATAGTCATCTTCCGCATACCCCATTCATTTAAACCATCCTTCTCACTTTCACTGATTCCGGTATCTGATTTTCATGAATTACCACTGAGTAATCCTGGTAACGCCTAGGGTATTTCACCTCTTCATTCTTCTTGATCTCAACCGCATCAAAAAGCTTGTAAGCCGGGCAATCCCCCAGCTCTTTACTATGTTTAAAAACAATCAGCTCCCGAACAGCCATCTTCCCTCTGGCCGCCGAATGGTCATGCTCAAACATATTGAGAATCGCCTCCCACAAAAGCTCGAGATCCTCCTCCGAAAATCCCGTCACCTTGCGGGCCAGGTTAGCGGAGATATACCCCTCCGCCCGATACAGACCGTATGGAACAATGTTCTTGCGGCCCATTTCCGTATTTTTGTTCTCTGCATCTTTCTCCGTAGTGATTGCCACACGAGTGATCGTAACCTCCTGACTAATAATCGGATCAATGCTCCTGGCAAATCCAATCTGCACCGGTCCCCTCACCTGACCGCAGTTTAAAGAAGCCTTGACAAATGTGGTCATCACCGCTCCGAAGGTCCGAATATCAAAAAATTCTCGGCACATATAGTCCCTCAGCTTAATATCCACATCCGGATCACTTTTCTTTAGCTTCTTTAAAGCCTCTGTCTGCTTTTTATCATCTGTCTCAGTAATTCCCACTTCTTGGCAGGCCTCTCGATCACTTCGATTTAAAGGCACATCCTCCCGAATGTAAATCTTATATCCTTTCTCATTCTCCTTCACTGTCTCCACATAATTGCGTATCTTCCGCTTTAGGCATACATCCGTTACCAGACCCAGCCCGCTTTCCGGATCGATTCTGGGCATATTCCCCGCATCTGGATCTCCATTGGGATTTCCATTCTCCACATCGAATAAAATCACAAACTCATACCGATTTTTTATCACAGCGCTCATCTATTGTTCCTCCCTCTTTTCATATCGTTTCTGCATCTGGTGGTAGTATCCCAGATCAAACTGCCCCTGCTCTTCCAACGTCAAACGATTCGGAAAATACTTTAATCTTCCCATCAGCTCCGTCAGCAGCCTTTCATAGTAAACTTTAGCCCCAGCCTTATCCCGTTCCAGCTTTTTCATGTGGCTGTTTTTCAATCGAATTAACACCGGGAAAACGGAGGCCGGCGCGGCACAAGCCGAATTAAAATACCGGTCACGAATCGTCGTATTAAGTCCTGGATTGGCTTCCTGTTGTACAGCTTCTAAAACCGCAAAAATCCGCCCCAGCACATAGGCCGCCTCCATGCTGTCCTCGTACAGTCCCATATAACCTTCTCCTTCCTTCCAATGGTAATTTTGAATCAAGTATGCTTTCAAAATGCCTGCTCTTCCCCAGGTCATCCTGCCTTGTTCCGCCCGGATGCGGATCAGCGTATCCGTATACAGGCTGGCCGGATAGCAGCTTCCTGAAAGGATTGCCTGCAATACCAGCGCCGCCATGTTGGGAATCGGCGATTTATCCTTGGACTTCTGGTTTACCGTTTCCAGCAGCAGGTCGCGGATTCCCAGATATTCCCGCGTTTCCCATGCAGGCTTTATCATCTGCATCCGCTGGTAATGCCTAAAAAGATTCTCCAGTATCGCTCCAAAAGAATTTTCATAAAAAAAGCGAACCGAGAGCCTGGCCGCGTTGGGAGCCAAAGCCAATATATAAAATTTTTGGTCTGGATTCAGGTCAATCCCATGTATTCGGATTGGTCTGTGATTTCTCAAATCCTCAAAAATATCTCGAATCGTCTCCTGATTGTCCGGTTTTGCCTCAACTGACATGAAAAAAGCTTCCTGGCACTCTTCTTCCCCGCTCTCCGCCCAGAATACTACCATGGAATCTCCTAACTGAAAGGTATATTCCCTATGGCTTAAAAGATCATTAAGAGCTGTTGTATAGGCAAATTGAGCATACCTTCCCACCGGGGCATTGAAGCTCTGCTCTTTGCCATAAGACTCAAATGCCGGCGCATTAAAGGAGACCAAAGCAGCTCCACTGGCCTGCGCCCCCGGGATTCCCTTGATCGTCCGGTGAATTCTGCAAATTTGGGTTCGTTCACCAGTAACCAAACAAACCCCTTCAGGCCCCTCCGCAGAATTTACGCTGTCCTGTTCCCAGGCTTTCTGAATCGCCGGATCATCCTGGGCATATTTCATTCCCATACAGAAGATCAGATTTCCCCCTTCCGTAATTTCCTCCCAGCTGTCGCGGATCGCTTCACACTCCATCGCTCTTTCCGGCTCCCAGTATTCAAAAAAGAGCCGGACAGACTGGCTCATCCTTCCTTCCACGCCAGCTAACAGCTTTAGATGTCGCTTCTTTGCTGCCTGAAAACAATCCAAAACCCGTGAATTTGTCCCCTCCACATCAATTCCCAACAAGTACTTGGAATTATCACACAAAAAGTTCGCAGCCACCCCGGAAGAGCGGGTCACCATCTCCGGAACTCTAAGAGGCTGAGGAACCATAAACTCCTTTTTGCCCTTTATTTCTTTTTGTTTCAGGGAAACAATCCCCATAACTCTTCCGTCCTCTGCCAGATTGATCCCGTAAGAAACCTTTGCCTGACACCACCCCTCTCTGGATACCTTCCCTTTAGCCGCCAGATTTTCATAGTGCTGTACCAGTGCCTGCAGAATCATCGCACCACCTCACAATTCCTTAAATCGATTACACCGCGCCGCATCACAGCCCTGAAAAATATAGGCTGAATGTTTTCCCGGTCGCTATAGTCCAGATCAAACAGCATGAACCCTAAATCTTTCTCTTCCACTTCTTCATAAGCGGTCCGAATATCCGTCTCTTCGCACAGACACACATTCGCCGGAAACTCCCGGCAGCCGAGATAAGGCATATGATAGCATTCCCCTCTTCTTAAACGGCGCATAATGATATCCTTAAACTTTCCCGGATTATCCGCAGCGTTTGCCCGGTCTGTCATATCGAAATGAGCTTCTATTACATACTCCACATCCCGAAGCAACAGGGACGCTCTCTGGACAATATCCTCTTTTGTACTAATATAAGGCTCCTTACTTCCCCCATTGTATGCCTGAAGCAGCGCGCTTGCCAGGATCTTACTCTTTACCTCATTTCGCCGGACGCTGGTAAACCGGATTGGCTTTTTTACGTAGATTTTATCCACCACCCAGCGCAGGCCCGGATGCCAATAGACCGCTTCCAAAATTCCCCTGGCGGCGGAAGGCGTAATGACGTCATAGGAGCACCGTTCCACCTTCATCTCCGGCCTGCTGAATAGGGCGAAATCTCCCCACACTCTTATCTTCACTCCCATTCCCATCGAATTTCCCCTTTCTTTTGCAGCTTCATAAAATCTCTCCCTCCTCGTAGCAGACCGCGATATACTCGCGGAACTGATAATAAAAATCTGTATTATAATCCGATATATGAGCGTCAATCCAGGAATGGTATACTTCCCAGATGCCCTCTACAATCTTTTCATCCGGATAGGCATCCTCAATCAAGCGCTCATAAACCTCCCCAATATCCCAATAATCCGGAACTAAATACCGGCAGGCTTTTACATTGTCAAAATCGCCCTCCGACATCCCGCTCTCTTCAATCAGTTCATCCGCTACTTTTTCGATCGGTTCACAGTGGAATACATCCGCATATTCATAGATCCGACTGATTCTGTCTTTTCCCAAAAAATCCGCCACTTCTCTCCTGGTTCTTTTCACGCTTCTTCCAATATATTCAATTAAACTACATGTAAAAAATAGATTATTGTTATTTTTTGCTCCCATAGACAGCCTCGCTTCCTATAAATGTTAATGTGTCAAGGGCAGAAATTGAATGAAAACTAATCTGATGCGTAGGATACCTAAACTTGGCTAGCTCCCAAAATGCTGCCCTGCTGATCTTCCCATCCATATAGTTTTGTATATAATTGTAAATCGTATCATCTGCCATAGGCCCCTCTACAATATCATAAGCGTGTGATATCCCTCTGCGGCAGCTGATAATGAAATCTAGCCACTCTTCTGTCATCTCCGGAAATACTAAATAATGCAGGCTATCCCTAGGTATATACTCATAGTAGCTCACATATCCATCCTGACCATAGCGGGAGGCCCAGCGCTGAGCCTGGTCCTTATATTGGGTACAATAAAAACCAAAGTAAAAGTCTTTATTAAATTTTGATTTTCTGATTTCAGGATACTCTACCACTTCCCTGCTGCCATGATATAAAATCATATAAATTCCTCTTTTTGAAATTATTTTCTTAATAATTATAGTCTATTTTATCTATTTACTTACTTTTAGCATAATAATACCATATAAACAAAACAGGTGCAAGGCTTTTTATTCATTTATAAATTTAATGAATCAATATTTAATCAACTCAAAATTCAGCTAGAATTTTCAAGTCAATTCGTTTATACTATTTCATATGGTCAGGGTAACCTGTGGGTTGAAATATTAATTTTATCGATGATGCAAGATGGCAGCGGTGCAGAGATCTTCTTCTCTTCTCCCGCTGCCATCCTCTTACAAAATTAGCGCTTTTCCCGCTTCCACTTCCAAGTCTAATCCCAAATCCTCTTTATACTGCGCTTCATCTGTCAGCTGATAAAAGTCCTTTGCATCCTCCGAGACTGCTCTTACCATTCCTTCGCCATAAAGCTTTGCAAAGTCCTGTTCATAGACCTGAATGCAAAACTGTCCTGCTTTTCGCATAGCCGACTTGGTAAGCCCTCCATATTCGATCTGAGAAAGCACCTCTGCCGCTTCAGGCTCCCGGTTTACAAAAATTGTTATTGTCTTGTTCTCAATAAGGCGAAATTCTTTCCCCACTTTATTGAAATTGTAAATTTTCCCAGAAAACTCATCCAAAATATGTTTCTGATCCAGTCCCTCTCCCCGGAAATGATATAGACGCTTAAAATATTCTTCCACACATTCCAAAGAGGACAGATCCCACCCTTCTGTAAGCAGCATTTTTGTCACATCCATTTGCTGCCGCTGTCCCGGGATATAATCTTTCTCTTCAAATTGAAAAACCTGTACCAAGCTCTCATCTGCGCTGCGCTTTCCTTCTCGATTGCACCTGCCTGCTGCTTGAATCATGGAATCAACTCCCGCCAGCTGCCGGTACACCTTCCGAAAATCCAGATCAACGCCTGCCTCCACCAAGCTGGTTGATATCACAATGCATTTTTCACCGTCTTTCAGCCGACTTCTGATTGCTTCCAAAATCTTCCGTCTGTGCCGTGGATACATAGTCGTAGATAGATGGTAAATTCCCTCGCCTCTCAGACTCTGGTAAAGAGATTGCGCTCGTTTCCTGGTATTCACAATACATAGTGCCTGGCTCTCACCAGACAGCCTCGCAACCAACTCTTCCTCGGTTATCTTCCCGATGTGGTTCAGTCTGGTTCTCTCAAAAAAGCGAAATTGATCCTCCATTCTCGGACACAACTCCGTTATATTCCGATGAGCCGGGAAAAAGGAGTCCAGGGTCGGCTGAGTCGCCGTACACAGGACAATCGTGGAACGGTAATTCTGAACCAGTTCCTCCATCATGGCCGTACAGGGCTTCAAATATTCTCCCGGAAGCATCTGCGCCTCATCAAAGATAATCACGCTGTTTGCAATATTGTGCAGTTTTCTGCAGCGTGAAGATCGATTCGAAAAAAGAGACTCGAAAAATTGTACATTGGTCGTCACCACCACTGGCTTGTCCCAGTTTTCAGCTGCCAGCTGCATGGACTTCAACTCTTCCGAACCATCATAATCCACATTACAATGGTTCTCCAAAACATTTTCCTCTCCTAAAATATTCCGGAATACCGCCGCGTTCTGTTCAATGATGCTCGTATATGGAATTACATAAATTACCCGGTCCATCTGGCGGGCTGCTCCATGGCGCAGGGCAAAAGCCAGGGAAGCAATGGTTTTCCCGCCGCCAGTAGGAACTGTCAGGCGGAACATGCCCCGCTCCATTTCACCGCAGTCAAGACAGTGCTGTAAAATCTCCGTCCTTCTGCCGTTTACCGTTTCCAAATCTTTATTGCTCAGCCAGCCGCCAATATACTTTTCCAGCCTTTTCAGAAGCACGTTTAATGGCTCGCCTGACTTCCGTTCAGTTTTCCCCTCTTTGGTAAACCGCTCTGTATCCAAGAAATCTGCATCCACCAGACAGGAGTACAGCATACGAATAAACACGCTCATCGAAAAATCAGGGTTTGAAACTGCCTTGAAGTCAAAGGGCAACGTCTTTACAGGCGGAATCCTAATCTCACTCCGATACGCCTGGTAGTCTGGTATCCGCTTTCTCTTTCTTCCTTCCAACGTAGCGCCCAGACTTGCGGAAGTCCCTGTATCCGGCAGCCCCGCATGATGTCCGGCAATACAGTAGCTCATAAAGCCGTATAGCCCGCCCTCCTCCAGGCAAAGCTTGGCTCCTGCAGTGGAATGATCTACCATCTGACTGCCATCTTCCCATATTTTCTTCTGAAACTCCGCCGAGTATTTTCCCACGTCGTGGAGCAGACCGCAGCAGTATCCCCAGTCCGCCTTTCCAAACTTTTCTGCAAACTTTTCAGCCAGGCAGGCGGTTCCCTCCAAATGATCCTTCAAAGTCTGGATTCGTCCATTTTCCTTGTGGGCTATATATTCTTTCATTAGCAGTACCTCTTTTTACCCTCCTGAAAGGCATTTCCCACCTTCTCTCCAATCACATGGTAGGCGTTCGCCACCGGGTCAAAGGTAATCGGCTCCAGTTTCATCACATCGATCTTCCCCTCTATGAGGATGCTTTCATCCGCGCTCACATTGACAATCTCCCCAAACAGATGGCAGGTTTCCGGATCATAGCTGATGAGCCGGCATTCCAAGGTCATAGGCAACTCCAAAATGACCGGCGCGTCCACAAATTCCGCCTTCTGTGTGTGAAATCCCGCTTTTTCCATCTTGTCCTCCGTATTGTTGCCGGAAGCGATGCCCACATAATCGCAGGCTTCCATCTGGTCTGCAGTAGCCATGCTCACCGTAAAAGCCTTCCGGGCCAGGATGTTTTTCGTGGTCTTGTGGCCGGCGCTGATGCACATGCACAGCTCCGTATCGCAGCTGATGCCTCCCCATGCCGCGTTCATGGCGTTGGCTTTTCCCGCCTCATCATAGCTGCCGATGATAAATACCGGCTGGGGATAGGTCCAGGGTTTTGCTCCGAAATTTTTTCTCATTGTAAGTTCCTCCTCTTCTTTACAATCTGAATATTTTACAATTTTCGCAATTTGTTTTTCAAATCACAATATCCGTATATCACCTCCCACAAACATCTTACCTTTCAAGTAAGTTTATTATAGATGACGGAGATGAATATCAATAGTCATCATCCATATCGGCTGATCGTCACCGCATCGCCCTCAACAATGAAGGTCCTCATGTTTAAAAGCCTCAAAAAGCTGAATTGTGGCTTGATCCAGCATATCTCTATTTTTTTCTTCTAGCATAAATTCAATTGTATTCGTCACATCTCCTGAGGATAGTTCTCGAAGCTTGGCTTCCATAGCAATTCTCTGCTCCGGATCTATCTCTCCGTCCAAAATGACGGTATTTGACAACTCCCTAATCCCTGCTGCAAGATAAAGAGCTGCGAACTTCATGTTATTCACAATCTGATCAACTTCAGCTTGAGTATGAACTGCTGCTTCATCTTTTTCCCTTAAACTAGTCTCAACCGCCTTATTTTCTCGTCTTCTGGTAATCGCCGTATTTTTCTCTGAACCTTTGGCTTTATTCTTTGGAGGCCTCGCTTCAAAGACACTGTCGATAGATCTCTCAACTTTAACTTTAGCTGACGGAATAGCTTTTTGCGATATCCAGCTCCCTAAGGTATTTATGCCAGCTTCAGTTGCCCTTAGCAAAATAGTCGTTAACGCCTCTGCGGCAGCAGGAGCTACAACGTCTTCCAAAATCACTTGTCCAAAGCTACGTTCTTGCCTTTCAACCTCAACGTATACTTCTCTCATATACTCAGCCTCATCCACCTCGACTAAGTCAACCGGTCCTTGAAGTCCATTTTCATTATCGAACTGAATGGCAGCCCTTGACCCATCATCCTTTACTTTTTCATTGATATGGGCGCCTTCTTTAGTTTTAATTCGGTAAAGTTTTTCGTCGGACATTTTCACTCCTCCCTGTCGTTATCAAAAATTTCTACATTGCAGAATCATAGGCACCCATTGGATACGCTCTGATCTCCCCTTCAATTATAACGTAGTTTCCTGCAATTCAAGCACTCATAGTTTTCTTCTGAATTGAAGCTATAAACATAGTCAGGGCAATGCCGTTCCTACGTTCATCGCCACTCTGGGTGTACATATAACCTTCCAGATCAACCTTTCCTCCATCCTTTTACCGTACCACGTTACTCTTTTCTCTCCAACCTCACACAAACCTCACAATGTGTTGAGGCTGTGAAACAGATTCCAGAAAGGCAGACTTCAGCCTTGGCGGGGAGTCTTTTACCTTTCAAGTGTATATCGTAATTAATAAAATTTTACATTTTAATTTTATATCCAGTGTCATATTCTTCCAAGTCTGTTGTTTTTACTTGCTTTGAAAATTTGGTAATATCTCCAATATTGAAATTTTTAAAACCATATTCATATGGTCTCCAAAATCTTCTTCCATCTTTTGCAACCAGTACTTGCCTATCCTCAGGCAATTCCTTCTCATTCAGTTTTTCATCTAAAACAATTCGGAATTCTTGCTGATATTTCAAATCTGGTCTTTTGAAAAAATGACCTGTTTGGCGTTTTCCCAATAATTGCATATCGAATGAAACATTTCGATTTCCATATGTTACTAATCCTGCATCATAACCTTTTGTATAAATTCTATTAAACTGCCTAATAAACGGCAAAGTTTCACAGACAGTTATATACCCTCCGCTCGGACAAAAATCTTCAATAATCTTTTTATCAACCCAAATAAACTCATCATCGCACTGGCATTCATAAACTGCATACATACAATATATCGGGCATCCCATATCTATATGTATAAAACCCATAACTTCATTTTCATACTTATCACCTTGTCCACGAACCCCACTGACCAATTCTTCATCAATATAGTATTGAGCTGAACACATATGCAACTCCCCCATATCTATAAGATTCTTTGCGTATTGGGGATTCTCTCCTTGAAATTTAACTAAATATGGGATATTTTTCATTAACTGCAATAATTCTTCCAATTGTTTGTTGCTAATACTCAATTTTGCCTCCAAATATGTTTGACTTGTGAAAACTACTGCTTTAAAAATGGTATCCACAAAAAAGTCCCTTCTTAATAAATGCCAATTACTAAACCATTTTCCAAAATTTTATAAATAGCGCTATACCTTTTTCAAATTCATAAAAGGGCCGCCATATCCGGCAGCCCCACTGAAATCACACATTTTTACGTATCAATCAGATTTATGCGTTTTTCTGGGAAGCAAGCATGCGTACTTCCTCTATACTCAATTTGGATATCTCGGCTATTTTATCCAATG
>CALWQV010000078.1 GCA_944383785.1 uncultured Enterocloster sp. | reverse complement strand
TTCTTCATCTACCGTGAAGCTCAGCAGACCAAGGTGGATCAGACCATTGCGGATAAGGACAGTAAGGCTTATCCGGTGTAAGAGAATAGAAGCATCAATAAAAAGAGGGAGGCTGCCTGCGTTTTGCAGGCGGCCTCTTTAAATCAAAGGATTCCTCTTTCGTTCGCATTATGTAGATGCTATAATTTAGAAATATTCTTTAGATAAATATATTCCGGAGGGGGGGATGAACCAGTGAACAGCAGACAGATGAATACGTTTATGCAGGTTGTTGAAAAGGGGAATCTTTCAGAAGCTGCTAAAGAGCTGAACATTACTCAGCCGGCAGTCACTGGTATTATTAAAAAAATGGAGTCTGACTTTGGAACAGAGCTTTTTATTCGAAACGGTAAGTCTTTGCTTCCAAATAACCAGGGCAGACTTTTATATAAAATGATAAAAGAGCTTCTTTTTACGGAAAGTCTTGCACAGATCAGCCTTGAAAATCACAGAAAAACATCCAAATTTATCACTGTTGATGTTGACTCTTATAATGACTATTTCTTTTCTGTTATAAGTGAATTTTCGAGAACGCATCCAGAATACTGCTTTATTTATAAATCCAAAAGCTTTGCTGGCGGGGCGGAGCCATTTACTTCTGCTGATTTTGTGTTTACTTACAATCATATGGTCAACAGCAAAAATAAAATTTCCATTGATATACAGGATAAACTTTACGCAGTACTTCCGAATAGCCATGCACTCTCATCCCGCAAGAAAATTAGCCTTTACGAGTTAAGAGAGGAATTTTTTATATTTTTAAAGGGAGCAAAACATGAGGAGTATGAACCGTGCTACCAGGAATGTATCTGTGCGGGATTTACCCCCAAAATTTCTCTGATTGTAGACGTTCCTGCCGCAAAGTACTCTGCGGTGTCAGCAGGATGTGGTATTGGACTTTCCTATAACACGAAATTAAAGCTTGCGGCCTCTACCTGCAACTGCGCTTTGGTGGAATGTACGGATATTCAAAATCGCCAAACGTTGTGCCTTACCTGGCGAGATGATTTGAACGAAGACGCTCGTTTTTTTTAGACTGGCTGAAGCAATATCGTTTATCTCACTGCAAAGATTAGAGCAGCCAATCTGCAGAGGCAATTTTTTATATGGAGGATGATGATGAATATAAAAGATCAGGAATATTTTATCAAATTAGCTGAATATAGAAATTTTTCAAAGGCGGCAAAAGACCTCTATATCTCGCAAACAGCTCTCAGTAAAGTCATTGCAGGCCTTGAAGATGAAGTGGGGGAGAAACTTTTTATCCGCAATACGAATTCAGTATCTTTAAGCGAAGCTGGCAGAGTATATCTAGATTATGCAAAAAAAATAGTGTCCCTATACAGCCAGTCCCAGTCTATTATTCATCGCTCTTTATTGGAAGAAGGGACTCTGCGCATAGGCGTTACCGATTTAAGTGATTCGCTGATTAATGCATTGGGAATCCTTCATCAGAAATTTCCTAATGCAAAGGTACGTCTCTATAGCGATCAATTATCAGCAGAAGCATTTTCAGTCTCCAAATTAGATATGATTATGCTTCCCGAGGATGCGGCTAAGGATTTAAACTACATTCCCATTGCTGCGAGAAAAGGCCTTTATGCGATTATGAATACTCATCACCGCCTTGCGAAAAACCGGATTCTTGACCTGCCTGACCTTGAACAGGAGGATCTGATTTTTTCGATTGGAGAAAATGGAAGATTGGACGCTGCCTACGATTATTGCCTCAAAGCAGGATTTAAGCCCAAAGTGTCTTTTTTGTTCAATGATTCCAAATATCAAATGGACATTATCCTGAATTCTTCTGCCGTTGCTGTTTCGTTTAATCTTTTTAGGCGCTTTAGGGAAACAATGGATTCGATCGTCTCTATACCAATTAATATTAATCATCCCATTAATGATCGCCTGGTTCTTGCATATCGGGAAGATAACAGGAATCCTCTGATACCGGAAATGATTCAATGTATTCAAGCATTTCGTGAAATTCGATTTTCTAATGAATGATAACCGTAATTCTCAAATCTGATTCATACTGGGGTAGCTGAGCACTTTTATTAATATTTCATCAGTTTAATTCATTTCTCAAACCATACTATTTTGTATATAATGACCATAGTTTTACGGAATATCACATTGCATTATATATTTTTGATACAAAAATAGCCGCGGTGTGCTTTGTGATAACTTGTCAATCTGTATAACAAAAATGATTCAAAGGAGAGAGAAATGACATGACAACTGATATTGCAATCGTATTAATTGTGTTTGTTCTGTTTATTGTTCTCATTCTGACAGGCATAGCAAAAATACATGTTGCAGCCATGATGATTCCTATTGCTTTGGAAATCACGGGCGTTCTTGAGTTTAAAGATGCCTGGGGAGGAATGCTAAACAGCTCTGTTGTTATGATGGGGTCAATGTTCGTAGTCAGCGCGGCGATCAATAAAACTAGCTATATCAGCCGTATGAGCAAAGCCTTAATTAAACCAGGAAGCTCTGATTTTAAAATCATGTGCGGTTTGGCTGTGCCTGTCCTGCTGCTGGGATGTTTTATTAATGCGGCTACCTTAATTCCCCTGATGCTTCCAATGATCTCCGCCATCTGTGCGGAACAGAAAAGGCCATTAAGTAAATTCGTCTATCCGGTTGCCATACTTGCACAGCTTTGGGCCGGATTTATTCCTACCGGGGGAAATGCTGGAACCTATCTTGCAAACAATACGATAGTAGAAAATCTTGGCGGAACCGGAACATGGGGCTACTTTACCATTATGACCGCAAAAATTCCCTTAATGATTGTGATGATTCCTTTAATCCTTTGGCTTTCCGTAAAAATTGCCCCGGATAACGGCAATATTCCTACAATGGAGGATACCGCCAAAGCTGCTGCTTTAGCTGCTTCAAAAAAGAAGAAGGATGCCGGAACTCTTTCCCCTACCCAGGAAAAAATCGTTGTTGCAGTATTTGCGATTATGGTAATCGGAATTGTGGCATGTGCCTTGACTGGAAACAGCACCTGGTGGCCTTCTGTTGTGGCAGCTCTGGTTCTGATCTTCTCAGGAATCCTTACAGACCGTGATGCTATGCGAGCAGTTGCCAATCCAGTTATTTTCATTACGATTGGTACTCTTCCGCTGGCAACAGCCCTGAAAACTACTGGTGCGGATGTGCTGCTTGCCGATCTCTTCAACCAGGCAACCGGAAATATGAGCCCTGTTATGACCATGGTACTTATGTATCTTGTATGCTGTATCCTGACACAGTTTGTATCCAACAGTGCGGTAAGCAATGCCTTTAAAACCTTGGCTGCCCTGATCAGCGTACAGAACGGGTATGATGCCCGCGCCCTGATGCTCTCCGCTCAGGAAGGTTCCTCGAACTGCTATCTGTTCCCCGCTGCGGCACCTGGAATGACCTTGGCCTATGAATCCGGCGGATATTCATTAAAACAGCACTTTAAACAGGGAATTTTATTCACCCTGGTTCGGTTCCTTATTTTTGTTTTGTACGTACCGCTGGTTTATCCTTTAGTATAACTGAAAGCAATAAGAATCAAGAGGAAGGAGGCTTTGCCTTTTTATATGGCAAAATCAGATATGGAAAATCAAATCATTTATTGGAATGGCGAGGATGGCCTTAGGTGGAAAGCCCAGATGGGAATTGTTGACCAAAAGCCTTGCATCGTGGAATTAGGATATGAGAAAAAACATCAGTGGTTCCTGGTAGGGAACATGCTGACTCCTCAATTTAAGGTGGTAACCGGAAAGCGCACCACCCACAATCCTCAGCGGGAAAAGCCCGTAGGCGCTGACGAAAAGCCGGACTACCAGTGGGATACCTATTCCGACGACCCATTCAGCAAAAAGGATGTGAAAGAGGCTGTTCATGAATGGAATACGACTCAGATGTCCGTAAAGGTTTCCGGGAATCATACTACGGTATCCTTTGACGGTCTTACTTTGGGCCAGTTTAAAGGCGGCTGTGATTTCAATTTCTTTGAGGGGACAAACCTGATCCGCATGGAGGCGGTGGCTTCTACGGACGAGGACGGAGTAGCTTACCTTTATCATGCCGGACTCGATGGATTTGAAATTGGAAAACTCTACTATGTGTCTCCGAAACGCAGGGAAATTTACGAAAATCCGGGTTTTCATACCAACAGCGGCCCTGACCGGGACAGGGAGAGAGTCTATACAAGAGGCAGAACCTTAACCTTAGGGCTGACGAACGGATCTGTGGCTGTATTCCCTTCTCCGCACCGCTTTTTCTGGGGCGGTCAGACGGAGAATATTGTTGGAAACAATTATTATATCCGCCAGGCAGGAAAAGACACCATGGCAATCGGAATCCGCCACAACAAATCTCCGGAGCATTTTAATGTTCGCTGGCCTGGATATAACGCCAAGCCTGGAACTATCCAGAGAATGTCCGTATTTTTCATGCCTTCCGCTGATTCCGTATACGTCACCCGGGCCAGGGTTATGAAATATACGAATTTTGACCATTTAAGAGATCTGCCCGGATACAAAAAGCTGGGAGCGCATATGCATGTGGCCGCCCAGGCCGCATGGCTTAGGGATCAGAGAAAAGAGCGTCCCTGGGAAAAGCTGATCAAGGAACTGGGGATGGATATTTTTGCCCCCTGCGATTTCTGGGCCGAAGGACGCTGCAATGATAATAAAGAAGGGCGCAAGTCCGATCTGGAGCGTTACCAGACCATGGCAAAATATTGCAGCAGCCCTGATTTTCTCGTAGTTCCGGCGGAGGAAATTGCAGACCGCACAGGACAGAAGGTTTTGATCCGCTTCCATTGCATGCTGTTCCCATCCAAGCCTTTGCTTTATTCCAGGTGGCGTGACGATGACCAGGAGTTTGCGGAAAAGCTGCCTGATGGAAGAACCTACTATCACCTGAAATCAGATGAGGATTTTGTGGAAATGTGCCGCCGGGAAAATAGTTTTATCCTGATGCCCCATCCCGATACAAAGGCAAACGACGGCCTGCCCTATGACTGTAAGGAGGAGAGCTGGTTCAAAGACGAGCGTTGGTTTGGCATTGGCTGCAGGATGCTCCCGGCTGACAATTCCGTTCCCACTATGATCAGCGGGCGCACGGAGCGGGTTTGGAATGACATCAACAACTGGAGCGACCGTCCCCGATATATCATCAGTGAGCTGGACACCTATACCAAGGTGGATGAAAGCGAAGAAGATTGGGAAATGTACCCCATGACCAACTGCACTTATGTAAAGCTTGACAAACTTCCTGACTCTGATAACTGGGAAGCCTTAACCGACGCGCTGCGAGAAGGCAAGCATTTCTACTCTACCGGGGAAATCCTTCTGGAATCCTGCAGTATTACCGACGGCTGCTGCGACTGTACCTTCAGCTGGACCTATCCGCTGGCTTACATTCAGCTGGTCTATTCTGATGGAGAACATGTAACGGCCATTGACCTGCCCAAAGACGATACGTCTCCCTATGGGAAAGAGGATATCCATATTGCATTTCCGAAGGGTATGAAATGGGCCAGAGTGCTGGCAACGGATATCGCAGGGAATTCCGTCTTTGGGATGCCGGTATTTGTGAAGCGGAATGATTAAATGAAGTTTACCAGAAAATACTGAATAAACATTTTCGTGGCATGGGAAGTATATCGCCGGTCCGGAAGGACCACATAGAACATACGGTCCATGAGAGGCGAATCCAGCTTATAGTAGAAAAGCCCATCGGCCGGCTGGCACACCAGCCGGTCGCAGGTAAAGGCTGCCGCTAGTCCCTGCTGGGCCAGGGCGTGGGCGGTAGCCAGCTGGGCCAAGGTTAGTTTGACTTTAGGCTGTATATGCCTTTCTTCAAAAAGCTGCAGAACCCGGTCCCGCAGGTTATTGCCAGGGCCCAAAAGAATATACTCCAGCTGGCCGAAGTCCTCCAGCGATACGGTTGGACAGTCAGGAGACAAATGCTTTCTGGCAAGGATGTCCGCGGCTGTCATTTGCTGGGGTCTGTGGGACTCATTAATTTCATCGAAAGCAGGAACCGCCAGCAGCACATGATCCTGAAAAGCGGGATAGCGCTCATAATGTTCCATAAACATTTCATTACAGCTAAAAGTCATATCTATTTTTCGCTCTGCCAGGAGCGTATTGATCTGGTCAGAGCCGTATTCTGCTAATTCCAGACTAATTCCCGGATAAGTTTTCGTAAAACCGGACAGGACAGAGGGAAGGATAAATGCATTCAGGTAATGGGAAGAGCCCAGACGCAGGACTCCCTTGTTCAGATTGCGGATATCCTGGATTTCCTGATTGAGATCCTGTTCCAAATACTGCATCTGCTTGATTGCGCCGATGTAAGCCTCCCCGGCGGCAGTGAGCTGCAGAGGGCGCTTGGAACGGTCAAAAAGGGGCATGCCGATACTGCTTTCGATCTTTTGGATGGCGATGCTTAAAGCGGGCTGGGTCAGGTAAAGCTTTTCCGCAGCCTTTGAAAAACTGCCCTCCTGGTAAACGGTATAGATGTAAAGAAATTCATTTTGCATAGTATAAATTCACCTTATGATTATATAAAATCTATAAAATTGATTATATACGAACTCCGTGATATTGTAAAGTCTGAAACGAAGCCACGCTGAGAAGTAGAGAATGGTTTAAGGGAAAGGAGAATGAAACATGGGTAAATGGATGTTAAAGCAGATGCCGCCCCATATGGATCAGATGCCGATTGATTCGGGCGATCTTGGAAAAGTGCTGATTTCAGGCTGCTTTCAGCAGGAAACCACAGTAGGAGACAAGAAAAGGCCTTTTATTACCTACATACCGGAAGAGATGCACAACTGTCAGCCCGCCATTGTGGCGGCCCTTCCATCGGGAGTTGACAGCCTGGAGTATATGGAACAGTCCGGCCTTCGGGCGCTGGCAGATGAGAAAAAGCTTTTCCTTTTCTTGCTGTCGCCGGAGGGGGAGGCATGGGATCTGTCGGGAGCTGACGCGGATTTCATGAACGCGGTGTATGTGGAGGCCCAGGCCAGGGATTACTACGTGACAATGCAGGATAATTTTTATGCCTGCGGCCTGGGGGACGGGGCAAATGTAGCCCACCAGGCAGCCAGCAAAAGAAGCAGCGAGTGGAGCGGCTTAATGACCATAGGCGATGTGGAAGAAAACCTTTTTGGGAATGAACCGGACCGGCAGGTTTCCGGAATGGGAGCAAACGGCGAACTTCAAATCGCCGCAGAAAGAACGCAGCTTCCGGTCTGGATGGCGGTCGGCTGCTGGGAGGGGAGCAACCGGATGGCAGCAGAATATTGGAGGATGAACAATCACTCCGGCGAAGAGGTTTTTTCCAGTAAAGATGCGGATTACATCTGGTTTCCTAACCCGGTCCGACAGACATTGGAGATGGATGAGGAGAAGATTGCCCAGGTCCGCGTGACTGTAGGGGATACGGAATGTTCCCTGCAGCGGCTTCAGACAATGTTTTCCTATATAGGCATGGCCAGAAGGCACAGAGGACAAGGGAAGAAGATTCTCCGGTATTATAAAGATCCCGTACAGTGCGGGGCCCAGAAAAAAACTTGCCAGGTAGACGGCTTTACCAGGGAATGGTATGAATATGTGCCGGATTGCTGCAGCCCGGATCAGAAATGGCCCCTGGTATTTGTGATGCATGGCCGCGGAGGGACGGCGGAAACGTTCTTTGACATTTCCAATATGTATCAGGTAGCAAACCGGAGAAAATTTATTGTGGTATGTCCCCAGGCCAGCGTTTACCAGCAGAAAAAGGGCGGGCTGAAAAATGTGGCTACATGGGAAGGAATGCTGGACAAAACGCCTATTGATGACGTTCGCTTTTTCCACGTCATGATTGCGGATATTGAAAGCCGTCTTCCGGTGGACAAGGGACGGATTTATGCCTGCGGCCAGAGCGCCGGCGGTTTGATGGCGGATACCCTCTGCGAGTTCGCAGGAGAGCTGTTTGCGGCGACAGTATCCTGGTCTGCCCTTTATACTCCTTCCAGAACCTATATCAGAAGGGAGCGGTGTAAGGATGCCCCGGCCAGTGTGATGATTTTTGGCGCCAAGGACAGGCTGACGGTTGGGACAGGAGAAAGCTGGGGGCTTCCATTTGCCATATCAGAAGATTTTAGAAATATGATTGAGGAAAAATTCCGCCGGTACGGTTTGGACAAGGCGGCGGTCCAGGTATGGACGGATTATCCTATTACCTGGTATTCCTACCCGAACAGCCAGGGAGTACCTATGTTTACAGTGGGAGTCGTAGACGATATGGTCCATGCCAATTATCCGGAGGAAAGCTGGATCAGCTACGATCAGTTTTTCTGCCAATTCTACCGGGACGAAGAGGGGAAATTGTGTTACAGAGGCAAAAAGCTGTAAGGATATTTTGAGGGGGAGAAGATATGAACTTATTGACCGTTTGTTTGTTAATCTGCCTGCTGACGGTGGCTGGGTATATCTGGGGAAGGTATTCTCTGGGAACAGTGGCTTGTACAAGCATGGTTCTGTTTTTGATTACCGGCTGCATTACCCCTCAGGAGGCATTGGGGAATCTTTCAAACAGTAATGTAGTGATGGTTTTAAGCATGTTCGTGGTTTCTGAAGGATTTAAGAGAACCCAGGCGGTGAAAATCATTGGCCGGAGCGTGGGAGCGATGTCAAAGGGGAGCCTGCCGAAGGTGATGTTTGGCTTTACCCTTGCCTCGATCTTGGCGGCTACCTTTATGGGAGGGGCTGCCGCCGCCTTCTGCGTTATGGCTCCCCTGGTGACAGCCTGTTGTGAAGAACTGGATATTCACCCAAGTAAGGTGATCTTTGGAGTCGGTTTGGTCTGCATCGCGGCCTGCGGTATCCTTCCAATGGGAGGCGGTCTGTCCATGTACGCGGAGGTAAACGGTTATATTGCGGCCAACGACTACGTCCAGCACCAGTTAGTTCCGACGGATTTGTTTATGGGACGGTTCCCGACCCTGATTCTGTTGATTTTTTATAATACGTTTGTAGCCTGGCGGCTGTCGCCGGACCGTCCGGTGACAGCTACCAAAAGCGCCGAGGAATTTTCCTTGAAAAACAGGAACAAGCCTCTGCCGCCTCTTCAGGAAAAATGCGGGTATGCGATTTTCTTTTTGGTAACGGCGGCCCTGCTCTTTAACGCCCCTTTAAACCAGCTTCTGACAAAGCTTCATCTGGCAGCGCTTACAACCTGGGAAATTGTGCTGATTGGGGCTCTTTTGATGGTGCTTACCGGTGTGCTTACCAGCAAGGAGGCTTTTGGGGCGGTTCCCCTGGATTTGGGCTTTTTGATTGCCGGAAGCCTTTGCGTTGGCACTGCCTTGGATAATACGGGAGGCGGCCAGATTATAGGGGATGCCATTGCCAGAGCGGCGGATCATCTGGAAAATCCATACTTGGTAGGGGCTGTTTTTTATCTGGTTCCCTTCCTTTTAACACAGGTTATGCAGAACCGTACCGTAATGGCGATTTTTCAGCCCATCGCGATTCTTGCGTGCAAAAGCATGGGAGTCAGCTGCGTAGGTCCGGTGATCCTCGTAGCGGCGGCCTGCTGTACCGCGTTTATGACGCCTATGGCAACAGCTTCTATTCCTATGGTTATGGATGTGGGAGGCTATAATGTGCAGACACAGTTAAAGCAGTCTGTTCTGCCTGCGGTTCTGCTGTCGGCAGTGAACATTTTCTGGGTTATGACCGTTTTCCCAATGTAGTACAAAAAAGAGGAGGAAGAATGATGAATCCAACATTGATCGCAATTATTATGGTGGCAGTGATTATCGCATCTTCATTTTTTAAGCGGATGCCGTCGCCCTTTGTCCTGTGCATTGTTCCGGTGATCTGCGGGCTTGCGCTGGGATTTAGTATTACAGATCTAAGCGAAATGATCCTTAAACAGGTAAATACATCTATGCAGTCCGCAGGGTATATGATCCTGTTCGCGATGATTTATTTTACGATGCTGGGCGAGACGGGCATGTTTGATACCCTGATCCGGGGACTTTTGAAACTATCCCATGGAAAGCTTCATATTTATCTGGTTATGGTTATTACAACCTTGATTGCGGCAGTTGGTATGCTGACCGCTACGGTGGCAACTGCCTATCTGATCGTATTTCCGATTATGCTGCCGATTTATAAAAAGATGAAATTTGACCACAATGCCGCTATGATTATCGCCCAGACTGCGATTGCGGGCATGTGCTTTGTACCATGGGGAATCGCGGTGGTTAATTCATCTGTATTTGCCGGAGTTGACCCTCTGGAGCTTTCTAGCCGTTTGATTCCTGTATCAATCTGTTTTATCCCGGCAATTGTACTTCAGTGGATCTATTTTGGTTATATGCATAAAAAGCAGGGCGGCCTGATGGTGATTGACTGGAGCAGCGATGAAGGAGGGGAGAGCAAGGAGAATGAGCTTGCAAGACCCCGGCTGTTTTGGTTTAACCTGCTTTTGTTCGTGGCAGTTATTGTAGTTCTGGTAAAATCGATTATGCCTTCCTATCTGGTGTTTGTGCTGGCGGCCGCCCTTACGATTTTGGTAGACTATCCCTCGGGAAAGGTACATCAAAAACTGATTGCAAAGGCAGGCGGGAGATTTTTTGGAACCGTCCAGATGCTGATTGGAATTTCGTTTTTTATCGGCATTTTCCAGGGAACCGGCATGGTGGAATCTTTGGCCAATTCGATTGTGACGAATGTGCCGGAGTTTTTAACCAGGTATATTCACATTATCCTGGCGGCATCGATGGTAATTGTTATCCGCTTTATACCGAATAAGATTTACAATTCCATGTATCCGGTTCTGATTTCCATTGGCTCCCGGTTCGGATTAGCAGGAACCGATGTGATCGCCCCCTTCGTGTGCAATATGTCGTTGGCAACCGGTTCCTCACCCTTTACTGCCACAACCCATATCGGCACCGGGCTTTTAGAGCTGGATGTGAATCGCTACTGCAACAGATCGGCGGCGGTACAGACGGTGACCAACATCGTTATCATTGCTACGGCGATTTTAGTCGGCGTAGTCAAATAGATAATATAAAATAGATTTATGAATATATAAAAACTATAAAATTGATTATATATTAGATTCATGTTATTGTATAGACAGAGAGAAGAAGAAATCAAAAACCCCAAAAAGGAGGAAATTCAGATGAGAACCATGAACACGGAAGAACTGATCCCGGAGATCAAAGAGCTGGTGATCAAAGCCTGCTGTGAGCTGGATGACAATGTGGTGAACGCTTTTAGGGAAGCCCTGAAGAAGGAAGAGTCTCCTTACAGCCGGGATACCTTAAAACTTCTGATTGACAATGCGGAGTATGCAAAAAAGGAAGGAATCGCCTGCTGCCATGATACCGGCGCCTGCGTGGTGCTGTTAGAGATTGGCCAGGAGATTACATGGCAGGGGATGCCCATGACGGATGCGGTCAACGAGGGCGTGCGCCAGGGCTACCGGGACGGCTATTTAAGAAAGTCTATGGTGGCTGACCCGCTGGAGCGGGTGAATACCGGCGACAACACACCGGCTATCCTCCACACGGAGATAGTTCCAGGGGACAAGGTGACCATCACCGTTATGCCAAAGGGCGGCGGCAGCGAGAATATGGGGGCCTTTACCACTCTGGTTCCAGGCGAAGGGCCGGAGGGCGTGAAGCGCTTTGTGATGGAAACCATCAAGTATGCAGGCGGAAAGACCTGTCCTCCTATTATCGTAGGCGTAGGCGTAGGCGGAACTATGGACTACTGCACCTGGATTGCAAAAAAGGCGCTGCTTAGGCCCATCGGGGAGCGCCATCCAAAGCCCCTCTATGCGAAGCTGGAGGAGGAGCTTTTGGAGGAGATCAATAAGACCGGAATCGGAACCTTGGGAATGGGCGGCACCGTAACGGCTCTGGACGTCCATATTGAGTATTATCCCTGCCACATTACAGCTCTGCCAGTTGCGGTAAATTTGCAGTGCCACGCCAGCCGCCATGCCAGCAAGACCATTTAGTAGGAGGTGTTTTAGATATGAAGGAATATAAAGTAACCCTGCCCTTGACAAAGGAAGAATTGGCAAAGTATGAAATCGGAGACATTCTGTACCTGACAGGATATATCTATACGGCCCGCGATGCGGCCCACAAGCGCTTTGAGCAGCTGACAAAGGAGGGAAAGCCTCTTCCTATTGATTTGAACGGGCAGATTATCTTCTATGCCGGCCCATGTCCCACAAAGCCGGGCAGAACTATGGGCTCCATCGCCCCCACCACCAGCATGCGGATGGACGGATTTGTGAAAATGACCTTTGAACATGGCCTAGTAGCTATGATTGGAAAGGGCGACCGGGCGGATTACGTGGCGGATCTCTGCAAGGAGTATGGCGGCGCTTACCTCTTAAGCATCGGGGGCGCTTCCGCCATGATCTCCAACCAGGTAAAGACCTGCGAAGTAGTGGCCTACGAGGATCTGGGAACGGAATCGGTGAAAAAGCTTTATGTGGAGGACCTGCGTGTTATCGTGGGAATCGACACGAAGGGACAGGTATTCCAGAAGAGGGAGATTGAGAAGTACAGAAAGCTTTAAGGGTTTTGAATGAAAGGGGGTCATGAGATGTCATTGTACAAAAA
>CALWQV010000077.1 GCA_944383785.1 uncultured Enterocloster sp. | reverse complement strand
GCCAAGATGGGCCTTTGGTAAAATAGACACGTTTGGTAAGAACCGCGGGGCGGATGAGCATATCCGGAATTTCAAGGCTTGCCGGAGGGGGGCGGTGGCCTTCTTCATCTGCCTGGGCGTCCTGATCCTGCTGCTGGGGCTGCTTTCAATCCTGGGGGTGGGCTTTATGACCCTGGGAGAGGCAGGTCTTAAGTCTGTGGCGGCGGACCATGCTTGCAGTAAGGCCAGGGCAAGAGCGGTCAGCATCCACAGGGCCCTGTGCTGGAGGGCGGCCGGGGGAGAGGGACGGCTTGGAGCACTTTTGCAGGAGGAGACAGGGGAGGAAATATTTCTTCAGGGACTGGCCCGGGAGGAGGAGAACCGGGTCCAGGTATGGATCAGGCCCAATCCGGAGGAAAGAGGCATTCAAGTGGAGACGGATGTGGAATGGGACGGATATCATTTTTCCTTTATGGACGATATAGCCCTGGGACAGGAAGGAGGAGAAGGGTAAATGATGATCCTGGTGGAAGAGCTGCTGTTAAAAAACGGACGGATTACAGAGGGACAGCTTGGGAGAGCAAAGGCGCTGGGGCTTAAGCGGCCGGGCAGAAGGCTTTCGGAGCTGCTTGTGGAGCTGGGCTATGTGAGGGAGGAGGAGATTTTATCCTGTCTGGCAGAGGATGGAGGCCTGCGGATTGTGGATTTGGATCAGTATCCGGTTGATCCGGAGGCGGCCCGGCGGATTCCGGGCTTATTTGCCCTCCGGTACCGGCTGCTGCCCATCGGATTTCAGGAGGGATGTCTTTTGACTGCCGTTTTCGCTCCGCCGAAGCAGGAGGTAAAGGAAGAGCTTGAGGCCGCCGCGGGCATGAGCCCTAGGTTTGTTCTGGCCCTGGAACGCCAGATTTTGGACTGGACTGATGCCGTTTACGGCAGCCAGGAGTTGCGTCAGGCTGCCGCAGACGTAGATCTGGAGGCGGCCTTCGGGGCTGCAGGAGAGAAACGGGAGCGCACGCAAGAGGAGGCTCCGGTGGTAAAAATGGTCCGCGCAATGATTGAACAGGCCTACGAGTGTGGAGCCAGTGATATTCATGTGGAGCCGGGACCGGAAAAGCTAGAGATCCGCCTGCGCGTGAACGGGGAGCTGCGGCCCTATGCGTCTATGGCCGTGGAGGCCCACCGGGCGGTGGTCACCCGTTTGAAAATTATGGGCGATATGGATATTGCGATAAAAACAATGCCCCAGGACGGCAGGTGCCGCTACAGCCGGGGCGGGATCCGGGCGGATTTAAGAATTTCCACCCTTCCGGGCGTTTATGGAGAGAAAGTGGTTTTGCGGCTTTTGGATACAAAGCGGGACGACCATCTTCTGGAGGCTGAGAAAATGGGGATGATTACGCAGCAGATTCGTCTGTTTGATCGGCTTTTGGCAGCCCCCTACGGGCTGATTCTGGTTACAGGGCCTACCGGAAGCGGAAAGACCACCACCTTGTATGGAGCCTTGAAGCGGTTGGCACGGAGAAATCTTAACATTATGACGGCGGAGGATCCGGTGGAAAAGCTGATTCCAGGGGTAAACCAGCTGCAGATCCAGCCCAGGGCGGGGCTTACCTTTCCGGCGGCTCTGCGGGCGATTCTCCGCCAGGATCCGGATGTGATTATGGTGGGTGAGATACGGGATGAGGAAACGGCCCGCATCAGCTTGCAGGCGGCCATTACCGGGCATCTGGTGCTGGCTACCCTGCATACGGGAGATTGCGCCTCCGCCGTTACCAGGCTGCTGGATTTAAAGGCGGAGCCTTACCTTGTATCTGCCGCTTTGATCGGGGTGATCACTCAGAGGCTTGTAAAAGTGCTGTGCCCTTACTGCCGGAAGCCTTGGGAGCCGGGACCGGAGGGGAGCGAAGAAGGGCCGATGCTCTGGAGGGCACAGGGATGCGCCCGCTGCTATGGCAGCGGCTTCCAGGGGAGAAGAGCAGTATATGAAATGATGGAAGTGGATGAAGCGATCCGGGAGTTAATTCTTGCCGGAGCCCCGTTAAAGAAGATCCGCGCCCTTCACAGGGAAAAGGGAGGGCCGGGGCTTAAGAGTTTGGGGACGGCTATGGTCCGGGCCGGCGAGACGACGATGGAGGAGCTGGAAAAGCTGGTTTATTTTATTGAGTGAGAAAGGAACTATAGAATATGGTACGAAAGGATACAAAGGGTTTTACGCTGATTGAACTGATTTGCGTCATCGCTATTTTAGCGATTTTGGCTGCGGTGGCGGTGCCCTCATACCAGGGAATCCAGGACCGCTCCGCGCGGGAGGTGGCGGCAGCCAACGCCAGGTCGGCCTATACCTTCGGAAAAGCTCAGTATGAAATGGTGGAAGCCGGTTTGATGGAGGAGGATGAGACGGAAGCGAGCACCTATGACCCGGATACGGACACCGCCACCTGGGAGGGAGAGATTAACGGAAAAATCTATATCGGCACCTATGACGGCAGGACAGGGGAAGGGAGCGCGCAGGCACAATGAGAGAAAAAAGCCGGGAAAAAGGATACACCCTGCTGGAGCTGACGATAGTTTTGGCGATTCTGGTTATACTGATGCTTGCGGCGGTTCCTCATTTTCAGAATCTGATCAGCTCCGCCAAGCGGGCGGCGGCTCTGGAAGAGGCGCAGATTACGGCGGATGCGGTCCGGCTTTATATCCTGGACCGACAGGAGGAAGGGGAGCTGAAGGCCAGAGATATTCTGCCTTTGATCAACCTGGAACTGGACCAACCGGGCAACATTTTGGAAGACTATATGAGCCTGGGGCAGGAGGACGCCAGAATTGAAACGGTAGTAGTGGATATCGCCACTGGAGATCTTAGTCAGCTGACCTACCGCACGCCGGACTGCCGCGTAAGGCTTACCTGGAATTCGGAAGGGAGGCTTACGGTAGAATATCCACAGGAAGGGATCTGAATGCTTGGACAGAGTTTGAAAACCATGGAGGATTTCATCGGCCTGATCCGCTACAATCTGGAGACTGCGGGCGCGGTTCTTACCTATAGAAACCAGGTGAGGATTTTTACCGACGGACGGTCGAAATTTGCGGAGCTTGGCCGCCAGCTGCGGGCCGCCAGACGCTTTATCCACATCCAATATTACATTATCAAAAATGACGAGGTCTTTGGCTCCATCGCTCCGATTTTGATGGAAAAGGCGCGGCAGGGGGTGGAGGTGCGGATCCTTTATGACGGGATGGGCGGGAGGTTTATGCCTCAAAAACGCTGGGAGCAGCTGCGGTCAGCCGGTGTGAAGGTGGCCGCCTTTGTCCCGGTCCTTCCGGGACGGCTGAATCTGCGGATAAACTATCGCAACCACCGCAAGATCGCGGTGATCGATGGGAGGGTGGGATTTGTAGGGGGCTTTAACATCGGACGGGAATATATCTCAAAGGATTCCCGTTTTGGATATTGGCGGGATACCCACCTGGAAATCATGGGAGACGCGGCGGCAGGCCTTCAGATTTTGTTTGCCCTGGATTGGAATAAAGCGGCCGGGGAAAATCTGTTTCAAAAGGCGGGCTACTTTGAAACGGAGCCGGGGAATGGCGGGGAAGAGGGGATTCCCATCCAGATTGTTGCCAGCGGGCCTGATGCCAGGGAACCCTATGTGCGGAACAATTATCTGGAGCTGTTTTATAAAGCCAGACGCCATATTTATATCCAGACGCCCTATTTTATACCGGACGCTGCCGTCCTTTCCGCCTTAAAAACGGCGGCCTTATCCGGGGTCCGGGTGTGCCTGATGATCCCCTGCAAGCCGGATCATCCCTTTGTGTACGGGGCTACCCGCGCCTATGCGGGGGAGCTTTTGAATTATGGCGTTCGCTGCTATATTTATGAAAACGGTTTTCTTCATTCCAAGGCGGTTATGGTAGACGGGGCCGTCAGCTGCTGCGGAACCGCCAATATGGATATCCGAAGCTTTAAACTGAATTTTGAGGTTAACGCGGTGGTTTATGATTCCGGCGTCACCGGGCAGCTGGAGCAGGCTTTTCTGGACGATCTGCCTTACTGCAGGGAGCTGACAAGGGAGGATTATCAGAGGAGGGGCGTGATTACGCGCTTTAAGGAACGGCTTGGCCGCCTTCTTTCTCCCCTTCTTTAAGCGGAGCTTTTGTCCAAAGGCCATGTATGAAAAAAGGGACAGCTTCCGATACTAGAGCATATGGACAGTAAAAACCGAAAGCTTTTAATCGAAAATTTCATACGCTGCGGCATCGCCGGCTGGTGTCTGGAGATTCTATTTACCGCCGCAGAGTCCCTGATGCGGGGAGACCTGCGGATGATGGGACAGACATCTCTGATTATGTTTCCGATTTACGGGCTGGGTGCGCTGCTGCTTCCCATCTGGGAGGCGCTGGAGGGCCGGGGGAAGACCGGGGGGAATTTTAAGGGAATCTGCGGCCGATATCCTTCACCTGAGCTACGGCTGATCTTTCACGGGATTGTGGATATGGTGCTGATTTTTTCTGTGGAATACCTGACCGGGACGGGCTTAAAGCAGCTGGGAATCTGCCCCTGGGACTACTCTTTGTGGCCGGATCAGATCGATGGGGTAATCCGTCTGGGCTTCGCCCCTTTGTGGTTTGGCACAGGACTGCTCTTTGAGCAGCTTTCCAAGCGGCCTGTGTAAAGTTTATGAAAACATGCCGATCAGGTATTGTATTTGCGGTTCTCTTTTAATATAATTGTGGGGACGGACTGAAGAAAAGGAGAGGACCGATGTTAAGATTTATTCTGGTGGCGCTGACCGTGGTGCTGTTTTTGATTCTCAGTATCCCGCTTCTGCTGATTCTGCGGGTGGTGGATCATTACGATACAAAGAGACGGCAGAGGATTAGCCTGAAGGTGATCCGGGGCGTTTTCCGCCTGATTTTAAAAATCGCGGGGGTGCGCATCACCGTAGAGGGCAGGGAGAATATCCCTCAGGGCCAGGCAGTGATGTATGTGGGAAACCATAGGGGGTATTTTGATATTCTCACCGGCTATGTGACGGTTCCGGATCTGATGGGCTTTGTGGCCAAGAAGGAGATGCTGCGCTATCCCCTGCTTCGCACCTGGATGAAGTATGTAAACTGCCTGTTTCTGGACCGGAAAAATATTAAGGAAGGGTTAAAGACCATTCTGTCGGCCATTGCCCAGATTAAAGAGGGAGTATCGGTCTGGATCTTTCCAGAAGGGACCCGCAATGAGAATGGACTTCTGGAGCTTCTGGAATTCCATGAGGGAAGCATGAAGATCGCGGAAAAAAGCGGCTGCCCCATTGTGCCGGTGGCGATTAAGGGGACGGCGGAGATTTTTGAGGAACATATTCCCTTTATCCGTCCGGGCCGTGTCGTGATCCGGTACGGAGAGCCTTTTTATATAAAGGAGCTGGAGCCTTCCAAGCGGAAGTTTTCAGGAGCTTATACAAGGGAGAGGATTATCTCCATGCTGCGGGAGATGGAGGCAGAATCGTAAGACGAAAAAGTCCGGCGAAAAGGCCGGATTTTTTAAGTGACGGCGATAAAGGATGACAAAGGAGCGTATATATGAAAAATCTGGATTTGCTTGAGATCAGGAAGCAGCTGGATGAGGTCGATGCCCAGATGGTCCGGCTGTTTGAGGAGCGTATGGCCCTGAGCATGGACGTGGCGAAGTCCAAGCTGGCTTCGGGAAAGGCGGTTTACGACGGCCAGAGGGAGAAGGAGAAGCTGGCGGCTCTGGAGAAAATGACGGAAGGGGACTTTAACCGCCAGGCGGTGCGGGAGCTTTTCACGCAGCTGATGACCATTGGCCGCAAGCGCCAGTACCAGTATCTGGCGGAACACGGGAAGGCTTTGGATTTGGGCTTTTGCCCGGTGGATTCCCTGAAAAAGGAAGGAGTCCGGGTGGTTTATCAGGGGGTGGAGGGCGCTTACAGCCACGGGGCGGCCATCCAGTTTTTCGGAGCGGATACGCCTATGTATCACGTTCCCAGCTGGGAGGATGCCATGGTGGAGGTGGAGCAGGGAAGAGCCGACTACGCGGTGCTTCCCATTGAGAATTCCTCCGCCGGGGCAGTGAGCAACAACTATGACCTGCTGATGAAGCATTCCAACTATATTGTGGCGGAAACCCAGCTGCGGGTGACTCATGCTCTTCTGGGGCTTCCACAGGCGCGGCTGGATGATATTAAGACCGTGTATTCTCATCCCCAGGCGCTGATGCAGTGCAGCGAATATCTGAACAGCCACAAGGAGTGGAGTCAGATCAGCGTGGAGAACACGGCGGTGGCGGCCCGCAAGATCACTGCGGATGGAAAGGCTGACCAGGCCGCCGTAGCCAGCGAGATTGCGGGCAGTCTTTACGGCCTGAAGGTGCTGGCGCCGGCCATTAATTATAATAAGAACAATGTGACCCGCTTTATTATCATTTCCCCCAAAGCGGTGTATTGCCGGGATGCGGGAAAGGTGAGCCTCTGCTTTGAAGCGCCTCATATCAGCGGCTCCCTGTACAATATGCTGGGAAACTTTATTTACAACCAAGTGAATATGCTGCGCATCGAATCCAGGCCTATTGAGGGGAGAAGCTGGGAATATCGCTTCTTTGTGGATATCGAGGGCTCCCTGGAGGAAGCGGCGGTACAGAACGCTTTAAAGGGAATCGCGGAGGAAGCGGCTTCCCTGCGGATTTTAGGAACCTACTAGGGATATGCTGGAAATTGAGAAGGGAGCGATGGAGGATGAAAACCGATCAGCTGATACTTTATCGAAATATGGCTTATGAAGACCTGCTAATGGAGATGAACGGGGCTTTGGACAGCGATGGAAAAAAGGAGGACGTGTGGAGCCTTGCCAACCGGCTTATTGAACTGGCGGCAAAATACGGCCTGGAGGGGAATCTATGGCACTGCTTTCTGGCGCTGTGCATCGCCAATCACGAAAACGCCTACAGCATTTCCTGCGAAATCCGGGGAAAGGCAGGGGGATCGCTGGACAGCCTGGCCCTTGAGGATTTCCGGATTTTTAAGGAGCTTTTTGATTATGATATCCGCCGACTTGGGGGCAGGGTGTGGGAGATACTGGCCGACTACCGCCCGGCTCAGGCGGACAGCCGGGTATTTAATCGCAGGATCCGGGACCGGATCGTGAATCTGGCGGTGCAGCTGGAGCAGGCCCGGACGGCGGAGGAATTTCAGGCTCAGGCGGCGGAATTTTACCGGGAATTCGGCGTGGGAAAATTCGGCCTGAACAAGGCATTCCGCATTCTTGAGCGGGAAGAGCATGGGCCGGTGGTCATTGACCCCATCATCAATGTGGAGCATGTATATCTAAAGGATCTGGTGGGCTACGAGCTTCAGAAAAAGAAGCTGGTGGAGAATACGGAAGCCTTTCTGGAGGGGAAGGAGGCCAACAATGTCCTGCTGTTCGGGGATGCGGGAACAGGAAAGTCCTCCAGCGTGAAGGCGGTGCTTAATGAATATTATGGACGGGGGCTGCGTATGATTGAGGTATACAAGCACCAGTTTAAGGCCCTTTCCGATGTGCTGGAGCAGATTAAGGATCGCAACTACAAGTTTATCATCTATATGGATGATTTGTCCTTTGAGGATTATGAGCTGGAATACAAGTACCTGAAGGCCATTCTGGAAGGGGGGCTGGGGAAGCGTCCCAGAAATGTGCTGGTTTACGCCACATCCAACCGCCGCCACCTGATCCGGGAGAAATTCAGCGATAAACGGGAGCTGGACGATGAGCTTCACAATAATGATACCGTTCAGGAGAAGCTGTCCCTGGCCGCCCGGTTTGGGGTAACCATCTATTATGGGTCGCCGGACAAGCGGGAGTTCCAGAAGATCGTAAAGGTGCTGGCAGAGCGCCACGATGTCCATATGCCGGAGGAGGAGCTGTACGCCGAGGCCAACAAGTGGGAGTTAAGCCACGGAGGGCTTTCCGGGCGGACGGCGGCTCAGTTTATTACCCATATTTTGGGGACCCGCTGATATTTTACATAAATTTTACCTAGAATTTAACTTTCGCTGAGGACAGAGGGCTGCTTGATGAGTTATACTGAAATGTAGCAGTTTGGAACTACAAATGCCGGAACAGCCGGCAGGCGCCGGCAGGGGAGGAAAAAATATGGCAGTACAAACATTTGCGGCGATCGCAGTCGGCTCCTTTGAGCTGGAGCTGGGAATTTACGAGCTGTCCGCAAGAAACGGATTAAGGCGGGTGGACCAGGTTCGCCACGTAATCGGGCTGGGAAGGGACACCTACAGCACAGGAAAGATCAGCTACCGCCTGGTGGACGAGATGTGCCGGATTCTGGAGGACTTTGTACAGATTATGAATACTTACAAGGTGAAGGATTATCGGGCTTATGCCACCAGCGCTATGCGGGAGGCTAAAAACAACCAGATTGTCCTGGATCAGATCCGGGTTCGGACGGGCCTGGACGTGCATATCATCAGCAACTCGGAGCAGCGGCTCATCAGCTATAAGGCCATTGCCTCCAAGGCAGCGGAATTTAATAACATCATCCAGGAGGGAACGGCGATTCTGGATATGGGATACGGCAGCGCCCAGATCTCGCTTTTTGATAAGGACGCCCTGGTGACGACTCAGAATCTCTCTCTGGGAGCTCTGCGGATCCGCAGCCTTCTGGAGCGGATTCCCGCTACGGCTAAGGCCCGCCGGGAACAGATTGAAGAGATCGTGGACAATGAGCTCTTTACTTTCCGCAAGATGTATTTGAAGGACCGCCCGATCACCAACCTGATCGGCATCGGGGAAAACATTCTCTACCTGCTGCGGCAGCTGGGGCAGAGGGTGGCCGGCGACTGCCTGGAGGCGGGAGTTCTCCGGCAGTTTTATGAGAACTTTACCAGCATGACCCTGGATCAGATGGAGGAGCGCTTCGGCGTAACGGCGGAGTATGCCTCCCTGCTTCTGCCTGCGGTGGTGGTGTACAAGCGGGTGATGGAGATCACAGGGGCCAAGCTTTTCTGGCTTCCGGGAATCCGCCTCTGCGACGGAATTGCCGCGGAGTACGGCCAGGACAACCGTATCCTGAAGCTAGGGCACAATTTTGAAAATGATATTCTGGCGGCTTCCAGAAACATGGCCAAGCGCTATAAGTGCCACATCAGCCATAACCAATATCTGGAGCAGTACGCCAAGGCCATCTTTGACAGCACGAAAAAGTACCATGGCCTGGGAAGCCGGGACCGGCTGCTGCTGCAGATCGCGGCCATTCTCCACGGCTGCGGCAAGTTTATCAGCATACGCAACTCCAACGAGTGCTCCTACAATATTATTATGGCGACAGAGATTATCGGCTTAAGCCATCTGGAGCGGGAAATCATCGCCAATGTGGTGCGCTACAATATCCGCGATTTTGATTACAATAAGGTACAGCTGGAGGGAGAGCTTCATCCCGGCGGGGACAGCAGCCTGAGCCAGACGGATATTACCATCCGCATCGCCAAGCTGACGGCGATCCTGCGTCTTGCCAACTCCATGGACCGGGGGCACAGAGGAAAACTGGCGGACTGCCGGATGATGGTGCGGGATGGGGAGCTGGTGGTAACCACCGGCTGTCAGGAGGACATATCCCTGGAAGCCCAGTCATTTGCCCAGAAGGCGGACTTTTTTGAAGAGATCTTCGGAATACGGCCCATATTAAAGCAGAAGAGGAGGAGCTAGGCCATGGCGGCAGTGGAAGGAAAAAAGAAAGTAAAGAAAGTGGAGAAGGTTCAGGAGCAGGTGGTCCGTCCGGCTGTGCAGGAGGGAGCACGGACGCCGGATTTTGGGGCGGATCCCGCGAATTATGTAAATCGCGAGCTGAGCTGGCTGGAATTTAACTACCGGGTCTTAAGCGAGGCCAGGGACAAAACGATCCCTCTCTTTGAACGGCTGAAATTTTTAAGCATCACAGAATCCAACCTGGACGAGTTCTACATGGTGCGGGTGGCCTCCTTAAAAGACATGGTTCACGCAAAATACACTAAGCCGGATATCGCCGGAATGACGCCCTCCCAACAGCTTGACGCTATCTCAGAGAAAACCCATCAGCTGGTGGAGCTGCAGTATTCCACTTACAACCGCTCCCTTCTGCCCTTGCTGCGCCAGAACGGGCTGCGGGTGATTACGGCCCATGAGGACTTGAATGAGGAGGAAGGAGCATTTGTAGATCAGTATTTCCAGGAGAATGTTTACCCGGTGCTGACGCCTATGGCATTTGATTCCTCCAGGCCATTTCCCCTGATCCGCAATAAGACGCTGAACCTGGCGGCGCTTCTTCGCAAGAAGAAGGATGAGGAGGGAGAGCTGGAATTTGCCATGGTGCAGGTGCCCTCGGTGATTCCAAGGATTGTGGAGCTTCCCCCGGCCCAGGAGGAGGGGAAGGTCCTGCGGCAGGTGATCCTTCTGGAGGAGGTGATCGAGCGCAATATCGCCTCCCTGTTCCTGAATTATGACATTATCGCCTCCCATCCCTTCCGGATCATGCGAAACGCCGATCTGACCATCGATGAGGAGGAGGCAGTGGATCTTCTGGAAGAAATCCAGAAGCAGTTAAAGAAGCGCCAGTGGGGCGAGGCCATCCGCCTGGAGGTGGAGTCCAACATGGATAAGCGCCTGTTAAAGATCCTAAAGAAGGAACTTTCCATCAGCGGCCAAGACATCTTTGAGATCAACGGCCCCTTGGATCTGACCTTTTTGATGAAGATGTACGGCCTGCCCGGTTTTGACCACTTAAAGACTCCGGGCTACACGCCTCAGCCGGTTCCCGCCCTGATGAACGACGACGATCTCTTCACCAATATCCGCAAAGGGGATATTCTCCTTCACCATCCATACCAGAGCTTTGACCCGGTGGTGCGCTTTGTGCGGGATGCGGCCAGGGACCCGGAGGTGCTGGCCATCAAGCAGACCCTTTACCGGGTCAGCGGCAATTCCCCCATTATCGCGGCTCTGGCGGAGGCGGCGGACAACGGCAAGCAGGTGTCGGTGCTGGTGGAGCTGAAGGCCCGCTTCGACGAGGAAAATAATATTAACTGGGCCAAGAAGCTGGAAAAGGCCGGCTGCCATGTGATCTACGGCCTGGTGGGATTAAAGACCCATAGCAAGATCACCCTGGTGGTGCGCCGGGAGGAAGACGGCATCCGCCGCTACGTTCACCTGGGAACCGGAAACTACAATGACTCTACCGCCAAGCTGTACACGGACTGCGGAATCCTCACCTGCAATCCCCAGATCGGCGAGGATGCCACGGCGGTCTTCAATATGCTTTCCGGCTATTCGGAGCCCCTGGCATGGAACCGTTTGGTGGTAGCTCCTTTGTGGCTTAGGAAGCGCTTTTTGCGGATGATCAACCGGGAGGCGGAGTACGCCAGAGCGGGCAGGGAAGCCCATATCATGGCGAAGATGAATTCCCTGTGTGACAAGGAGATTATCACCGCCCTCTACAACGCCTCCTTCGCCGGAGTTAAGATCGAGCTTGTGGTTCGGGGAATCTGCTGCTTAAAGGCCGGGGTGCCGGGCTTAAGCGAGAATATCTCCGTCCGTTCCATCGTGGGAAATTTCCTGGAGCACAGTCGTATCTTCTATTTCCACAACGATGGGAGCCCGGAGGTGTACATGGGAAGCGCAGACTGGATGCCCAGAAACCTGGACCGCCGGGTGGAGATCATGTTCCCGGTGGAGGACGAGGGCTTAAAGGAGCAGGTGATCCACATCCTTCAGGTGGAGCTGGAGGACAATGTAAAGGCCCATATCCTGCAGCCGGACGGGACCTACGAGAAGGAGGATAAGCGGGGCAAGGTGCTGGTGAACTCCCAGCTGCAGTTCTGCAAAGAGGCAATAGCCGCCGCAGATGCGGTGCGCAAGGCCGATGATCCGGTGGTGACCAGGATTTTTAAGCCTATTGAGAGCGTCGGTACAACCCCTTAAAGCGGAAGGACCGAGAATGTAAGGCAGAGATACTTCGGGAGAAAATTTAAGAGAAGAGAATCAAAAAGGCATCGCCCCCAAAGAAGGGCCGCGATGCCTTTTTTTACGTCAAATTCCAGCTGTAACAGAAATTCCCGCGAAATCTCATGAAAAAAGTAAGGAAAAAGAAAGGGTTTTGTGATAAAATAGGAGCAACGGCCACAATTTATGGGAGGCATATGAACTGGACTTGGAGCGGCTTTCCGCTTATCCGATCTGGTACGCGGACTATGAGCCGCTGCCCCAGACGCCCTACCATTTCACATTTTGGCAGTATTCCAATACCGGAAGCGTGGAGGGGATTTCGGGGGATGTAGATTTAAACACACAGATGATCCCAAAGTAAGAGATGAATCGAAGGAGGAAATAACGATGCCGGATATCAATATTCTGGTGGTAGACGATGAGAAGGAGATCGCGGACCTGATTGAGATTTACCTGGTCAGCGACGGATATAAAGTGTTTAAGGCGGAGAACGCTGTTAAGGGACTTGAGATTTTAGAAAAAGAGGATATTCATCTGGTACTTTTGGATATTATGATGCCAGGGATGAACGGGCTGGACATGTGCAAGAAGATCCGGGAAACCAATAATATCCCCATTATCATGCTCAGCGCCAAGTCTACGGATCTGGATAAGATCCTGGGACTGGGAACCGGGGCCGACGATTATGTGGTAAAACCCTTTAATCCTCTGGAGCTGACTGCCCGGGTGAAGTCTCAGCTCAGGCGTTATACCCAGTTGAATCCCAACAGCGCTGCCCGCGATAAGGTAGGGAATGAGATTTCCATTAAGGGAATGGTGATCAACAAGGACAACCACAAGGTGATTGTGGACGACGAAGAGATTAAGCTGACGCCCATAGAGTTTGATATTTTATTTTTGCTGGCCTCCAATCCGGGCCGGGTTTTCAGCACGGATGAGATCTTTGAGAAGGTTTGGAACGAGAAGGTCTACGAGGCGAATAACACGGTGATGGTACATATCCGGAGGCTGCGGGGAAAGCTGAAGGAGGATACCCGGCAGAACAAGATTATTACCACAGTATGGGGAGTAGGTTATAAGATTGAAAAATGATGTAAGCAGGCGCTATTATGCCAGAATTGTGATGAACATTGTCTACAGCGCCATTATCACTTGTCTGGTGGAGATCTTCCTGGTAGCCAATATTTCCATGATTGCCCGCTACCTGACGGAGCGGGGACAGCAGGGAAGGTTCCTTGAGGCGGTTTTAAATTCCCAGTCCCTGGTGGTGCTGATTTACGTGCTCTTTGGCATATGTTTATTTTCCGTAACCCTGCTGTTTCTTCAGGGGCCCTCCATCCGCTATATGGAGCACATTTCCCAGGCCATCCGGGACTTGTCCGAAGGCAAGTTAAATACTTCGGTGGAGGTGGTGGGGGACGATGAGTTTTCCGGCATGGCG
>CALWQV010000076.1 GCA_944383785.1 uncultured Enterocloster sp. | reverse complement strand
TTACTTTTCCGCCGGAATATCCATGTGTTCAGACTGGCCGCTGTCGTAAGCAGCCGCCGTATCCTTAGCCGCCTGGGCAGCTTCCTCGGAGACGGGAGGCTTCCCGCCCAGGAATTTATTGATCAGATCCGGAGCCATATCGATCACCTTGGTCACCGCATCCTGATTTTTCACATTGATCAGGCGGGTTACGCCGCCCTGGACCACCAAAACAGCGCTGGGGCTCATCTTAGCACTCATGCCGCCGCCCCCGCTCTGCTTCTTCTTCGTCTCTTCCCCGAAAGCCCCGGCTCCCATGCCGCAGGTCACGTCGATCAGAGGGATGATCGTCACATCCCCGGCCTGTACCGGCTGTCCGACTACGGTTTTGCTGGTCACAAACTGCTCCAGCCCCTTAAACAAAGTTTCCATTGTGGAGGAAAACTGATTTTCTGCCATCGCTATGCCCTCTTCTCTCTTTTAATTCATATGTTTGGCCTTCTCATCCCGATCCCTGCCTCAGCCGCCGGATCATATTCCAGGCCTTTCGGTTGCGCCGGACTTTTAAGCCGATTTTTAACAGGCCAAAAAGCCGGATCCTTCCCCGGACGTCGCCCTCCCCTTCTAAAATGAAACGATCTTCAAATACCGGATTCAAATCGGCAAACCGGCTGTAAAGTGGATAAAAGGGACCGGCAAGGGCCAGTACCTGACCGGTGGAATATGGGTCCTCAAAGCCGAAGGTCAAGGTGATCCGTCCCTTCCTGGGGCCAATCTGTCCCAGGGCTTCTCTTAAGCAGCCTGCCAAAAAACGGACCGTCTCGCGGTTTTTATCATCCTGAAGCCAGCGGATGATCCTTCCGGCATTTTCCTTTATATGTTTAAGCTTATCATAAAAATCCAGAATTGCAAACTTGATTTTTCGAAAGAAGCCGCGAATCCGGCGGATCAACCGGCGAAAGGGATTAAGCCTTTCCACCGGTTCAGGCGCGGCGGCCGGTCCGGTTTTCTGTTCCCCAGCCTCTCCCCTTCGGGCCTGCCGCGGGATCTGCTCATCCTCCGGCCCTTCCGTCTCCTGATGAAAAGCTTCCGTAGGGGGGAGAATCTCTGCCCTCCCGTCCTCAAAGCCGTCCTCATCCTCCGTATCCCTGTCCTTCTCTTTCCCGGGCCAAAGGGTCAGGCCAAAAAGCTTAAGCTTCGCCTCCATGGACGCTTCCCGGTAGGTAACGCACAGGGAAAGAATGGACAGAAGCCAGGAAGCCTTAAAATCCGCCTGAAGCTGTCCTTTAAACGCCCCTGAAATCCGGTACCGCACCGGGACGAACAAAAGGCACAGAATCACCCCAAGGGCCAGTCCAAGAAGGACAAGAGCCAGGATCCCTATGATTTTTAAAATAAGAAACAGGATTTGAACCATTTCATTCTCCTAGCTGTTCCAAATAGGCGTCCCAATCATAACCGCCGGTGGCAAGAACCATATCCTCCACCATCCGCCTCACGGTTTGTGCGGCCTCTTGATAACCGGAAGCCACTCCGTATACCAGCAGCTCCTTCCGCTCAGAATCGCTTAAAAGCATCACCGGACTGATCTCAAACAAATGATTCCCCGTTTTGGGTGCGGTAATCACATATGTATTAGGAAGAAAGGCGTTTTTTTCAATTTTTTCCAGCAGATCTTTCCCTGCCGCTTCCGCCTTCCTGCCCAAGTAGAGGCGGGAAGACCATCTCATAGCCAGCCGCCTTCCCAGTCCTCGTGGTCATCGTCCAATTCATCCATTTCGTCCAGTTCCCTCAGCAGCTTTACGGACATCATCGCCTCGCCCTCGTCGCTGCAGCTTTCCAGACTGCCCAAAAAGTAGGCGTCCATCTCATCCAGACTGGTAAAGACCAGGGGAAGCTCCGCCAAAAGCCTCGCCATAATTCCCCGCACGACCCGCCTTGGCTGCCCCTTCCAGGAGGCCGTCAGATCCTGCTCCAGACGGGAAACCTTTTCTTCCCACTCTTCTTCGCTTACGGAAGCGTCCGAAGCCTCTTTCTCTCCCTTTAGAGGCGCAAAGGTGCTGGACGAAAGCAGCGGACGCAGCTTTTCCAGCTTCCCGCGCTGATCCTCGGTTAGGCCGGCAGAAAATTCATCCCCTTCCGCCTCGTCCAGAAGACTGTCCCACTGGGCAAAGGCCGCTTCCTGCCCGCCTTCAAGAGGAACGAAAAGCATCTCCGCCTCCCGGTCCATAACCTCCCGCCCCGCCGCCTCATCTCGAAACAGCTGAAGGCTGCGGCTGAGAACCGAATGAAACAGCGCCGACTCGCCTGCGTTCAGGGAAATCTCCGGAAGAGCCAGAACCAAAGCATAAAGGTCGTTGACAAGATCCATCAAAAGCACATTCTGTCCGGAAATCTGGTTCAACAGCATCCCTGCATCCTCCAGGTCACTGGAAATGGCCCGGAAGGCGGCTTCATCCATGTTTCGGTAATCCGCTCCCCGCAGCCGGCAGAAGATCTCCCGAATCTCCGTATGCCGCTCCCATTGCTCCAGCTGCGGCTGCAGCAGAGCTTCAATCCTGAAATATTCCAGCGCCGAATCAAAATCCGCCTGACTTCCTCCCTGGTAAGCGCTCATTCCCTGGCGCATGAGGGTAAAAAAGCGGCTGTTGGTCAGGCGCACCGGCAGCTGGCTGAAAGCATTGCGAACCCGTTCATTTAAAGTCTCCAGGCCATTTTCCTGGAACAGATACTGCCTCACCCACTGGCTTCGCTTTTCAGGAGTATCAAGCTCTGGAATATTCAAGAGAATAAATCGTGGCTCCAAGCGGTTCATCACATATTCGTATACCTGGAAAATTACTGCGTAATAGGTAATGTGCCGCATCTGCGAAATCAGATCTTCCCTTAAAGCAGCCACCGCCTCTTCCGTCAGCGTACCTTCAAGGAACCGTTCCATCAGCCCGTTAAAGGCTTCAAAAAGCTCCCTTTCCTCCAAGTTATTCCCATCTTCCTTAAAGATCTCGCAGCAGGTAAAATAATTCAACGCCATCCGGTTATAGGAAAGACGGCTGGCCGCCGTAAAAATCTGTTTTTGTCTGCCCATATTTCCCCCCTTATTTAACCCTTTCTTCTTTTGAATCCGCCAAAATGGTCCGCCGGGCCAGCTCCATGGCCCTAACGGCCGACTGCTCCCGCACCTCTTTCCGGCTTCCGCTAAACTGCCAGCGCTCCGTGACTGTCCGTCCCTTCAGGCAGCAGGCCATGTAAACAAGGCCCACGGGCTTCTCGGCGCTTCCTCCGCCAGGCCCCGCGATGCCGGTAACGGAAAGACACAGATCCGTCCCCGCCGCCTTTGCTCCCCCGGCGGCCATCTCTTCTGCCGTCTGGGGGCTGACGGCCCCAAATTCTTTTAACGTTTCCTCTTTGACGCCTAAAAGGCGCATCTTCGCTTCATTGGAATAAGTGACCATCCCCTGCTCAAAGACCTGGGACGCGCCGGGGATATTCACCAGCCGGGCGCTGATCATGCCGCCGGTGCAGCTTTCCGCAGTGGAGATCGTAAGCCCTCTTTCCATCAGCAGGCTTACCAGGTCCGCCTCGGGGGAAGTTTCTCTGCAATCAACCGCTGTCTCCATCTCACATGCTCCCTTCCGTCAGAACCTTATGATTTTTCACAATATAATCCACCAGGGAAACAACCGTCAAAATCACGGCGATTCCCAGCACGATTTCACTGACAAGCTCCAAGACATCCAGGTCCAGAATCAGCAGGATCACCGCTGCCATCTGGAATACAGTCTTAAATTTTCCCCAGTAGCTTGCGGCGATAACAACGCCGTTGTCAGAAGCCACCAGGCGGAATCCGCTGATGATAAATTCCCGGCTGATGATGATAATCACCACCCAGGCCGGAAGCTGCTCTAACTCAATCAGGCAGATCAGGGCGGAGCAGACCAAAAGCTTGTCTGCCAAAGGATCCATAAATTTGCCAAAATTGGTGACCAGGTTGTATTTGCGGGCAATCTTTCCGTCCAGCATGTCCGTCAGGCTGGCCGCAATAAAGATCACATCGGCAATCACCCGCATGGTCTGGCTGTCTCCCTCATCCCAGAGCAGCGCCGCCACAAAAAATGGAATCATACACACTCTTAAAATCGTCAGTTTATTGGGCAGATTCATCGCAGATCTCTCCTATCAAATCGTAATCAGCGGCTCCGGTTACCTTAACCCGCACAAAGTCGCCGGACAAAAGTTCCTCTCCCGTATTGACAAAAATTAGTCCGTCCACACCGGGGGCGTCCATGTAGGTGCGGCCCACGTAGGCGGGCTCGTCCACCACCTTGCCCTCGATCAAAACCGTCAGCACCCGTCCCACCATGGACTCGGATTTCTCAAAGGCGATTTCCTGCTGCAGCTCCATGATCTCGTCCCGCCGCTTCTCCTTTAACTCCTGCTCTACCTGATCCGGGAAGGAAAATGCAGGCGTATCCTCCTCAGCGGAGTAGGGGAATACTCCCAGACGCTCAAATTCCATCTCGTCCACAAAGTTCATGAGAATCTCGTGATCTTCCTCAGTTTCCCCGGGAAAGCCGGAGATCAGGGTAGTGCGCAGGGCAATATCTGGGATCCGCTCTCTCAGACGGGCGATCAGCGCCCGAAGCTCCGCTTGATTGGTCCTCCTTCCCATGCGCTTTAGGATCCGGTCGCTGGCATGCTGGATGGGGATATCCAGATAGTGACAGACCTTCTCCTCCTCGCAGATCACATCGATCAGTTCCTCCGTAATCTCTTCCGGATAGCAGTATTGAATCCGGATCCACCAGATCCCCGGAATCTGTGCCAGCCCCCGCAGAAGCTTTGGAAGGCTCTTCTTTCCATATAGATCCAGGCCGTAAAGGGTGGTCTCCTGGGCCACTAAAATCAGCTCCTTTACTCCCTGATCCGCCAGCTCCTTCGCTTCCCTCAGCAAATCCTCCATGGGGACGCTGCGGTATGGCCCCCGAAGGCTTGGGATAATACAGTAGGTACAGCGCTTATCACAGCCCTCGGCGATCTTTAGGTAAGCGTAATGGCCGCCGGTAGTCAGAGTACGGGGACGGTTCCTGGGCGCGGGCTCGTCCAGGGGATGAAAGCAGGCAACCGGATGGTGTTCTCCATCTGCCAGCAGATTTCTTAACACCGGCACAATCTCCTCCCAGGAGGTCGTACCCAGCACCGCGTCCACCTCCGGAATCTCCGTCAGGATTTCCCTCTGATACCGCTGGGCCAGACAGCCGGTCACGATCAGGACGCGGGCGGACCCTTCCTCCTTATAGCGGGCCATCTCCAGGATCGTATTTACGCTCTCTTCCTTGGCGTCGCCGATAAAGCAGCAGGTATTGACCAGTATCACATCGGCCTGGCTCTCATCATCGGTAAACCGGAACCCCTCCCTGCCCAAGAGCCCCAGCATCTTCTCCGTATCCACCAGATTCTTGTCGCACCCTAAGGACACACAGAATACTTGATATTCTCTCATAAAAGTCTCCTATACATAGATAAGCCGTCCATATCAGACGGCTTATTGGATGTTTTATTTCGTCTCGTCTTCTCCCGCTGCTTCCTCCTCCGGAAGGACCTTGACCTTCTGCTGATACAGCTCGTCAATGGCGATGGACAAAGGCTTCTTGCCCGCGGTTCCTTCTACCATAGGCTGCGCGCCGTCGATCAGCTGTCTGGCACGCTTGGAAGCCGCGATCACGATGGAGTAGCGGCTCTGGACCACCGGATGCTCGCCGGCCTCCACGTCGCTGTTTACTACATTAATCAGGTCTGTGTATGATGGATGTAACATTTACATTCCCCTTTCTTCATTTAACTCTATCTTAATCATCCAGATGATAAAGCTCATCCCGCATCTGGTTCAGGAAATCCAGGTGATAGCCGGTCCGCAAATGCTGCAGCTGAATCAAACTGTGCATCTGCTGTACGCAGCGGTCAATCTCATCGTTCACCAGGAGATAGTCATAAGCCTCCATGCCGCTGGCCTCCTCCGCCGCCCGGTGAAGCCTGGCGTTAATCACCTCCAAAGTCTCCGTTCCCCGTCCAACCAGCCTGCGCTTTAACTCCTGGGCGCTGGGCGGCGTCACAAAAAGCAGCAGCGCTTCCGGGAAACGTTTCTTCACCTTCAGAGCGCCCTGGATCTCGATCTCCAGGATCACATCCTTGCCCTGCTCCAGATGCTGCTCTACGTAATCTCTGGGCGTCCCATAATAATGATTGACGTACTGAGCGTATTCGATCAGCTGATTTTCAGCAATCATCTTCTGAAAGTGTTCCCTTGATACAAAAAAGTATTCTCTCCCATCCTGCTCTCCCTCCCTGGGGGATCGGGTGGTGGCGGAAATGGACAAGGCGTAATTGTCATACCGGTTCAACAGCTCCTTCATCAACGTACCTTTTCCGGCGCCTGAAAACCCGGATACAACGACTAATATTCCATGCTGGCTCATGGTCACTCTCCCATCTGTTATCAATGTTCCTGTTATTCAATATTCTGGATCTGTTCGCGGATTTTCTCGATCTCCGTCTTCAGAGCGATGGCCGTATCGGCGATGGTCACGTCCGTGGACTTGGACAAGATGGTATTGGCCTCTCGGTTCATCTCCTGGGCGATAAAATCAAGCTTACGCCCTACGCTGCCGCCCGCTAAAAGCTCCGCCCTGGTAGCCTCGATGTGGCTCCTTAAACGGACCATCTCCTCGTCCACGCAGATCTTATCCGCATAAACAATCACCTCGGCGGCGATGCGGTTCTCATCAATGGCGGCTGCGGCTAACAACTCCTTCACCTTATCCTCCAGCCTGCCTTGATACTCCTTAAGAATCTGGGGAAAACGCTCCTCCACCTGATCCACCAGAACCGTCATATGGTCAAGCTTTCCTAAAAGATCCTCTCTTAAGTGCTCGCCCTCCAGCTCCCTGGACTTCACAAACTGTTCCGCAGCCTCTTTTAACGCCTCCGAAAGGATCTCCCACAAATGCTCCTCGTCATCGGGGACCTGCTCCATGGTCAGCACCTCCGGAAACTGGGCCAGCCTGGAAACCGTGATGTCATTGGGAATCCCAAAAGCCTCTTCCATCCGCTTAAAATAATCCATGTACTCGGCAGCCAGAGAGGGGTTGTACTTTAAGCAAAGGTTTCCCTGGGTGTAATCCTCATAATTAATGAAGAGGTCCACCTTCCCGCGCTGTATGTAGCTCTTTAACAAGGTTCGGATAGCGGCCTCGAAATAGTTGAACTTCTTCGGCATCTTCAGCCCCAGATCCAGATAACGGTGGTTTACAGCCTTGATCTCCACGGAAATCTTGTATTCGCTGGTAATCCGCTCACAGCGGCCAAACCCTGTCATGCTCTTTAACATAATCGCGTCTCTCTTTCTGCCCTTAATCAGTAAATATTATAGTTCATCGATGGGGGCAAGTCAACCGTGTTTTTATTTCGAATTTGGTTTGCCAACCATATGTTTTTACTATATAATATTCTTTGAGCCAAACATATTTTTTTACAGAAAGGACATAAACTATGGAAAAAGCAAAAGTATATTTTACAGATTTCCACACCATCGCCTTCGGCGACGGCCTTCCCACCAAGCTTCAGAAGCTAATCCGCAAAGCTGGAATCGGCGGCATTGATATGGAAGGGAAATTTGTGGCGATCAAAATGCATTTCGGCGAGCTGGGAAACATCAGCTTCCTGCGGCCCAACTATGCCAGAGCTGTGGTGGATGTGGTGAAGGAACTGGGCGGCAAGCCGTTTCTTACCGACTGCAATACCATGTATCCCGGCAAGCGCAAGAACGCCTTAGAGCACCTGGAATGCGCCTGGCAGAACGGTTTTACCCCTCTCACGGTGGGATGTCCCATCCTCATCGGAGACGGCTTAAAGGGAACGGACGATGTGGCGGTTCCGGTTGAGGGCGGCGAGTACGTAAAGGAAGCCCGCATTGGACGGGCCGTTATGGATGCGGACGTATTTATCAGCCTGACTCACTTTAAGGGCCATGAATGCACCGGCTTTGGCGGAGCCATCAAGAACATCGGCATGGGCTGCGGCTCCAGAGCGGGTAAGAAGGACCAGCACAGCAGCGGCAAGCCCCATATCTCTCCAAAACGCTGCCGCGGCTGCATGAAATGTCAGAAAGAATGCGCCAACGGAGGCCTGGAATTTGACGAGAGCACAAGAAAGATGCATGTGAACCAGGAGAACTGCGTTGGCTGCGGCCGCTGCCTGGGGGCCTGCAACTTTGACGCTATCTCCTTTGAGAACGATTCCGCCAACGAGCTGCTAAACCGCCGCATGGCAGAGTATGCCAAGGCGGTAGTGGCCGGACGTCCCAGCTTCCACATTTCCCTGGTTGTGGATGTTTCCCCCAACTGCGACTGTCACGGCGAAAACGATGTGCCTATCCTGCCCAATATCGGCATGTTCGCCTCCTTTGATCCCCTGGCGCTGGATCAGGCCTGCGTAGACGCCTGCCTAGCCGCCTCCCCCATTCCCGGCAGCCAGCTGGCAAACAATATGGCCAAACCCGGGTTTGTGGATCATCACGACCATTTCCGCAACTCCACGCCGGAATCCGAGTGGGAAAGCTGTCTGGAACAGGCGGAAAAGATCGGCTTGGGCACCCGCAGCTATGAGCTGATTAAAATGTGAAAGGATTTTCATTATGGCATTTGACGGAATTACAATGGCAAACCTTACCTGGGAGTTCAAGCAGTCCTTAGAAGGCGGACGCATCCAGAAGATCGCCCAGCCAGAGAAGGACGAGCTGATCCTGACCATTAAGGGAAACCGTGAAACCATACGGCTTCAGATTTCCGCCAGCGCAAGCCTCCCGCTGATCTATAAGACCAGTCAGAATAAGCCCGGCCCTTTAACGGCTCCGGGCTTCTGTATGTTGCTGCGCAAGCATATCGGAAGCGCCCGCATTGTGGAGATCCGCCAGCCTGGGCTGGAGCGGATTATGGAATTTGTCTTGGAGCATCTGGACGAGATGGGCGATGTGCGGCGCAAGCGTCTGATTGTGGAGCTGATGGGCAAGCACAGCAATATCATTTTCTGCCAAGAGGATGGGACGGTGATTGACAGCATCAAGCGGGTTTCCGCCCAGGTCAGCTCCGTGCGGGAGGTTCTGCCGGGCCGGATCTACTTTATCCCCCATACCATGGAGAAGGCGGACCCGCTGACAGTTTCGGAGGAGGAGTTTGGCCGCCTTCTGCGGGAAGCGCCCATGAAGCTGCAGAAGGCTCTCTACAACCGGCTTACCGGTATCAGCCCCATTATGGCGGAGGAATTCTGCTATCTGGCCTCCATCGACGGGGATCGCACCGGGGCGGATCTGACCGAGGGGGAGATGACCCACCTCTATCACACCATTTCCCTGTCCATGGAGGATGTGAAGGAAGGACGTTTTACCCCCAATATCGTTTACCGTGGGGAGGAACCAGTGGAGTTTGCCGCCCTGCCCCTGACCTGCTATGAGTCTGATGGAGAAAACGCTTACCGGGCCCAGGTATTTCCCTCTATGAGCAGCCTGCTGGAGACCTACTACGCTTCCAGGGAATCCATCACCCGTATCCGCCAGAAATCCGCGGATCTGCGGCGGATCGTTTCCAACGCTTTAGAGCGCAATTATAAGAAGTACGATCTCCAGGAAAAACAGTTAAAGGACACGGAGAAGCGGGACAAATACCGGGTTTACGGGGAGCTTTTAAACACCTACGGCTACGAGCTGTCGGGCGGGGAGAAGGAGCTTAAGTGTACCAATTATTACACTGGCAAGGAGATTTCCATTCCTCTGGATTCCACCCTGACTGCGGCGGAGAACGCCAAGAAGTATTTTGACCGCTACGGCAAGCTGAAACGGACCTTTGAGGCATTGTCAGAGCTGACGGCCCAGACCAAGGGCGAGATCGATCACCTGGAATCCATCAGCGCCTCCCTGGACATCGCCCAGAGCGAGGCGGATCTGGTACAGATCAAGGAAGAGCTGATGGAATACGGCTACGCCAAGAAGCGCAAGCCCTCGGATAAGAAGCCCAAAATCACCAGCCGCCCCTTCCACTATATTTCCTCCGACGGTTTCCATATTTATGTAGGGAAAAACAATTATCAGAATGAGGAGCTGACCTTTAAGCTGGCAAATGGCGGGGACTGGTGGTTTCATGCCAAGGGAATCCCCGGCTCCCATGTGATCTTAAAGACGGATGGGCAGACCGAGATTCCGGACCGGACTTTTGAGGAAGCGGGAGCTCTGGCTGCCTATTATTCCAAGGGCCGGGACAATGAAAAGGTTGAGGTAGATTATATTCAGAAAAAGAATATCCGCAAGGTGGCGAAGGCTGCCCCGGGATTTGTCATCTACCACTCCAATTACTCTTTGATGGCGGTTCCTGGCTGTCACTTAAAGCAGGTGGAATAAGGACGTATAATATGGACACACAAAACCGGCAGGTGATCCTCCCACGGGAAGAACGCCTGCCGGTCCCTTTTCATCCTATCCTTCAACCAAATCCTGCGGATTAGTTGTACTTGCGCTTACGAGCGGCTTCAGACTTTTTCTTACGTCTGACGCTGGGCTTCTCGTAATGCTCTCTTTTACGAATTTCCTGCTGAATGCCAGCCTTTGCGCAGTTTCTTTTGAATCTGCGTAATGCGCTGTCCAGACTCTCGTTATCTTTAACAATTACGTTTGACATCGCTCACACCTAACCTCCCTCCAGTTGTGTAATTGTGCATAATACAACTGTTTGGGTATTCTTAGCACTGCTATGATTATATCATAAAATCAGTATACGTCAAGAATATTTTTTATTTCGACGGGAATTTTTCCACGATGGCTCCGGAGCGGTAAGCGTTCAGAAGAATTTCCAGATCGTGAATCTTTTCCCTCAGCTCCCGCCCGATATCCGTATCCCCTACCAGCCTGCGGTCTGTCACCCGTTTCACCACAATACTTTCAGAATGAATATCATTTCCCTTCTCAATGGCAGCCTCTGTGGACTCAAAAGGATCGTGGGCTGCTAGGATCAGGCCGTAGGAATTGTAGATCAGGGTGTAGCCGGCGATTCCCGTCTGGCGCTGGTAGGCCTTGGAAAAGCCGCCGTCTATAATCAGCACCTTGCCGCCGCATTTCACCGGGCTCTCTCCGTTTTTGCGTTTCACCGGCACATGGCCGTTGATGATGTGGCCTTCTTCGGTGGAAAGGCCAAATTCCAAAAGGATCCGGTCTACCACGGTTTCATTCTCCAGAAGGCGGTAGTAGGAATTTTTCCGTTCCTTATGGGCTTCCAAGTCGTCCACGAAATAGCGCTCAAAGGTAGCCATCTTGTTTTTGCCAAAAAGCGGCGAGTCGGGATGGCACCAGATATACCACATGGTATCCTTGCCCTTTTCCCGCTCTTCATTATCAATGGCCACAAAGCCCTTGCGGACCCAGCTGTCCAGGGCTTCATAAAGCTCCTTGCCCCGGCAGCTCTCGCCCCATATCTTGACTTCCTTAAAGCTTCCATCCTCGTTTAAGGGCATGCAGCCGTGATAGAGCAGATTCCCGTTATAAACCTTGTAAAGGCTGCCCTTCGCCAGGAGAAAACGCATATGCTGCTGCAGCTTCTCGCAGTTTAAAAAGGCCTTCTCCAGTCGGTCCATAATATCCAGCTCCTGGGGCGTCAGCGCGTAAGGATCCTTGGGATCTACCGTGGGGAAGTTGGTATCCAGAAGCCTATACTCCTTCTCTCCCACCCTCAGCACGCCCTTTTCCAGGTCCAGGCAGTGCAGCAGATTCCTGGATTCCATATGGAACTCCGGGTGCCGCTTAATGATCTGGCCTTCTACCTTGAATTGGATAATGGAAATGGCCTTGTGCATTCTGCGGTTTAATTCTTCCTCCGTGGCGGTGGCATGGTTTCCTCCCTTTAGCGCAAAGCAGTCGCAGGGGTCGTTTCCGTAAACATCCATAGAATAGGTAGCCAGGGGCAGCAGATTGATGCCGTAGCCGTCCTCCAGAATATCCAGGTTCCCATAGCGGGCGCAGATGCGGATCACATTGGCGATACAGCCCCACTGGCCCGCCGCCGCCCCCATCCATACAATGTCGTGGTTGCCCCACTGAATGTCCAAGGAATGGTAGGACATCAGCTTGTCCATAATGATATGAGGCCCCGGCCCCCGGTCGAAAATATCCCCCAGAATGTGAAGGTGGTCGATGGTCAGCCGCTGGATCAGCTCGCACATGGCTACGATACATTCCTGGGCCCGCCCCACCTGGATGATGGTACGCACGATAGAATTGTAGTAGGATTCCTTGTCCCTTCCGTCCCCCCTGACGGTAATCAATTCCTCGATTACATAGGCAAATTCCTGAGGAAGGGCTTTGCGCACTTTGGAGCGGGTGTACTTGCTGGCCGCTCCCTTGCAGATCTCGATCAGGCGGTACAGGGTGACCTTATACCAGTCCTCCCGGTTGTCCACGGTCTTTAAAACGCGGGCCATCTTCTCTCTTGGATAGTAGATCAGGGTGGCCAGAGTTTTCTTGTCCTCGTTGCTTAGGGTATTTCCAAAAACCTCGTTGACCTTGCGCTTGACCGCTCCGGAGCCGTTTTTCAGAACATGGGCGAAGGCCTCGTACTCCCCATGAATGTCTGTCAGGAAGTGCTCCGTACCCTTGGGCAGGTTCATAATGGCTTCCAGGTTGATCACTTCTGTGGAAGCAGCCCCGATGGTGGGATACAGCTCCGCCAAACGCTCCAGATATCTTGTTTCAAGACTTTTCAATACCTTTATCCTCCTCTGTCAGATTATATTTATTATAAAGGAAAGAAAAGTTGACGTCAATGGATTCGGTCGGATGTATTCGTACAAAAACATAGGGCAAAAAAACGCACCAGCCATCCCGAAACGGGATTCACTGATGCGTTCTCTTTCACTATGGGTTTGCTACAATCAAATTACTCTCCGGCGTAGTTCTCAATATCCACATCCGCAACCTCTTCGTCATGCTGAGGGGCATTCTGAAGGGCCTTGATGCTCAGACTGATCTTGTGATCCTCGCCGTTAAAATCAACTACCTTAGCCTCGACCTCCTGGCCGATCTTTAATACGTCAGAGGGCTTATCCACATGCTCTCTGGCGATCTGGGATACATGAAGCAGTGCGTCTACGCCGGGCTCCAGCTCCACGAAAGCGCCAAAGTCGGTCATACGGGCCACGCGGCCAGTTACAACGTTGCCTACCGCATACTTCTCAGCGGCATCTGCCCAGGGATTGTTCTCAGGAAACTTCAGGCTTAAGGCAATCTTCTCGCCCTGGATATCCTTGATCAGAACCTTAAGCTGCTCGCCGCTCTTAAATACCTTCTTAGGATTCTCAACACGGCCCCAGCTCATCTCGGAAATATGAAGCAGTCCGTCCGCTCCGCCCAGATCAACGAAAGCGCCGAAGTCCGTTACGTTCTTCACAACGCCCTCAACCACATCGCCGGGCTGGATTCTGGCGAAAAGCTCGTCCTTCATCTGAGCCTTCTTCGCTACGAGAAGCTGCTTGCGGTCGCCGATGATCCGTCTTCTCTTGGGATTGAACTCGGTGATCACAAAGTCAATGTCCTGTCCGGCGTACTTGGACAGATCCTTCTCATAAATATCAGAAACAAGGCTGGCAGGGATAAATACCCGCGCGCCCTCTACCTCTACGCTCAAGCCTCCGTCCAGAACCTGGGTAACCTTTGCGGTCAGAACCTCATGATTCTCGAAAGCTTCTTCCAGACGGCGGTTGCCTCTGTCGGCCGCCATCCGCTTGTAGGAAAGGGATACCATGCCAACGCCGTCGTTCAGCTTGATCACCTTTGCCTCCATCTCGTCTCCCACCTGAACCTTGGTGGTCAGATCTACATTATCGTTGCTGTACTCATCACGGGTGATAACGCCCTCGGACTTATTGCCCGCGATGCTCAGGATAATCTCATCCTTGCTCACTTCGATGACCTGACCGGTAACTATCTCTCCTGTACGAATTGGCTTGGTGGATTCCTCTTCTTCCTTTAATAACTCTGCAAAACTCTGCTCTGCCATTCTGGTATGAACCTCCTCAATGAT
>CALWQV010000075.1 GCA_944383785.1 uncultured Enterocloster sp. | reverse complement strand
TTTTCCATGAAGGAAACGCCCTTACCCTTGATGGTCTCGCAGCAGATGAATTTCGGCTTTCCGTGTACCGGAGTCTTAAGAGCCTTTACAATCGCGTCAATGTCATGTCCGTCTACCTTGAAGCACTCAAAGCCAAATGCCTCAAACTTCTTCACAATGTCGCCCAGGCCCATAACCTGATCGTTGCTTCCGTCAATCTGGAGGCCATTGTGATCCAGCATAAAGGTCAGGTTGTCCAGTTTGTAATGAGCGGCCGCCATCGCTGCCTCCCAAACCAGGCCCTCCTGGCACTCGCCGTCGCCCAGTACGGAATAAACATGATACTTCGCGCCTGCATGCTTCGCGGCCAAAGCCAGACCCATAGCCAGGGAAGCGCCCTGTCCTAAGGAACCAGTATTCATGTCAACGCCGGGAGTCTTATTGCAGTCCGGATGTCCCTGAAGGTGGCTGTCAATCTGACGCAGATTTGCCAGATCCTCCTTGGGGAAGTATCCCAGATCAGCCAGGATCGCGTACAGAGTGGGGCAGGCATGTCCCTTGCTCAGCACGAAACGGTCGCGGCCCGGATCCTTAGGATTCTTGGGATCGATCTTCATCACATCATAATACAGGGCCATCAGCATCTCTACGCAGGACAGGGACCCACCGGGATGTCCTGACTGGCAGGCATATAACATTTTAAGTATTTCAGCCCGCAATTCTTTTGCTTTCTTCTCATACTGCATAGTAATTTTCCTCCTTTAACCTTTTACAGCTCCGGCTGTTAAGCCTTCTACTAAACGCTTCTGAGCGAAGAAGAACATGATACACACTGGGATTATAGTTAAAATACCACCTGCTGTCAAGAGATCCCACTGAACGCCCAGCTGGCCGATCAGGCTGTTTAATGCAACAGGAATGGTACGTGTATCCGCATTGGTAAACATCATGGCGAATGTGTATTCGTTCCATGACTGCATGAAAATATATACTCCGGTAGCAACCATACAGGGACCAAGAATCGGAAGAATAATCTTCAGGAAAGCTCCGCCACGGTTGCACCCGTCTACCAGCGCCGCTTCCTCCAGGGACATGGGCAGGTCGTTTAAAAAGCCCAAAAGCAGCCATACGGAGAAAGGAATGGTAAACGTTGTATAGGCCAGAATCAGGGACGTGGGGTTAAACAGCAATCCCAGCTGACGCATGATGGAGTACAGCGGAATCAGCAGCAGCACGGTAGGAAACATGTTGTTGCAAAGGAAGATACTCATCAGAGGCTTACGTCCGATAAAGTTGTATCTGGAAAATGCGTAAGCGGCCAGGGTCGATGAGATCAGGGCTACCAGAGTCGTTCCAACCGCTACAATCAGGCTGTTCTTTAAGGCGCTCATAAAGTCCACCGTTGTGGTAAACAGCTTCTTGTAGGAGTCAAAGGTCACTGTGGACGGCCAGTAGCTCACGATCGTCAGCTCATCCGCCGGCTTGATGGAAGTTACAAATGTCCAATAGAAGGGGAACAGGATAAACACCATGATCACCAGCAAAGGCAGATACAGGAATATAAGGCGTTTTACAAATGGTTCTTTCTTCATATCCTATCTCTCCTCTCTAAAGTTCATTTTCAGGTACGGAATCGCAACCAGCAACAGCAGCAGCGCCAGAATCAAGGCCATAGCGGAAGCATAACCCATGTTCAGGGATTTGGCCTGGTTGTAAACGTACACGCTCAGAGTCTGAGTGGAGTACGCAGGTCCTCCGGATGTCATGTTGAAGATTACGTCTACTGAGTTGGCAACCCAGATGATACGCAGAAGTCCGGTTACGAAAATCGTGTTCTTAATAGACGGAATGGTAACGTAAATCAGCTTCTGCCAGGAAGTAGCGCCGTCAATGTCCGCTGCCTCATACATTTCCGTGGACACGCCCTGGAGAGCGGCCAGAAGCATAAGGGCGAAGAACGGGATTCCCTGCCATACAATGGTTACAACAACGCTTGGGAACGCCGTGGTCACCTGGGACAAGAAAGGAATCTTTGTGGTAATCAGATGGAGTCTCAGCAGAATATCATTGATAACGCCGGAGTTTCCATCGTACATCCAACGCCACATGAGGCCGATCAGAACGCCGGGGGTTACCCAGGGGATCATGCTGACCGCACGGATGGGACCGCGTCCTTTAAACTTCTTATTTAACAGCAGCGCCAGAATAAATCCAAACAGGAACTGGAAGCCTACGCCGAAGATAACCCACGCCAGGGTTCTCCAGAGAGCATTCCAGAACAGCGGCTCATTAAAAGCCTCGATATAGTTTGCAATTCCATTAAATGCGATGTCCTTTGGCCGACGCATATCGTAGCTCTGGAAGCTCATGAGGATTGCGTTGATAACCGGGACGAACACGACGCAGAGAATAATGAGTACCGCCGGAGCCACCAGCAGATACGGCCATATTGTCGTTCGTTTTTTGACCATTGGCTGTTTCCCCCTTCTTACGAAAACTTGCGCTTTTTGGGCGCAAAAATCCCGCAGCCCGCCGCGCTTTCAAATTTCATTCAATTTGATGCCCTGCAGCTTGCTGCGGGGTAATTCTTTTATCCGGGGACCACTCCTTAAGAGCAGTCCCTCGGATACCGCTACAATCTACATGTTATTACTGATACAAGCCGTCCTGCAAGGTCTGCATGCACTCCTCAGCAGTGATCTGTCCGGTCAAAGCCATGCCAACGGTGTTGGGCCAGATGGTGGATACCCACTCAGTGGTGGTGTCCAGAATCGGCAGAATGCCTGCGTAGCTCTGTCCCTCGATGGAAGCCTTCATGAAACGGTTGTTCTGGAAGAAGTCAGTCTCCTGCAAGGACTTGCTGACCGGAACGTTTCCGGTGCCCTCACACCACATCTTCTGTCCTTCGCCGGTTGCCAGATAGGATATCCACTCGAAAGCAGCTTCCTTGTTCTCGCAGGACTCGAAGATAACGGTCTCGGTGTCACCCATGGAGGTCCACTGGCCCTCGCCTGCGGGGAACGCGAATGCGGATACGTCGTCGCCGAAGGTTGCTTCCATATCGGCGGAAGATCCGGTGTGGTGAACAGTCATAGCAGTTAAGCCAGACTTAAAGTTGGCAATGATCTCGTTAAATCCGTCGGAAGTAGCCGTCGGAGGTACATAGCCGTTGGTGTACAGGTCGATGAAGTCCTGCATACCTGCTACGGACTCAGCGGAGGTCATATCCTCAAAGCTGCCGCCTCTGCCGTAGATGAAGCTTCCCCAAGGCTCCTGGCCGCCGGAACCGCCTCTCATACCGAAGCCGTATACCTCGGGAGTGCCGTCGCCGTCATCGTCAAAGGTACACTTCTGAATCGCCTCAAGGAATTCCTCATAAGTGGTGGGAACTTCAATGCCAGCCTTCTCGAAATAGGAAGGTCTGTAGTAAACGTACAGCACCTGAATGTTCCAGGGCATTACATACATAGCGTCCTCGCTGCCGCCAGCTCCCTTCATAATGTTGTAGATGTTCTCATCAATGTCATCCTTGTCCTCCCAAGCATCAACAAAGGGAGTAAGGTCAGCCAGCAGGTCGTTGTTTACAAACAGCGGGGTGGAAGTAAGCTTCCAGGTAGCGCAGTCGATCTCGGCTCCGCCCATCATCACGTTGAACAGGTCCTCAGAGTAAGCGCCGCCGTTCCAGGGAGCTTCCTCAGCTACTACGGTGATTCCCTTGCCGTTCTCAGCGTTGAACTTCTCAACGATGTCCTGCATCAGCTGGGAATACTCGGTGTTGTCAGCCCAGTAGCGGAAGTTAATGGTAACCGGTTCGCCGGAACCGCTGTTCGCAGCCTCGCTGCCGCCCTCAGCGGCCTCGCTGCCGCCCTCAGCGGCCTCGCTGCCGTCATCCGCCGCACCAGCGTCCTCAGCGGCATCGTCGCCGCTGTCTGCCGCCGCCTCAGTCTCGCCGCCGCCGGAAGAGCAGGCGGTCAGTGAGCCTACAGCCATCAGGGCTGCTAAAGCCGCAGCTACTGTCTTCTTTGCCAAATGTCTTTTTTCATTTTCTTTCCTCCGTTTCCTTCATATAATTTAAAGTCTCCCACGCATGGCGCTCGGCCATAAATTTTGCCTCGATTACATTGCCTTCCGAAATGGCCTTGCAGATCCCGGCATGGCAGACCTTTGCTCGTTTGAAGCTGTCCTGGTCGTCACGGTTCTCTCCGTGGCTGCGCCGTATGGACTCAATGATAATGGGAACAACCCGAACCAGCACGTCGTTGTGGGTGCACTCGGCTACCGCCGTGTGAAACTGCACATCCAGCTCCGCTGCGGCGGCGCTGTTGATCTCGCTCTTCTCCATCTCCCAGACCATGCGCTCCAGATTCTTCACATCCCCTGTGGTCGCTCTCTGGGCGGCCAGCCCGGCGATCTCCGGTTCCAGCAGCATACGAGTCTCGAACAGATTCTCCAGAAGTTTCTCCTGGTTGGTAAAATGGAGCCCCAGCGGATCTTCCCCGATGCCTGTGCCCGCGCTGACAAAGGTGCCGCTCCCTTGACGGATCACCACCACGTTCTCAGCCCGCAGAAACTTCATCGCCTCCCGCAGGGTGGAACGGCTGACTCCGAAGCGCTCAGCCAGCTCCGTCTCCGTGGGGAGCCTGTCCCCGGGCTTCATATCTCGCTGGATGATCATGGTCTTTACCTTCTGGGCTGTCGCCATGGGAAGTACGTCCGTGCCGCGATAGCTGCGCATATCGTTTCTCATCTGTCTCTCCCCCTTTACACCCCGGAAGGCAGCGTCCTCACGTCTTTCTGGTGAAATTCTCTCTCAAAGCCGGTCACACGCTGCTGCTTATTGGTTGTTTTGCTATTTCATCTGTCCATATGATAGCACATCATATGATGTTTGTAAATAGGGATTTCACGTTTTTTTAATTATTTTCTTTTTGTATACAGGTTTTATAGCAAATTTCCCCATATTTTTTACTTTTCGCTTCAAAATTCATCTGATCTTTGACTCGTTTTTTACACGAATTGGTATGCTGTTTCGACATTTTTCTCGCTGGAATCCATATTTTTACAATTTTGCTTTTTTCGAAGCTTTGTAAATATTGCATAAGAAATTTACGTAAAAATCGGATATATCAAACGATTTTAATGCATTATGGACAATCCGCATTGACTTCACCCGGTCGGATTGCTATAATCAGGCTGAATTTGGTTTTTAATTCGTCCTAGGAGAAGCGCTATGGAAGGTCATATCACAATCAGCAATATTGCCAAAACCCTGGGCGTTTCGGCCGCCACCGTACACAGGGCCCTTCACGGCAAGCCGGGCGTCAGTCCGGCGGTGGCGGCGGAGGTGTGCCGCCTTGCCAAAGAGATGGGATACCGAAACGTTCCCTCCTCCGCCCTGCGCAAAAAGGCCTTCACCATCGCGGCGGCCTTTCCGGAAGCCACCGAAAGCAACCGCTATTTTTACTCCCAGCTATGGCTGGGATTTCACAGCCGCATGGAGGAGCTGAAGGCCTATCATATTAACCTGCTGGAATTTACCTACGGCGACGGGCCGGAAAACAGCTTCCCCGCCCAGCTGCGCCGCCTTTTAAAGGAGACCGACGGCAAAATCGACGGCCTTATCACCGGCGGGCGGATTTTCAAGGAAGGCTTCGCCATGCTGCGCCGCTTGTCCGCCAGCGGAGTTCCCGTGGTTCTGGTGACAGAGGACGATCCCGAGGGGGATTATCTCTGCTGCGTGCAGCCTGACTTCGGGGTAGACGGCCAGATGGCGGCGGAATTTCTTTCAGGCCAGCTGGGGCAGTCGGAAAAGATCCTCATGTGCGCCGGCGATATCAAGCTTCATTCCAACCGCAGCTGTATGCTTGGATTTGAGCAGTATTTAAACCGTCTTCCGGCTCCCCGCAGGCTGATCAAGGTTTACGGCTATCCCGAGGATCCACAGCTGCGGGAGCGGATCCGCTCCCTTCTGACCAGCGATCCGTCCATCGGGGCTCTTTACTCCGTCAACCTGCGCTGCAGCCTTCTGCTGGCCCAGATGGTAAAGGAGCTGGGACTAGAGGGACGCATCCGTCTGACCGGCAGCGACCTGTGCCCGGAAAGCGCCCTTTATTTGAAGAAAGGCGTCTTAAACGCCATTTTGTTCCGCGATCCGGCGCTCCAGGCCAGACAGGGAACAAAGCGTCTGACGGATTTTCTCCTCCACGGCATCAAGCCTCCGTCCAAATCGGAGATCATCCGTTCCACCTTGATTTTAAAAAGCAACCTGGAGCAGTATCTTTAAGGCTCTGGGATCACGATCAATACAAAAGGAGTGTGAACCATATGAAACAGATTCAATACGGCTGCCAGACCTATCCCTGGAAAATGAACCAGAAGCTTTACGAGGGAAAGGTCCCCCATATCGTTGAGGAAACCGCCAAGGCAGGCTTTCAGGGCCTGGAAGCAGAGATCTGCATGCTGGGCGACTATTTTCATTCCCCTCAGGAGGTGAAGGAGCTTCTGGACCAGTACAGCCTATCCCTGGCGGCCCTGGTACTGCACCAGGACTGGGAGCATCCTGAGGAAACCGATGATGAGCGGCGCCTCTCCAATAAGGCCATCGCCTTTCTGCGCCATTTCCCCTTTGCCAAGCTGATGGTTTCCCACCATGCCGGCCAAACCCCAAGAGGCGAGGGTGAAACGCTGATGGAGCGCAGGCGCAACCTGCTCTCCTGCATGGATTCCGTAGCGGACCGGGCGGCGGAGGCAGGCATTGTCACCTGCTATCATCCCAATTCCGCTAAAAACTCCCTGTTCCGCACCAGGGAGGATTACGCCATTCTCTTTGAAATGATGGAGAAAACCCGCATCGGCTGGGCTCCGGACGTGGGCCACATTGTAAACGGCGGCATGGACGCCCTGGCCCTCTTAAAGGAAGGCCGCTCCCGCATCTGTCATGTTCATTTTAAAGACCGAGCCCTGGACGGAACCTGGACCGTTATGGGAAAGGGAGCCATCGATTATCCGGCCATTGTCCGCTATCTGGAGGAAAGCGGCTACGGCGGCTGGATTATGGTAGAGGACGAATCGCCGGAGGCGGAGAAAAATTCCGACGGCGTCGTGCAGTGGGACGGCCGCTATATGAGGCAGTTTATGTAGCCTATTTTTCATAGAGGAGGAAGAGCAAAATGAGCAAACATACCGTTGCGGTTATGGGACTTGGGGTCCGGGGAAAAATCCACATCCACGGCCTGCTTGAAAACCCGGATTATTATGAGATTGTGGGGCTCTGTGATATCAAGCAGGAGGCCCTGGACCTGGTCAGCGAAACCTATCATCTGGAGCATGTTCCCCAGTTTTTGGATGCTGAGGAAATGTTAAAAGCCACCAGGCCTGAGGTATTTGTCTTCGTCACCTATCCCAACCTGCGCTTGAATATGATCGAGCTGGCCATTAAATACGGCGTAAAGGCCGTTTCCCTGGAAAAGCCTATGGCCGAGTCCCTTCAGGAGGCAAAGCAGATGGTCAATCTTTGCCATGAGCACGGCATCAAGGCCGTGGTCTGCCACCAGCAGAAGTACCTTTCCCAGTTCCAGCGCATGAAACAAAAGATTGAGGAAGGGGTCATCGGCGATATCCGCAAAATCCATGTGGAAACCCAGGCCTGGTTCTCCCAGCTGGGCACCCACTACGTAGACTACACCCTCTGGATCAACGGCGGCTACCGGGCCAAATGGGTCTGCGGCCACGTCCACGGCCCCGTTTCCCTGGAGGACACCCATCCGGCCCCGGATTACCTTGTGGGAACCATGGAGCTGGAAAACGGCGTCCGGGCCTACATCGAATGCGGCTATCTCTCAGAGGCCCACAACCCGCCGGAATACTCCAGCAGCGACAACCGCCTGACGGTCTACGGCACCGACGGCTACATGTACGCGGAAACCGACGGCTTCTGGGGCGCCTGCACCAAGGAAACAAACGGCCGTCTTGTTACAGGCAAAGATCCCGGCTGGCGCAACCACCAGCAGGTCCCCATCCAGACGCCCTACTACACGGAATTTGCCCAGTGGATTGAGGACGATTCCAAGGTGCACTCCTGCAACATCGACACCGCCTACCACGGCTACGAAATCCTGGAAGGCATGTGTTTAAGCGCCCTGAACAACGTCCGGGTAGATCTGCCCATCCAGGATTTAAACTACACGCCTGTTTTTGAGCGCATGAAAAAAGATCTGCCCCCCTGCGGCTCCAAAAAGCTGTGGATTTACACCGGACAAACTCCCAGAAAGGAGCGGGATTAAGAAATGAACACCATGGAAAAAGAGATATCGGTAAACGGCCTTTCCTTCCATGTGGAAATCACCGGCCAGGGAGAGCCTCTGGTACTGATCATGGGCCTGGGGGCTCCCGGGGATAAATGGCGTCCCAATGTAGCAGTCTACTCCCGCAGCTTCCAGTGCGTCACCATCGACAACCGAGGAGCCGGGCGCTCCTCAAAGCCCGAGGTCCCGGCCTACTCCACCGCCGAGATGGCGGGGGATGTGCTGGGAATCATGGATGCCCTTGGAATCGAAAAAGCCCATGTAAACGGCGTATCCATGGGCGGAGCCATCGCCCAGATCCTGGCGGCAGACCACCCTGAGCGTGTCCGCTCCCTGATTCTCACCAGTACCTTTGCCAGCGTCAGCAACAGCTTCCGCCGGGCCATCGAAACCCTGCGGGAGGCTATCGACCAGCTGGACGGCACGACCTTTAAGCGCCTAAACCAGTGGATGACCTTCTCCCAGGCCACTCAGAACACCCGCGAAGACATGCTCTTTGACGCTGAAAAGCAGGATATGGCTTATCCCTACCCCATGCCCCACTACGCTTACAAGGCCCAGTGCAACGCCTGCCTTTCCCACAACATGGCGGGACGCTTAAAGGAAATCAAATCCCCCACCCTCATCGCCGCCGGGGACTGCGACCTCTTCGTGCCCATGGAGAAGACCATGGAGCTCTACGAGGGCATCGCCGGAAGTCAGCTTTACCTGTGCCGGGGCGGCGGACACGTCCACGAGTGGGAGCATCTAAAAGAGTATAACGAGGCCACTATGGAGTTTCTGATGAAGCATTCCTCCTGACGCCCAAAACCGCTCCAAGGTATTTTGCCCTGGAGCGGTTTGTATTTATCTATACTGTTCAAAAAATCCCTTGATCCGGTCCATCCTGGAGGTCATGAACAAAAGCATGAGGTCGCACACCGTAAGGGCCGCCATGGCTTCCACCACCACCACCGCCCGGGGTACGATCACCGGATCGTGGCGGCCTTTAATCTCGATGGTTCTCTCCTGGCCCTGCCGGTTTACCGTCTCCTGGGCTCTGGCAATGGAAGGCGTAGGCTTAAACGCCGCCCGGAATATCACCTGGCTGCCATCGCTGATTCCGCCTAGGACGCCTCCGGCGTGGTTGGTCTTTTTATAGATGCCGCCTCTTCCCTTGGCCCCTTCCCGGGAGGCAAACCCATCGTTGTTCTGGGAGCCCTTCCGTTTCGCGGCTTCAAAGCCGTCCCCGATCTCAAAGCCCTTCACCGCCCCGATGGAAAGAATCGCCTTCGCCAGATTGGCATCCAGCTTGTCAAAGACCGGCTCTCCGACTCCGGCAGGAAGCCCGTCGATCCTGCACTCCACCACGCCGCCAACGGAATCGCAGACGGCCATCTGCTCCTCCAGATAGTCCTCCGCCGCCTCCGCCGCCTTGGCATCCGGCATATAGAGCCGGTTGCGATTCATCTCATCCCAGTCAAACTCTTCCGGCGAAATCTCTACCGGCCCGATGGCGCGGGTGTAGGCCCTTATCTCAATCCCCAGCTGCTCTAGAATCTTGGCTGCCACCGCCCCGGCCGCCACCCGGCCAATGGTTTCCCTGCCGGAGGAACGGCCGCCGCCCCGGTAATCCCGAAAGCCATATTTTGCATCAAAGGTATAGTCCGCATGTCCCGGACGGTAGATGTCCATAATAGCGCTGTAATCTTTGGATCTCTGATCCTGATTGCGCACCTCTATGGCAATGGGCGTCCCTGTGGTCCTTCCCTCAAAAATGCCGGAAAGAATCTCCGCCCGATCCCCCTCCTGCCTGGCAGTGGTAAATTTGCTCTGGCCCGGCTTCCTCCGATCCAGCCAGGACTGAATATCCGCCTCTGAAAGCGCAAGCCCAGCCGGGCAGCCGTCGATCACCACCCCCAGGCCTTTCCCGTGGGACTCGCCCCAGGTGGTGACTCTGAAAATCGTTCCCAATGTTGATCCTGCCATGATGTCTCCCTGTCTGTTTAACGAATTTTTACGATGGCGCAGCAGTTGGGCTCGTTCACCGGAATCGTCCTGCCGCTCATAACCAGAAGCCCCTTCTCATAGTCCACCGCGAAGAAGGTCAGCGTGCCGCTCTCATGGTTGACGCTGACGATGTGGCGGTTATCCGGGAATGGCGTCACATCCTTTGGATACTCCCCGCTGATGGGCAGGCAGCAGATCATGGTCAAAAGCCCCGTCTTCTCATCCCTGGCATATACGCTGACCGTGTTCTCGCCGGCATTGGAGCAGTAGAGGTACTTCTGATCCACGGACAGTCTCATGGCGCAGGCCGCCGTCATCACGCCGGGATTCTTGGTGCTGGTGGTGGAGATGGTCTGGATCTTCTCGATCACCGGCGCCCGCTCCCCTGTTTCATAGGAAAATACATCGATCTTGGTCTTTAACTCATACAGCAGGTAAATAAACCGGCCGTCCTCGCTGAAGCGGAAATGCCTGGGAGCGGATTCCAGCTCACAGTGGATGGCGTCCACCTGGCGCAGCTTCTTCTCCTTCTCATTAAAGCGGTAAATCCTCACCTGGTCGATTCCATTATCCACGCTCATCACGTACTTGCCGTCGGGCGTTCTCCTGGTGCAGGTTACATGTGGGCGGAAATTCCGCTCCGCCACGCTTCCGTATCCCTTGTCAAATACCCCGTCCACAATGGAGCCCACGGAGCCGTCGGAATTTAAGCTTAAGACCGTGGCCTTGCCATCGTGATAGCCGGACACAAACACATACTTGTCCTCCAGATCGGTGCAGAGATGGCAGCCTCTCATCCCCCGGATGGAAGCGCTGTTTAAACGGGCCAGACTTCCGTTCTCCAAAATTCGAAAGGCCACAACCCCCTCGTCCGCAATGGAGTAAAGTGTCTTGCCGTCGCTGGAAGCAATCACATAGGAGGAGTTGTCCACCTCCATCTCACAGCGGTACTCAAAGGTCCCTTTCTCCACATCCACATCAAACACTGTAATTCCCTTGGCCTTGCCTGTATAGGAATAGGATCCCACATAGGCCATGTATTTTCCCTTCATCATCAGATACCTCCCGGAACACTGCTTTTTTATCAGGGTTATCATACCATAATTTGGGGGATTTGTTAAGACTCTTATGGATCTCTATTTTTCTTTCATCGCCGCCGTCAGACCTTCATTTTCACTGCCTCCCATTCTTCCAATCATTCCCAATTCATCTCTTTCATCTGGCAGCCTCCCGATTCTGCTGTTTCAGGGAGAATCCTCGCTTCTCCCTGCTTAAGTTATAGGGTTTTAAACAAAGAGTTTCGCGACAGCCGCCTCGCGGCCTGAGATCATAAGATCAAAAGAATAAAAGAATGAAATTCCTGCTTATGCTTTATGTTACCATATGCGCAGGAAATATACAAGCTGGAAAAAATCAGCTTTGTACAACCGTTAGTATTTTATATACAACCTATAGTTATTTCAATAAGAAGAGAAAAATTTATATACTGTATAGGTAAAACTAAAAGTATTATATCTTTAACTGATTAGAGGTTTAGCATGGATAAGAAATCCTTCGGAAAACAGTTACAGCGTTATCGTGAACAGGCCGGATTCAGCCAGGAAGTTTTAGCTGAGCAAATAGAATGCAGTACCATTTTTATCTCATATATTGAGCGAGGAGAGAAATCCCCCAGTCTTGATACACTGAGCGAACGCTCAAACGGATTCAAGAAATTGCTCTTAATAAAATCAGAGATTTTATTGATAATACCAATATTGGCGATTATATCTTTAGGATTTTAGAGAAAGACAGCTAACTGCCCAAGCAAGCGAAAGCGCCGCCCAACCATCACAGCAAATGGTTGAGCGGCACTCACAACTGTTTTAATCTCGACTACACGCTTTAGACCAGTCGTTCTTCCCATTACATCAGCGGGAACACCGTCATTACCCAAAGCACGGACACCACGCAGCAGATAATTGCCAACAGCCAGGACTGCTTAAACATGGAAGTCTGGTTGTACCCGCCGTAATCCATAATATAGGGGATGGCTGCGGTTGCCATGGGGGTCATGAAGGCGGACAGGCAGGCTGCCTGGATCAGGATCATCAGGCCAACCGGGTTCGCTCCGATGGCAGCGCAGGTAGCGATGGCGATGGGGTGGAAGATCAGCATGGTTCCACGGTTCTGCATTACCTGTGTCAGCAGGAAAGGAATCACAAAGAAGATGGCTCCCACAATGTAAGAGTTATAGTTTACAGCCTTCACGATTCCGCCGATCTGACCGCCGATGAGCTCGCCAGCTCCGGTGGCGCTCAGCGCTCCGGACATGCCCAGGGCTCCTACGATCAGAAGCAGCATGCTCATGGGCAGGGAAGCGGTGGCCTCTCTGGGCTTCAATACGCCGAAGAGAATCATTGCCAATGCGCCGATGACGGTAATCTCCCAGTTTTCAAGTCCGATATTGGAAGCGAACATCAAAGCCAGGGCATCCGCGAAGAAAATGATGATGCCTGCGTATTCCTGGAAGGGCTTTAAGGGCTCCTTTGCCTTGGCCGCCTTTAAGCTGGCTGCGGTAGCTACCACAGGCTCGTCCGGTGAAAATTTGGGCTGAATCAGGGCGCAGTAGAGGATGGCGATAATCATCAGGGGCAGACGTCCCTTCATGGGGTCGATCAGGCCAACTACATGCTCCACATAGCCGTAGCTTTCCAGATAGCCGTTTAATTCAGCGGCTACCGTAGCCCCGGCTCCTAAGGGCAGGGTGCAGCAGGTAATAACCGTTGCAACGCCCGCGCCGAACATTACCTTGCTGGGCTTAATTCCCATGCTCTCAGCGGAAGCCGCCAGCATGGGGGCTACGATACCGAAGGCCACTACCGGGCTCTGGATGAACTGGCTTAAAAGAACGCCGATCAGCACATAGCCCAACATCAGCTTGTTTAAGCTTCCCTTGGAAGCGCTGGAAATCTTATCCGCCAGGTTGCTGCAGAACTGGGTCCGGTTAAATCCGGCAGCTACCACGCACATGCCGCCGATCATGATCACGTTGTTGTTTGAAAAGTAAGCAAGGGCCTCTTTTACATCTAAGCATCCGGTCACCGCCAGGGCCATTAAGGATGTAATGGATATGGTGGCCAGGCTGTATTTGCCGCTGCAGAAGCCGATAACCGTAAGGGCAAAAATAATCAGACAAATTGTTAATTGACTCATACGTACCTCCTATTTGCGCGCCTTTTTTGCGGAAGAAAAATCCTGTTTTCCCCTAAAAAAGGTGCAAAAAAATAAGCCCCCGCGAAATCCGGTTTTCCGGACCGCGTTCTCCCTGCGTTTTGGCGCAGCCGCGGGGGCCCTCCCCATTATTATATTTTCTCAAATTTACAGATCCCGCACCGACCCGTCGTAGGAAATCTGGGCATTGATGGATCTCTGCTTTGGCGGAAACTTCTCTGTAATGTCCTCCGCCAGCTCGATTCCGATGCCAGGACCATCCGGAATCAGGATGTAGCCGTTCTCCACCTGAAGAGGCTCCTTTAACATAGCCGACTCGCCGCCGGACAGATAGAAGGAGGGGAACTCCTGAATGGTAAAATTGGGAATGCAGGCGTCAAGCTGCAAGCAGGCCGCTGTAGATACGGGGCCTAAGGGATTATGGGGAACGATTCCCACATAATTGGCCTCAGCCATGGCCGCCACCTTCTTGCAGGGGCTGATTCCGCCCAGGGCGCAGACGTCCGGCCGCACATAGCGGGCCGCCTTCTTCACCATGATCTGCTCCATCTCTTGGATGTTGATGGCCCGCTCTCCTGTGGCGATGGGCACCGCCACCTGGCTTGCCACCTGTGCCATCACATCCACCTG
>CALWQV010000074.1 GCA_944383785.1 uncultured Enterocloster sp. | reverse complement strand
AGGAAGTGGATTTTTTCAGCATTGGAACCAATGACCTGATCCAGTATACCATGAGCGTGGACCGGGGCAATCAGAAGGTGGCCTATCTCTATTCCGCCTTTCAGCCGGCGGTTCTGCGCAGCATCCGCCATATTATCGCCTGCGCCAGAGAGCGGGGGATCATGGCAGGCATGTGCGGCGAGGCGGCCAGCGATCCTCTGATGATCCCACTGCTGTTGGCCTTTGGGCTGAATGAATTCAGCATGAGCGCTTCCTCTATCTTAAAGGCCAGGAAGATGATCACCGGTTACGATACGAGGACGCTTCGGAAGGTGGCAGAAAAAGCCATGAGCTTTGCCACTGCCGCAGAGGTGGAGCGATATATGAAAGAATTTGTTGAGAAAGGTACGGTTTGATGGTACTTTATCTGATTTGTTATGGAATCAGCTGGACTCTGGCCCGGCAGCATGTTTACATGCTGTCCGGGCTGGTTTTGCTTCCCGCGGCTTTTTGGCTGTATTGGAAGGATTACCGGCGCTCAGGCAATCTCATCGACTTAAAGGGGCTTTTCTGCCTCTCCTTTGTGGGCGGGCAGGCGGTTTCCTGCATGAAGCTTTCTAGGCTTCAGGGGGACTGGGCGGATCTGACCTGGCTCTGCTTCTTCCTGGCGGTGGGGGCGGTCCGGCTGGGGGCGCAGTGGGATGGGCCTGAGAAGCTGGCGGAGCGTCTTGCTGGCTGGGGCCGGAGAAAGGACGGAAGCGGAAAGGAAGTAAGCCGGAAGGGTTCTCCAGAGGCGGATAAAGCCCGGATAAGGCGGCGGCTTCTTAAGGCCATGGGAGCCATCACCCTGATTTCCTGGGGGGCGTTCCTTCTGGAGGCGGCGGTTCTGGGCTTTATCCCCATGTTTTCCTATGGAGTCCCCCATGCCTACTCCTACTTTCACATCAGCGGGGTCCACTATTTTACCGTGTCCTGCGTTCTTGTTCCCAGCTTGTTTGTGGTGTGGCTGTGGCAGGAATGGGGGGTGCAGGAAGAGGCCGGAAGCTCTTTATGGGGCCGGCTGAAATCGCCTCAGGGGCTTTGGGCCCTGGCCTTTACGGCGCTGTCCCTGGCGGTTCCCCTTCTGTGCGTGTCGCGGTTTCAGCTGATTCTGGCAGTGGGGATGGCGGCATTTACCTTTATTTCCATCCGCCGCACCTTCCGCCTGCGGTATGTCTGCATCCTGGCCGGCCTCATGGTTCCGGCTTACCTGGGGCTGACGGTGCTGCGCAGCCACAGCGTGGCGTATCTGAACGGCATTTTTGAGATGAAAAACGCCGCTACCCCCATCTGGATTACCCAGCCTTATATGTACATCGCCAACAATTACGATAATTTCAACTGTCTGGTAGAAGAGCTGCCCGCCTTTACTTGGGGGCTGCGGATGCTCTTTCCCCTGTGGGCCTTTACGGGCTTAAAATTTATGGCTCCGTCTTTGGTGAATTTCCCTCTCTATGTGACAAAGGAGGAGCTGACCACCCTGACCGTGATCTATGACGCCTACTATGATTTTGGGGTGCTGGGGGTGATTCTGCTGGGGGTGATTCTGGGAATGGCATGCCGCCTGCTTTCAGGGCTTCGCCAGAGGACGGATAACCCGGTGATCCATGTGGTCTACGCCCAGATCGCCATGTATATGGCCCTGGCCTTTTTCACCACCTGGTTTTCCAATCCAAGCACCTGGTTCTACCTGGGAGTGACGGTGATGGCGGCTTTGTTTGTGGGGTACAGAGGGAAAAAGAAAGGAGAAAAGGAAGATGTATGAACTGATACAGGTCGGGGAGAACAGCTACTATATTCAGAGCCCGGCAAAGATCGGCCTGGTAAGGCTGAATGAAAGGGACGTGTGCTTGATCGACAGCGGGAACGACAAGGAAGCGGGAAAGAAGGTGCGCAAAATACTGGAGACCCAGGGGTGGAATCTGACCACCATTTATAATACCCACTCCAATGGGGACCACATCGGCGGGAACCGGTATCTCCAGTCCCAGACCGGCTGTAAGATCTACGCGCCGGGAATCGAGTGCGCCTTTACCAGGCATCCGGTGCTGGAGCCGGCCTTTTTGTACGGAGGATTCCCCTGCAAAGACCTGCGCCATAAATTTCTGATGGCCCAGGAGAGCGAGGCCAAGCTCTTGACGAGGGAGGCCCTGCCTGAGGGCTTTGAGATTCTGGAGCTTCCGGGGCACTTTTTTGATATGGTGGGCTTTCGCACTCCGGATGATGTGGTGTATCTGGCGGACTGCCTGTCCAGCCGGGAGACGCTGGAGAAGTATCAGATTAGCTTTATCTATGACGTGGGGGCTTATCTGAAAACCCTGGAGATGGTGAAGGGCCTGAAGGCTAGGTTGTTTGTGCCCGCCCATGCTCCCGTAGGGGAGGATATGGGGGAGCTGGCCCAGTACAACATTGACAAGGTCCATGAAATCGCGGGGGAGATTCTGAAGCTTTGCCGGGAACCGATCTGCTTTGAAGTGATCTTAAAGGGGCTGTTTGCCCGCTACGGCCTGGCTATGAGCTTTGAGCAATATGCCCTAGTGGGAAGTACCGTCCGTTCCTATCTTTCCTGGTTGAAGGATGAGGGACGCCTTCAGGTCCGGTTTGAGGATTATATGCTTTTGTGGGAGCAGGCTCAGTAAGCTTAGTAAGAGGTTCCCCCTGGCCGCAGTCTTATGAATACCAGCTCCGGCGGATTGCCGAAGCGGGGCAGACGATTCTGGCAGAGGCCGCGGCTGACGATCATGGAGGCAGCGCCCAGGTGATACATCCCTCCGGCGTATTTGGGAAAAAGGCCCTGATGGGGAGCAAGAAGGCCGCCGGGGCAGAAGGGCAGACGGATCTGTCCTCCGTGGGCATGGCCGCAGGCGATGAGGTCAAAGCCGCTTCCTGCGTAATAGTCTCCCAGTTCCGGGCGGTGGGAGAGCAGGATGGCGAAATACTCCGGTGACAGGCGGCTTTTGCAGCGGGCCAACTGATTGATCCATTTTTGGGAAAGGCACAAGCTGTGGTGGGAGCGGACAAAAGCGTGGGGATCGGCCACGCCGCCCACCTGGAGCAGTTGTCCCTTTACCCGGATGGTTTTTACCTCTCCTCTGAGGACGCACACGCCCAGGCGGGCAAGGCCCAGGTTAAGGACGGACATCCGGCGGGTCCACTCCTCATGGTTGCCGGATACAAAGAAGCAGGGAAAGGAGGCGGCCAGCTGGCGGATCAGGCAGGCGGCTCCTTTTTTTCGGACGGAAGGGTCAAAAAGATCGCCGCCTAAAAGGATCAAATCCGGATTTCTGCGGCGGATAGCGGACAGGAGGTTCTTCTGGCGGGGGCCGTAGCTGGTTTCGTGAAGATCGGTGACCAAGGCCAGGGTTATGGGGGCGGTAAGCTTTGGGGATGAGATGGCGTAGTGGGTGATGTCAGCGTGTTTCATGTGGTTTTAGTCTCCGTTTTCTTTTGTCTTCAGTATAACGAAATCTCCTGGGATTTGGAAGGGGAATGGTAAAGATTTCGTGATTTCGGGAAAAGTACTTGGCGGAGGAGTTGGCTTGACAGCCGCCTATTTGTATGCTATCTCTGTCCATATTGAAGCAGGCGGGGCTGGTAGAAGACCAGAAATCGGGGAAGTATATTTATTATCAGCTGAATTTGACGGTATTTGAGGAGATTTTGAGCTGGATTCAGAGCTTGATGAAGGAGTGAGAGGATGGAAGAGAAGAAGAACCGAATCAGGAGGATGGAGGGGATTTACTGGGCGGCCGCTATGGTTCCCTTTGTGATTTCCCTAGCCTGTTACAGCCGTATGCCGGAACAGGTGCCCACCCAGTGGGGCTGGGACGGACAGGTTCACGGCTATTCCGGAAGGCTGATGGCCTGCTTTGGCATACCGGCGTTTATGCTGGCGATGGAGATTTTTGTGGCGGCGGCTTTTAAGATGGACCCGAAACGGAAGAATATTGAGCGCTCCGGGGCGCTGGCCTGGATTTCCAGGTGGTTTATGGCGGCGCTGGGGATTCTGGCTGAGATCGTGATTGTCCTTGGGGGACTGGGATATGAGGTGGATGTGGGGCGGATCATGAGTATTTCAATCGGTCTGTTGATCACGGTGATGGGAAATTATCTGCCCCGCTGCCGCTACAATTTTACTATGGGAATCCGCACCCCCTGGACCTTAAACGATGCACAGAACTGGACCAGAACCCACCGGCTGGCGGGATACTGCTGGACGCCCGGCGGGATTGTAATGGCGGTCTTGGGGTATTTTCGCTTGGCGATACCGTATTTTGCGGTGCTGGTGGTGATTACCTTGGTTCCGGCTGTGTATTCTTATGTGTTGTATCGGAGGAAGGAGGGAGAAGGAGAACACGATTGATTTGAAGAGGTATGGAAGCTTTCAGGTTTCAGCGCTTTTAGGTTTGGAGGGAACCCAAGCCCGCAAGGTTCTGCGGGAGATGATTTTAGAGGGGATATTGATCGCTGAGGGGAATAATTGGAATCGGCAGTACAGACGCGCCGAATGATTATGTAAATCTTATGCAAACCCCGTTGACATTTCCCGGCCCCATGGATATAATAGAGTGGTCAAAGGATAAAGGCTGTGAGGGAGAGAGTAGTCCTGCTAGAACGCCCCAGAGAGCCGGGGAGGGTGTGAGCCCGGCGCAAGTATGGCAGAGAGCGAAGATCACTCCGGAGCCGTCCGGCTGAGAAGCGTAAGGCGCATGTCCTTTATGGGTAGGTTGGGACGTTTTTTCCGCGTTAAGGAAACACATATGATGGTATGGAGTAATAGGTGGTTGAACGAAGAGGTTCATTCTGAGCTTTCGTCCTGTTATGGGGCGGGAGCTTTTTTGTAATTTCAGCCCCACGAAATGAAAAGAAACGGAGGAATCGCCATGTATCAGAAGGTTCCCACAGATTTAAAATTTGTGGAACGGGAAAAAGAGGTGGAGAAGTTCTGGGAAGAGAACCACATCTTTGAAAAGAGCATCAAGGACCGGGAGGGCTGTGAGCCCTACGTCTTTTACGACGGCCCGCCAACAGCCAACGGTAAGCCTCACATCGGCCATGTGGAGACCCGCGTGATTAAGGACATGATCCCCAGATACCGGGCTATGAAGGGCTATATGGTGCCTAGAAAGGCCGGATGGGATACCCACGGCCTGCCGGTAGAGCTGGAAGTGGAGAAGAAGCTGGGTCTGGACGGAAAGGATCAGATCGAGAAGTACGGCCTGGAGCCATTTATCAAGGAGTGCAAGGAGAGCGTCTGGAAGTACAAGGGGATGTGGGAGGATTTCTCCAACACTGTGGGCTTCTGGGCCGACATGGAGCACCCCTATGTGACTTATCACAATGATTTCATCGAGTCCGAGTGGTGGGCCTTAAAGCAGATCTGGGAGAAGGGCCTTCTCTACAAGGGCTTTAAGGTCGTGCCCTACTGCCCCCGCTGCGGAACCCCTCTTTCCTCCCACGAGGTGGCCCAGGGCTACAAGGATGTGAAGGAGCGCTCCGCCATCGTCCGCTTTAAGGTGAAGGACGAGGACGCCTATATCCTGGCATGGACTACCACCCCCTGGACCCTGCCCAGCAACCTGGCTCTCTGCGTACACCCGGAGGAGGAGTATGTGAAGGTAAAGGCCGGAGACGGCAAGGTTTACTATATCGCCCACGCCCTGATGGAGACGGTTTTAGGCGAGGGCTGCGAGGTGTTAGAGACTTACAAGGGCAAAGATTTGGAGTACAAGGAGTATGAGCCCCTTTACGAATGCTCCGTGCCTTTCTGCGAGAAGCAGCACAAGAAGGCCTACTATGTGGTCTGCGATACCTATGTAACCCTGACCGATGGTACCGGAATCGTACACATTGCCCCGGCCTTCGGTGAGGACGATGCCAATGTGGGCCGCAAGTACAACCTGCCCTTTGTGCAGCTGGTGGACGCTAAAGGCGACATGTCCCCGGAGACTCCCTTCGCGGGCAAGTTTGTAAAGGATGCGGACCCGCTGGTATTAAAGGATCTGGAAGAGAGAGGCCTGCTCTTTGAGGCTCCCGCCTTTGAACACAGCTATCCCCACTGTTGGCGCTGCGGCACGCCCCTTTTGTACTACGCCAGAGAGTCCTGGTTCATCAAGATGACAGCGGTGAAGGAGGACCTGATCCGCAACAATAATACCATCAACTGGGTGCCGGATTCCATTGGAAAGGGCCGTTTCGGCGACTGGCTGGAGAATATCCAGGACTGGGGAATTTCCAGAAACCGTTACTGGGGTACTCCCCTTAATATTTGGGAGTGTCAGTGCGGCTACCAGCACTCCATCGGAAGCATTGCGGAGCTTAAGAGCATGTCCCACAACTGTCCCGACGACATTGAGCTTCACCGCCCCTACATTGACAATGTAACTGTGGTCTGCCCCAAGTGCGGAAAAGAGATGAAGCGGGTGCCGGAGGTGATCGACTGCTGGTTCGACTCCGGAGCCATGCCTTTTGCCCAGCATCATTATCCCTTTGAGAACAAGGAGCTCTTTGAGTCCCAGTTCCCGGCCCAGTTTATCTCCGAGGCCGTGGACCAGACCAGAGGCTGGTTCTACTCCTTGTTAGCGGAATCCACCCTGCTCTTTAACAAGGCTCCCTACGAGAATGTGGTGGTTATGGGCCTGGTGCTGGATGAGAACGGCCAGAAGATGAGCAAATCCAAGGGAAATGCCGTCGATCCCTTTGAGACATTAAAGACCCATGGTGCGGACGCCATCCGCTGGTTCTTCTACACCTGCAGCGCCCCCTGGCTCCCCAAGCGCTACCAGGATAAGGCGGTGACCGAGGGCCAGAGAAAGTTTATGGGAACCCTGTGGAATACCTACGCCTTCTGGGTGCTCTACGCCAACATTGATGAATTTGACCCGACAAAATTCCAGCTGGAATACGAGAAGCTATCGGTGATGGACAAGTGGCTTTTATCCAAGATGAACTCCATGGTAAAGGCTGTGGACGAGAACCTGGACAAGTACCAGATCCCCGAGGCCGCCAGGGCTCTTCAGGATTTTGTGGACGATATGAGCAACTGGTACGTGCGCAGAAGCCGGGAGCGTTTCTGGGCCAAGGGCATGGAGCAGGACAAGATCAACGCCTACATGACCCTGTACACCGCCCTGGTAACTGTTTCCAAGGCGGCAGCTCCCATGATCCCCTTCATGACCGAGCAGATTTACCAGAACCTGGTGCGAACCGTGGACGCCTCCGCTAGGGAGAGCATCCATCTGTGCGACTTCCCCACGGTGAAGGAAGAGTGGATCGACGCTAAGCTGGAGTCCGATATGGATGAGGTGTTAAAGACTGTTGTAATGGGACGGGCCGCCCGCAACACGGCCAATATCAAGAACCGTCAGCCTATTGCCCAGATGTACGTAAAGGCAGACCACGCCCTCTCTGATTTCTATGTGGAGATCATTGAGGAGGAGCTGAATGTGAAGAAGGTAACCTTCAGCGACGATGTGCGGGCCTTTACTTCCTACACCTTTAAGCCCCAGCTAAAGACCGTAGGCCCCAAGTACGGCAAGCTGTTAAACGGCATTCGCCAGGCCCTTACGGAGCTGGACGGCAGCGCGGCCATGGATACCTTAAATGAGAGGGGGGCCCTGACCTTTGAGATCCAGGGCCAGGAGGTAGTGCTGACCAAGGACGACCTGTTAATCGACGTGGCTCAGAAGGAAGGGTACGTGACTCAGGAGGACAACTATGTGACCGTGGTTCTGGATACCAATCTGACGCCGGAGCTGATTGAGGAAGGCTTTGTGCGGGAGCTGATCAGCAAGATCCAGACCATGCGCAAGGAGGCCGGCTTTGAGGTGATGGACCGGATTACGGTCTATGAGGACGGAAATGATCATCTGAAAGAGCTGATGGAGAGCCATAGGGCGGAGATCTGCGGCGAGGTGATGGCGGACCGGATTCTGACAGGCCAGATGTCCGGATACTCGAAAGAATGGAATATTAACGGGGAAAATGTGACCCTGGGTGTTGAAAAGAACGCCTAAAGTATGGTAGAATAGCCCAGCAGCGCCCCGAAAAGGGGCGCTCAGTCAGGAGGTTGAGAATGAAGAAAGATTTTGACAAGGCGACATTTAAGAAGAGCATCATAGACAACGTTAAAAACATGTTCCGTAAGACCATCGACGAGGCTACGCCTCAGCAGGTGTTCCAGGCGGTATCCTACGCGGTGAAGGACATTATCATCGACGAGTGGATCGCCACCCACAAGGAGTATGAGCGCAAGGACGTGAAGACTCTGTACTATCTGTCCATGGAGTTTCTCATGGGCCGGGCCCTAGGCAACAATCTGATCAATATCTGCGCCTGGGACGAGGTAAAGGATGTTCTGGACGAGCTGGGATTTGACTTAAACGCTATTGAGGATCAGGAGCCGGATCCGGCTCTTGGAAACGGCGGCCTGGGAAGACTGGCGGCATGTTTCCTGGATTCCCTTTCCACCCTGGGATATCCGGCTTACGGCTGCGGCATCCGCTACCGTTACGGCATGTTCAAGCAGAAGATTGAGAACGGCTATCAGGTGGAGATTCCGGACGACTGGTTAAAGGACGGAAATCCCTTTGAGATCCGCCGTCCTGAGTATGCCATGGAGGTGAAATTCGGTGGATACGTTCGTACAGAGTACCGGAACGGAAGAAACTATTTCATTCAGGAAGGCTATCAGTCTGTCCGCGCGGTTCCCTATGACCTGCCCATCGTGGGATACGGCAACAATGTGGTCAACACCCTGCGCATCTGGGATGCGGAGGCCATTACCACCTTCAAGCTGGACGCATTTGACCGGGGCGACTATCAGAAAGCGGTGGAGCAGGAGAACCTGGCAAAGACCATCGTGGAGGTTCTCTACCCCAATGACAATCACTATGCAGGCAAGGAGCTGCGGTTAAAGCAGCAGTATTTCTTCATTTCCGCCAGCGTTCAGAGAGCGGTGAAGAAGTACAAGGAAAAGCACGACGATATCCGCAAGTTCCATGAGAAGGTGGTATTCCAGTTAAACGACACCCATCCCACGGTGGCGATTCCGGAGCTGATGCGCATCCTGCTGGATGAGGAGGGCTTAACCTGGGAGGAGGCCTGGGAGGTAACCACCAAGACCTGCGCCTACACCAACCACACCATTATGTCCGAGGCATTGGAGAAATGGCCCATCGAGCTGTTCTCCCGGCTGCTGCCCAGAATCTATCAGATTGTGGAGGAGATCAACCGCCGGTTTGTGGAGCAGATCCGCCAGAAGTACCCCAACAATCCGGAGAAGGTCCGCAAGATGGCTATTATCTACGACGGACAGGTGAAGATGGCTTATATGGCCATTGCCGCCGGATTCTCCGTCAACGGCGTGGCAAGGCTTCACACGGAGATCTTAAAGCATCAGGAGTTAAAGGACTTCTATGAGATGATGCCGGAGAAGTTTAACAACAAGACCAACGGCATTACCCAGAGACGTTTCCTCCTTCACGGAAATCCGCTGCTAGCGGACTGGGTGACGGATAAGATCGGCAGCGAGTGGATCACCAACCTGCCCCACATTGAGAAGCTGGCCATCTACGCCGGCGATGAGCGGTGCCAGCAGGAGTTTATGAACATCAAATACCAGAACAAGCTGCGTCTGGCGAAGTATATTAAAGAACATAACGGCATCGACGTGGATCCCAGATCCATTTTCGACGTGCAGGTCAAGCGCCTTCACGAGTACAAGCGCCAGCTGATGAACATTCTCCATGTGATGTACCTTTACAACCAGTTAAAGGATAACCCCAACATGGACATTGTGCCCAGAACCTTTATCTTCGGCGCAAAGGCGGCCGCCGGCTACAAGCGGGCCAAGCTGACCATCAAGCTGATCAACGCTGTGGCCAATGTGATCAATAACGACCGCACCATTAACGGCAAGATCAAGGTGGTGTTCATCGAGGACTACCGGGTGTCCAACGCGGAGATCATTTTCGCGGCGGCGGACGTCAGCGAGCAGATTTCCACCGCCAGCAAGGAGGCGTCCGGAACCGGAAACATGAAGTTCATGTTAAACGGCGCTCTGACCTTGGGTACCATGGACGGAGCCAACGTGGAGATCGTGGAGGAGGTAGGAGCCGACCGAGCCTTTATCTTCGGTATGTCCTCTGATGAGGTGATTAACTACGAGAACAACGGCGGCTACAATCCCATGGAGATTTTCAACAGCGACCAGGATATCCGCCGGGTGCTGATGCAGTTGATTAACGGCTTTTATTCTCCGGAGAATCCGGAGCTGTTCAGGGACATCTATGATTCCCTGTTAAACACCAAGAGCAGCGACCGGGCGGATACCTACTTCATCCTGAAGGATTTCCGCTCCTACGCCCAGGCCCACGAGCGCATCGACGCGGCGTACCGCAATGAGAAGTGGTGGGCTGAGTCCGCTATCCTCAACGTGGCCCACTCTGGAAAGTTTACCTCCGACCGGACCATTGAGGAGTATGTGAAGGATATCTGGCATTTAAAGAAAGTAACCGTAGAGGTATAAGATACGAATATTGCCCGGGGGGCGGCGATGGGGCCGTTTTCCGGGCTATCGCGCGTTTTGACGGAATTTTGGAAAAGGAAGGAAGTATAGGCGATGTATGACAGGCTGACCAGAGAGGATATCGACCGCATGAAGGAGGAGATCGAGTACCGGAAGCTGGTGGTGCGAAAGGAAGCTCTGGAGGCGGTGAAGGAGGCCAGGGCTCAGGGGGATTTAAGCGAGAATTTTGAGTACAAGGCCGCCAAGCAGGATAAGAACCGCAATGAGAGCCGCATCCGCTATCTGGAGCGGATGATTAAGACCGCCAAGGTGATCTCCGACCATTCGTCTTCCGATGAGGTGGGGCTCAATGACCGGGTTGAGATTTATATTCCCGATGAGGACGAGACAGAAAGCTATAAGATTGTAACTACAGTCCGGGGTAACTCCTTAAAGGGGCTGATCAGCATCGATTCGCCCCTGGGAAAGGCGCTGATGGGACACAAGGTGGGAGATCAGGTCTATGTGAAGGTGGACGAACGCTTCGGATATGAGGCGGTGATCCGCTCCATCGATAGCTCCAATGAGGAAGAGGAGCTGAGAAAGTACTAGGCTTCCCAGGGAAAGGAGGAACTCGCCATGGCGGCAGTTCATATGACGGAGGGAAAGATTTCCGGGCATCTGATCCGGTATTCGGTGCCGCTGATTTTGGGGAATCTCTTCCAGCTGACCTACAATGTGGTGGATTCTATTATCGCGGGACGTTTTATTGGAAAAGAGGCCCTGGCGGCAGAGGGAACGGCGAATCCGGTGATGAATATTGTGATTCTGGGCATTTCCGGCATCTGTATGGGGGCGTCGGTTCTGATGAGCGAATTTTTCGGAGCTGGGGATTACCGAAAGCTAAAGCGGGAGATGTCCACAACGGTGCTCTTCGGCCTGTTTTTCTCCCTGGGGGTGGCGGGCCTTGGAATCCTTCTTGCGAGGCCCCTTCTGGCGGCCCTTCAGGTGCCGGAGGAGCTTCTTGATATGGCGTCGGTGTACCTGGAGATTATCTTTTTGGGTGCTCCCTTTACCTATTTTTACAATGCCGTGTCGGCGGCCTTAAAGAGTGTGGGGGATTCTAAGACGCCGCTGCGTTTTCTGGCCTTTTCCGCTATTTTAAACGCCCTGCTGGATCTGATCTTTATCGGCGTACTGGGCTTTGGCATCGTCTGCTCCGCCACCACCACGGTGATCGCCGAAGCGGCGTCGGCTCTTTTGTGCATCGGCTACGTTTACCGGAAGATCCCCATGCTGCGGCTGGGGAAAGGGGAGTTTCATATGGACGGGGCGCTGCTAAAGCGGACCCTGCAGTACGGGACGGTGACGGCTCTCCAGCAGTCCTGTCAGCCCATCGGAAAGCTTTTGATCCAGGGGGCCATCAATCCCCTGGGAGTAGATATGATCGCCGCTTACAACGCGGTGAACCGGGTGGACGATTACGCCTTCACCCCAGAGCAGAGTATTTCCCACGGTATTACCACCTTTGTGGCCCAGAACCGGGGGGCGGGAAAGAAGGAGCGCATCGGAAAGGGCTTTGCCACGGGGTTGGCTTTGGAGGCCGCCTACTGGGTGTTGATCTGCTCCCTGATTCTGTTGCTTAGAAAGCCGATTATGGGGCTTTTTGTGACCGATGGGGGAGAGGGCGTGGTACAGCTTGGAGCCTCCTATCTGGGAATGATGGCCTTTTTCTATATTTTCCCCGCTTTTACCAATGGATTCCAGGGATTTTTCAGAGGCATGGGGCGGATGAAAATGACCCTTTTGGGAACCTTCATCCAGACCAGCCTGCGGGTGATTTTTGTGTACCTGCTGGTGCCGGTGATGGGAATGAACGGGGCCGCTGTGGCCTGCGTCATTGGGTGGAGCGTGATGCTTTTGGTGGAGGTGCCGTATGGGCTGAAGATTTTGGCCGGAGAGAAAAGGAAGGGAATGTAAAAGGGGCTTTCGCAGCCCCTTTCGCTTTTAGATGCCCCACACCAGCCAGATGTAGATGTAACCGGTGAGCACGGCGGACATGGTAAAGGGAATGCCGATGCGCAGGAAATCCCGAACCTTTACAATCTCGCCGTTTTTGCGCAGGATGCCGATGGCGGCGATGTTGGCGGAGGCTCCGATGGGAGTCAGGTTGCCGCCTAAGGTAGCGCCGGTCAGCAGGCCAAAATAGAATACGTAGGGCTCCACTCCCATCATGGAGGATATGCTCTCCACAACCGGAAGCATGGTAGCCACGTAGGGGATATTGTCAATAAAGGCGGAGAGGAATACGGAGGCAAAAACGATCAGGGTGTAGAGCAGGAAGGGGCTTTCCCCCGCCACCCGGAAAAACAGCTGGGCGATGGCGTCGATGACTCCCGCCTGGGTGATGCCTTCGATTACCATAAACAGTCCGAACAACAGCAGCAGCGTGTCACGGTCCAGATCCTGGATCACTTTTTTTACAATGGCCCCGGAGCCGGTGCGCACACAGGTGTAGATTACGCCGATGATGCAGATGGCAAGGCAGATCAGGCCGCTGCGCAGACCGTAGAGGGTAGCGGCAATGCCTTCTGTGGGCTCGGGGATGAAGGAGGCGCAGATTAGAAACAGGACGGTGCCGATCATCAAATAAGAGGGAACAAGATCCGTCACCTCTGTCTCCACCTTGGCGGAAACCTTCTGCTTTTCATTGCGGAAGAGGAAAAGCAGGGCGAACATGGAAACAAGAGCTCCCAGCTCCACGCCCCAGAAGATTCCGGGCTTTCCCAGCATCCAGAAAAAGTTCAAAAAGTTCATGTCGGCGTAGCCGCCTAACAGGATGCTGGTGGTGTCGCCTACCAGGGTGGCCGCTCCCTGAAGGTTGGAGGATACGGCGATGGAGATCAGTACCGGCACTGGGGAGATCTTTAACTTCTTGGAAATGGCCAGGCCTACGGGAGCCACCATCAGCACGGTGGCAACATTGTCCACGAAGGCGCTGATGACACCGGCAAAAAGGGCCAGGGCGGTTACGGCCCATTTCACATTTGGCACCTTGGTAATCAGAAGCTCCGCCAGACGGGCGGGCATCCGGCTTTCAATGAACAGGGTCACGGTTCCCATGGTTCCGCCGATCATCAGAAGGACGTTGTAATCTACCGCCGCCAGGGCCGACGGGAGCGTCAAGGTAAAAAGCCCCAGGTATCCAAGGACGATAAAAACCGCTGCCGAGCTTAAGGCGATCCAGGGACGGTACTGCTGGAAGGTCAGCATCAGAGCGTAGGTGATCAGAAAAATAATGAGTGCAATGATCATAAGCGTTCTCCTTTGTGTGATATTTTTATTCATTTTAACGTATCTAAATACAGTATACAAGCATTTTCCCAGAAAAATAGGTTCAAAATTTTGTGCATTCAAGGCTTTAAAAAGTCCTTGCGCGCCGCAGGATTCTATGATATAGTAGAAAGGCTGAAAAAACACGTCTGTGGATTCCGCGGAAAGGTGCCTGAAGAAGACGGTCTGCAAAGAGCCGCCGCCCAAAGGACATTTCAGGTTTTCCGGGAAGCACGAGAAGCAGGCGGAAGTCACCCTGGCCCCCATACGCTTAAGGGCCTGGGCAAAACCAAAACGGAGGTAAGAATCATGAGCGTTATTTCAATGAAGCAGTTACTGGAAGCT
>CALWQV010000073.1 GCA_944383785.1 uncultured Enterocloster sp. | reverse complement strand
GTCTCCCCCATGCGCTGGCCCAAGACGACAGCGTCTGCCACATCGGCCACGCCCAGGCCCACGGAGGAAATCAGAGCAGGTGCCAGGGCCCTTAAAAACATGGGGCCTGCGAACCGGTCTGTCTCATGTGAAACGCTGCTCATCCCATCTCAATCCTTCCTTCAAACATACGAATCCGGTCTGCCGGACGCATAAGCTCCTTCATTTTCCTTAAACCCTCAATTCCCAGATCTTCCTCCCCGTTGATCCAGGTATACCGCTCCGGAACGGACAGACAAAACTGCCATTTTACATATTGGGACAGCCCCGGAGGATAACACTTCTGCTTGGCAATGCACATGTCAAAGACGTCTTCTCCCAAAGGGAAACCGCCGGCAAAGGCATAGGGCTCTCCATCCAGAAGGATCAAAACCCCTGTGGCTTCCAGCTCGTCCCAGCTGCTTAAAAAGCGCTTGGAGGCTTCTGTGTCCTTCAGCCCCTCTTCGCCGCTGTTATGGGAAAGCCTGCTCCATTGAGCAGATATTTCCATGGCGGCCTGGATATTTTTATCTGTCAGCAGCTGAGTTTCCAGATTCAGTCTGCGGCTGACTCTGTGAATGCGGCCCCGAAGCTTGGCGAAGGGGTGACCGTCTAAAAGAGTCTGTTCCCTGCGCAGATACAGGTACTCGCCGTCCCCGAGCTTTTCCTCAAAAGAGAATTTTCCGGGAAAATGGACCTGGGCGAAGGCCGCGTCCTCCTCCCTGGCATAGCAGAGAAGAAAATCATCTTCCTCCAGGTGACGCTTTAAAAAATCTATCTTTGCCTGGGGGCTTCCACAGGGAAAAAACCAGGCGTTCTCTCCTCTCTGCAGAGTTTTGACTGCAAAAATATCCGTTTCCAGCTCCACAGACAGTCCCATATCTTTTTCCCATAAATACAGGGATTGAAAGGCGTGAGAGGCCGCCTGGTGACCGTACTGCCGTCTCAGCCTCTGGATCGGCTCCCGCTTTTCCCAGGTAATGGGTTCCAAATTCATGGCGTTTTTATCTCCTTCACTGTTTCTGCCTCGACCCATCCCCCGAGAACCGGCAGACTACCAGGCTTAGGCCTGCTAAGCCGCCCCCTTACCAGTTCAAAACGAGCTTCTCCCTTCTCCTGATAAATACAGGGAAAACCGTAAAATGCCCGCAAAATCCGATCTGCCTGCCGCGCCTCGGTATCCGGCCCTATGGTCCAGTCCTTCTCTGTGGGACAGGGATAGTAGCTGCCCTTTCCCTGAGGCTTTGCCGATTCATATAGCCCCCGAAAATCAGCGGCCAGCTCCCCCATCATATCAGGCAAAAGACTGCGGATGGTTTCCGTCATCGTCTCAAGATTCTCCCCATCGCGAATAGTGAATGCCTTCTGCAGTAAAATAGGCCCCCTATCAAAATCTTCCTCCAGCCGGTGAATCGTCACCCCGCCCTGTTTCTCACCCCGGAGAATCTGCACCGGCATGGGCCAGGCCCCTCTCCCCTGGGGAAGCAGGGAGGGATGGACATTGACCATCGCCAGCTCATGATCCACGGGAATCCGGTAATAGTAGGCGGCGCTGATGAAGGCGTCGCAGCCCTCTTCCTTTAAAAGGCGGATATCCTCCCGGGCAACGGGCCGGCTGGTCCAGGGAGCGCCGGCCTTTTCTGCCAGGCGGATCACCTGATCATTAAACTCATATTCCTGATCCACCGGACAGGTGAACAGCTTTACCAGCTGGCAGCCCTCCTTCAACAGCGCCTCTAAGGCCGGCGCCAACAGGTCAAAACCCGCGTAAGCGATCTTCATGCGACCGGTTCCCCCTTCTCAATCATCCTAAAAAGCTGGACGGATGGAATATACTCCAGCTCCATTGGAGGCCCGGTATGAAATCATCGCGTCTCCCACCGTCGTCCACTGCTCCAGCTTTACTCCGTAGCGGTTATCTCCTTCCCAGCTGTAATAAACAGCTTCCGCCAGCTGATCCCCCGTGCGGCTGATCAGATTTAAAACCACCCGCAGGCACTGGAAATCATACCAGGACATGGGGATATCTCCCTGATATTCCCTGGTCAGGGCGCAGCGGATAACCAGATCAAATGTCCCCGTCTCCCGGTTCTGCTCGATGGAAAAAAGCTCCGTGCTCCGGTTGTCCTCCGTCCGGTTCAGCCTGAGCCGGCTTGTGGACAGCTGGAATCTTCTTACATTCCCCACATCCCGGTACAATACCCGCTGAACCTGATTAAAAATCTCCTCGCAGCCGGAAAAGATTTCCTCCTCCTGGGGGGAGCGGAAGGAATTTCGGCTGGGAACCTTTGTCTCCAGAATGGTCAGGCTGTCCCACCATTTGCCGGTTCCGTCCACGTAGTAGCCGTCCGGAGAAAAGCCGTTTACCAGCCAGGTTCCGTCGTCATAGCTGTAATACCAGCTTCCGTCCGGAGATTTCATCCACTGCTCTCCATAGGCTGTAAGCGGCACAGCCGCCGCCAGAAGAATCCCCGCCAACATTCCAATTCTTCGCTTCATGCCTTCTCAGCCCTTTCTTTGGTAATTACCAGAATATTTTTCCCGTTCTCGTAGCGGTAGTTCATGCTGTCTGTCAGCGCCTTGCTGAGAAAGATTCCCAGCCCGCCGATCTTCCTCTCATCGGCGCCTAGGGTGAGATCCGGGTCGCTCCGCTCCAGGGGGTTATAGGGAATCCCACCGTCAATGAAGGCGATGGTGATGCGGCATTTATCCGTTTCCGTCACCTCGCAGCGGATCAGAACATCCCCCTTTTCAGGCTTATAGGCATAGTTGGCAATGTTACAGAAAATCTCCTCCACCGCCAGCTCCACCTCCATGATCTGCTTTGGGCCGAATCCAGCCTCCTCCAGCTGCTCCGTTACATAAGCTCTGGCCTTCTCCATATTTTCGATTTCAGCACCGATTTCCAATTCTCGCATATGAGGTCCTCCTTATGTTCCGGAATTCAGTACGATTCCGGAACCGCATTTTTTAATAATATCCTCCAGCAGCTCATCCCAGGTGATCTCCTGCTCCTCCAGGTATTCACGGTTCTGAACCTGCAGATCCGCAATAATCCGGTAAAATCCGGCCTCCCGAAAGGCCTCCTGCCGTTCCTTGTCTGAGGCGTAATGCGTATTTTCATAAGTCTCATACTCCTCCTGATAGCCGGCGTTCTGATAGGAGGCGGAGGAAGCCTTCATGCTGACGATCAGCTCCTCCAGCTCCCAAACCTGCCGAACCTGGGACAGCTGGTTTCCCAGCTCATCCAGATCCGTCAGCTCCTGGGAGATGCCCGCTATCTGGCAGAATTCCCGGATTCCCTCTTCCTTGGTATTGGTGGAATAGTCCGGGCTTACCAGGCTTAACATCCGCTGTAGGTAATCCTCCCAGCTTTCATTCGCCTGTCCGAAGCCCTCGGCCTGAAAACGCTCCTCCAGGTCCTTTAACACAGCCTGGTAGTAGGCGGTTTCCTCCACTGCCTGCTGTGCTTTTCCGGCATCTTCCTTTGTAACCTGTTTGCTGGAGTTATTTGCCCCAAGGTTTTCCATTACATTCATCTGGCTGCCGCTGAGGCCCAAAAGCTTCTGGCTTTCCTGGTAGCCCTCATATCGCTGATGGTCATCGCCGTCCATCCGTCCCACCGCTTCGTCGGTGAGCGCCAGCTCTACCAGAAGATTTTCCAGGTTGCTGGTGTAGGCGGCCCGGATCATCCTGCCCTCAATTTCCAGGAGCTGCCCATCCGAAGGCGGGATTTCCTGCCCCGGCAGTCCTGCCAGCTCATAGAGGACGGACAGGGCGGCCTTTTGATTCTGGAGCTTGTCCCGAAGCTGGCTCGTATGCTCCCAAAAGGTTTCAAAATCAATATCAAAGCCATGCTGGTCCATCAGACTGCGCAGCTCTTCCTGGGCCTGACTTTGCGACCCAAAGAAGAGGCGCTCCGCCTGTGCGTTGGCCTCAAGCTCCTCCTGGCTGAGCTCTGCCGGGACATAGGAGTCTCCTTCTGCGCTCACCCGGTGGATACGGCTTAAATACTCATCCGCCAGACGGTCTACATAATCCATCAAAGCCTCCGATTCCACTCGGCTGCTCTCCCCGCCCAGATCCATCTCGTAGCATTTAGCCCAGGCAATATCAGAAGGCTGGTAGGAGTATTCCGTGGTCTGATAGCCCACTACCATGAAACGGCCGTTCCCCGCCGCCTCCCCCAGAGGAAAGCTAGCGAAATACGCCCCGTCCTCCAGGTGGATGCTGATATTGTTTCTCAGATTGTAAAGGATCATTCCATTGTACATGGAGGAAATCAGAAACTCCCGCTCATTAAGCATGGTCAGATCCGAGGCGTCAAAAAGCTCGGACTGGCTTCCGCTTTCCAGCTTTTCATCAATAATCGCGTCCTGCTCTTCACCTACGCCCTCAAGCTCCGGCGCTGAAATCTGGCCGCTTAAGGTTTCCTCTCCTGTTACGGCTATGGACAGGCCGCCGGAACGGGAAAGCTCGTCCAGGCTGATGTATTTTCCCGGCAGCTTAAAGGACCGTCCGCTCCGCTCATAAAAGGTAATGCCGGTGTTGGTGATGACCGCCGCCACCTGAGCATTTCCGTAATAATAAATACCTCCGTCCACCGACTTTCCCCTTACCTGGCTGTCCGACAAGGGGATGGGGGTAAGGCCATCATCATAGACCGCCCGACTGATAAAATCCTCATCGGCTGTATCAGCATCCGACAGGTCTGAAAGGTAAAGCGCCCCGAAACCGCCGGAAGGGGACACCTGGGCGTCCGTCTCCTGAGACTCCACCCAGAATACGGTGGTTCCCTCCGGAAATACTACCTGATATTTTAAAGGAACCGCCGGTGCTATCTGGGAATAGGAATAGGTGACGATGCGAGTATGCTCGTCGCCGTTCTCATCCTCATAAGTCTCTTCTTCCTCATAATAGAATGTCCGCTCCAGCTCCGGCGTATATTCCACCGTCTCTACCCTGGCCAGCGGCAGATCAGAGCTTTTTCCGCTTTTATACCTTCCCGGAATCTGAACATCCGCATAGCGTGTGATGGCGCTTCCATCTTCATAGACGGAGGTTTTCGCGGCAAAGAGAGCTTCCGGCTGCCAGCCATTTTCAGGGAGAGGGACTGCATTTTCAAATCCATTCCAGATGCCCGGACCAATGCCCGGTATCTCTGCGCCGCCGCTTTCCATTGCCTTTAAAGCCAGCAGGGCCTTGGACAGATTCACCCATTCCTCTCGCTCCTTTTCCGACATGTTATTCCAGAAATAGTATTCGTTCAGATAGGCGTCCAACAGGTTGCTCCAAATAGCAACATGCCACCATTGATATCCTTCCGGCAGGCTGCTTCCCAGCTTCTCGCGGATCAGCGGCAGATTGTTGAGGATCCACACATGTAAGGAATAGCCGCCGATGTAAAGGAGATTCTCGATCCCCGCCAGTTCCATATTGATGGAATGACCCACCGTGGCAAAAACCGGGAAACGATCCCCGCCCCTTGACGGGTTTCGCATTTTGATCCTGGTCATGGAATTTTCCTCCAGGTAATTCTCCAGCGACTCCCAGTCCTCAAAGGTCTTTCCGTCGTCCTTCAGCCACTCCTCCCTCTGGGCTTCCCAGTTTTCATTTTCCGAGGTAAAGACGATATTTTCACTGTTGCCCTGACCGATATCCAGGTTATAACAGCTTAAAATCACATGAAAACTGGTGTTTTCAAGAGCCTGATCATTGGCATCCAGACTGTCCAGATCAAGCCCGTCCCCATCCTCCTTCTCCAGCTGAAGGGAAACGGGAATGTAAACATAGCGGGAGCCGTCCATAACCACATTGCTGATTGTTACCTCCGCCCGGTATCCGCTTCTCTGGTGCCGCTTCGTCAGGATTTCAACCTCCTGACTGATAACGGTGCTGTAGTCGTAACTCCAGGTCTGCTCACCCTTGGGATTGAACAGGTAGCCTTTATTCCCAATGAAGAGAAAATAGAGATCCTCATTGGCCAGCTTATGGGCCATAATCTGACTTTCATTGATGCTGCCTGACAGCTCTCCGACACCGGCTACATTCTGGGTCACCTGGTCGGACTCCGGCTGCTCTTCCAGAAGCGTAAAGAACACATGATAAGCTCTGGTGTCCGGACGATAGGACATGAGTACCGTTACCTGAAAATTCGAATCCTTTGTCTCAGTACCTACGCGCTCCTCTGGGGCGATTCCCGTTTCCGCAGCTGTAAGCCCCAGATCCCCTTCCTCAGCCGAGCCGTAGTAGGGCGTCTTATAGCAGTAAATAAATCCCTCCTGAGGCCGGTAATCCAGTACCTTAAAATCGATCATGGCCTCGGGCTTGTTCTCATGCTCTGGCAGAAAATAAAAAGCGTTGGTACCCTCTATCTCATACTTTTCATCCAGCTCCAGCTGCTGGACTTCCTCTACCTTCTTTTCAACCTTCTGGGAGATATCCACCGGCAGAGTGGGCGGGGCGTAGGGCTCCACCTTCAGATTTCCGTTGTATAGGATGGAATTGCATCCTGTAAACAAAACACAGGACAAAATAAGCAGAAGACATATGATTCTCTTTACAAAACGCAAGTTGATCCCTCCTATTTCCCGGTTTGAGACCGATAGCGCCTGCGGGGAAGGAGCTGATCCCTCCCCGCAAATTTCCCTCCTTAATTGGAGTCGGCGTTGTTTAGATCCAGTTCAATGTTGGTTCCTCCGCTCTCGTTCATCCACTCGGTCAAAGGATCCAGCAGGATGTTGAGGGCTGCGATCAGTACAAAGATCAGCACAAAGCCTACGATCGCGTTTTTTAAGGCTCCTTTGGCCTTCTCGCGATCCTGAGGCTCCTCCGCCTTTGCCAGCTTTGCTCCCAGAATGATGCAGTAGATTACGCCCAGAGCCGCCACAATCAAAAGCAGGGGAGCGGCTGCCGCGTTAATCAGCTCCACGATTGGTTTCGCGGCCTCCATAAATGGGTTATCCGCCGCAAGCAGTAATAGTTTCATGATAGTTCCTCCTTATTTTATTTGGTTGTATTATCATAATACCCGCATGTTCCTGCGCCAGTAGAAGACGATGCCTCCAGCCGCCGCAAGAAGCAGGACAGGTAGAACGATCAGAAATCCGCCCCGGATGTCATAGCCTTTTCGAAGCGTAAATTCATACTGCCGGCTGTTTCCGGCTGTATCCGTTATCGTAATCTGGTAGCGGCCGTCCATGGCGAGGCGGGGGGTGTAGGCCTCCACCTGCTGGCCGTTCCAGCGTATCTCAAGGGCCGCGTCCGGCTCCGATCGGGAGAACTCCCCGTACGCCGGCGCCTGTCGCGAGCTGATATCCGGTGTAAAGGTTACGGTGGGAGCCGTGGTATCCCGCAGGAGGCTGGTCTGCCAGGTAAGGCTTCCATCCTCGCTTTCAAAGGCTATTTCATAGCTTCCGTCCAGCTCAAGATGAACAAAATCCTTGCTGTCTATGGGAAGGGGAATCCCGTTCCACAGCAAACTTTCGGTCTGAAAGCCCATAGGCGCGCTGATGTGGGAAATATTTCGCGGTCCTCTGGAAGATAGCACAAAACAGTAGTCGATCCGGTAACTGGTATCGCCGCTTAGCCCCAGCTCGTTGTCCCAGATGGTGACGCGGTAGCTTCCTGGCAGGTTAAAGGAAAGACCCTCGGAGAAATCCTGAGGCTGTCCGTCCCGCAAAACACGGTAAACGTTCAGCTGATCCGACAGCTCTATGTCGTTGCGGCTCTCCGACCAGCCTCCGAAAGGAACTCTGGATGAAATGGTTTCTCCGTCTGGAAGGGTGTAGGTAAACATGCCCTCCTGGGAGTCATAGTCCAGTTCCATCTTGGGATTGCTGATCTGGACCAGCTCCCTGTCCTCACCGCCCAGCATCTCCCCGTAGGAGTTTTGCACCGCAAAATGAAATACGCCGTAGACCTCTTCTTCCCCTTCCCGAAAGATCCGCATCTCGTAGGAACCGTTATCCAGAATGACTCCATCGCTGAAGGAGGCCTCATAGCCGTCCCTCAATATCTGAACCTCCAGCCCCGGATCCAGGGAGATGACCGCCGCGCTTAAGGTTTCGCCGTTCTGTCCGTTGATACTGAAGCCTCCGATGCCAGGGGCCTCATAGCGGTAGCCGTTTCCCACGTCCTCCTGAACCATGACGCAGTCCACTGCCTGGGCGGCTAAAGCTGATTGGGGCAGCAGAAGTGATAAAAGGGAAATCAGCATAAGGACCATTCTTTCGCGCCTCATAAGGTTCGCTCCATCCCAGGCTCCCGCTGCCGTTTTGGGGTTCCCTGGGTCCTCTGGGGCCGCTTTGCCCGGCGGGCCCTGATTTCCTCGTGCTCCGCCCGCTCCAGCTCCGCCAGCGTGACTCTTCTGCGGAAAGGATTCTCTTCCCTAGGTTTTACAGCCTTCTCAGGCCGGGCAGGCTGGGGGCGGTAGCCTTCCCTAGCTCTGCGCTCCTTTTCCGCCCTCAGTGCCTTAAGTTCCCGCTCCCAGATGGCTCTGTTTTTCGGGCTGTCAAAATAGGACATGGCTACTCCTCCTCCCCTGGCTGTTCCGGAAGGGTTTCTTCCTGGGCTTCCTCCCTGGCTTCTTCCCCCGCTGCCTGGTTGTCCAGATACTCCCGGATGACCTGGTTTAGGCTGGCCGCCAGCTCCTGCTGTCCGGCTCCCATCAGCGCCACATAGGATTCCTTAGGGCCATTTAACATCTCCTGAGCCTGAAGCTCTGAGGAGGAAATTTCCGACATAGCTTCCCGCTCGTTTACAATCACGGCGCTTATGTTTTCCTCCATCAGATCCTGTACGGCGTCCTCCAGACTTATATATTCCTGGATGGTTACCTGATCCAGATCCGGGATCTCCGCCCTTACATTGGATGGAATGGATGAAGAAATTCCCACCGACGTCTCGGCGTATCCTCCTAAGGTATCGGTATAATCGTATTTCCTAGTCAGCAGGTAGATTCCTTTTTTGGCGTAGTTTCTGGATACCAGGTACTGATCGCTGTAGGCGTCGGACTGGGCAATGCGTCCCATTGCTACATCCACCTGCCCGGCGTCCAGACTGCTTAAAAGCTCGTCCAGGCTTGAGCTGGTCTGAAACTTCACCTGAACGCCAAGGCTTTTCCCCAGGGCGTCCATCAGTTGGGGCTCAATGCCGCTTACCGGGGCGTCCCCCGCTTCCTGGGCAAAGCAGAAAATATCATTTCCGGGGATGATCCCCACCGTCAGCACTCCGTCCGCCGCCGCGTTCTCCGTCTGGTCCTCTTCCTGGCCTCCAAAGCATCCGCCTAATGCCAGGGAGGCCGTCAGAATAGCCGCCGCCCCGAACCTAAATCTCAATTTCATCTGATTCCGCCTCCAAACTATATTTGCTGTAGTCTGCCTACATGGTAAACAGTTCTTCAATTCCCTCCGCCGCCACAATATCTACGCAGGTCCGCTCCGAGGGGGAGGTGATGACAAAGGCCCGGCCTCTGCCGTTGTTGACGATATCCTCCTGCTCGCTTTCGTTGATCGCCCCCGCCTTCTCATACAGGGTACAAAGATCCTGCATATCGTTTGGCGCCAAGGGGAAGATAAAGGAATACTGGCTGGCGTTGATGATCGCCGTTGACTTTCGAGCCAGCTCCTCCGTTCCCACGAAGTCCTTGATATTCTGGGTGATAACCATCTGCATACCATTATACTTCCGGATCCGCTTGGCCAGCTGGTACATGAAGTCCAGGGCGATGGGATACTTGCTGTCGATAAACACATGGGCCTCATCGATTACCACCACGATCTTGCGGCTGGCGTTGTATTTGATATTGTAGTCACGATTCTTGATGATCTCGTTGTCCAGCCATTTTAACACCAAAAGCATCTGCGCATTGGCGATGGTATTGTTTTTATTAGCCAGCAGGGACTGGAAATTAAATACGATAAAGTTTTCGTTGGTGCTGATGCTGGCCGCTCCGTTCCAGAGGGCCGAATTGCGGCCTCCGGTGGCGAACTTGGATACATAGTTTAACAGCACCCGCAGATTGCTCTTGCTGTACTCGCCGCTGGTCATCTGGAAATCGTTGAGGATCTTGTCGTACAGATCGTCAAAGGTGGGGAAATCCTCCGGCGTCAGGGTGCTTAAATCCGTGGTGTCATCGATTCCCTTGGCCTCATACATGCGGATGGTGATGTTGTTTAAATACTCTAGGGCATCGGAATCGATGCCCGGCAGGATCTGGCGGTAAAACTCCTCCAAAAACTGCAGGTGGGTGGTAAAGCTGGCTGCCGCAGTCTCCTCCTCGTCGTCCCCCTCCTCATCGGAAAGATTGGTAATGATGTGGAAGGGATTTAACCGGCCCTGGGTGGCGCTTCCCACGTCGATCACCTTGCCGTTCATGTTCATGGCAAGCTTGGAATACTCGTTCTCCGGGTCCAGGATAAAGATCTTGCTGTTTTCCGCCGCCAGCTGCGTTAGTATGGTCTTAGTGGCGTAGGATTTTCCGGAACCGGATTTTCCGATGATCACCGTGTTGCTATTGACCCGCTCCCGGTCCCGCTGGAAGAAATTGATAAACACCGGGACTCCGGAGGACTGCCCTACATAGATCCCGCCGTCGTCGCAAAGACTCTTGTACACATAGGGAAAGGCCGCCGCCACGGAGTTGGACTGAATGCCACGCTGGTATTTCTTAAAAGCGTCATATCCGGAAAGCTGGGAGGAACTGTAGGCCTCAAACTGCTGCAAAAACTGGTCCGTCACCTTAAAGCCCTCTTCGGAAAGCTCCCTTCTGACCTGCTTCTTAAAACTGGTCAGGTTCTTCTTCACTTTTCCGCCCTTCTGGGCAAGCTGCATTTCCTGGGACAGCTCATAATCGTCTACCGTCACGTAGGTGTTGACGTTAAAGAGGATCTCGTTCTCCCCCTGGAGAAGCCGCAGCACCTCAGACAAGGAGTCGATGTGCATGGAAACCTCCATCAGCTTACTGGTCTTTCCCGTATTGGCCTCCTGCTCCCGCAGCTCATCGATAGAGCGGTCGATCTGGCGGATGGCCTTGTAGCGGTCCACCGGCGTCATCTTCAGCACCACCTTGGTCCCCAGCAAGTTGAACATGCTGCTGCCCCAGGCATTGCCCACGGTCATGGGATAATCCCTCAGGCGAAAATTGTGGGTGATCAAATCGTCGTACTGAACCGTACGACTGGAAAAACGCACCTGATCCGGCAAAATCCAGTCCATAAATTCCTCCGGCGAAAGGTTCTTAGCCTCCCGCTCGTCAAACTCCATGGTGTAGCTGTATTTTAAGAATACGGCCAGCTCTTCCCCCTTAAGCTGCCGGCAGATCATATTGCTTCCGGCAAAGGTGGAAATGGCGTTTTCGATCTGTCCCTGAAGAAAGCTCCTGTCCTTGTGGATGAACATCAGGTAGTGAAAAGGCATATAAACTTTATTCTTATAATCAAAATCCTCCAGCTGGCGGATCCGGTCATAGACGATGCCCACCCGTACCGTCAGTTCTTCATCGGTCAGCAGTCCGTTTAAATAGGCTTCCTTTAGATCCTCCAGCTTGGTCTGCTCGGATTCGATAAAACTGTCGTAAATCACAGGCTGGTCCAGCTTGACCATGCTGATTACCTCATCGCTGGCCGCAGTCCTTAAGATGGCTCCAAAGCAGCGGTCGATGACGCTGTTCTGGCGGCTCTCGCTGTAAAAGCGGAACTCAACGGAGGGGATGCTCATGACCACGGCGCTGTAAGCGGAGCCGTAGGCGATATAGTTTCCATCGATTCCGGTAAAAGGGGTAATATCTTCCAGGGACATGCCCGGAATGTGGGACTTCTTTTTCTTATGTTTTCTTCCCCTGACTTTTTCTTCGGCGGAAGTCCCTGGAATCGGCTCATCCTTTGATCCATCCATGACGGAGCGCTTGTAAAATACTTTATATCTGCCTGCGTATTTCAGCAGGTTGTAGATCAGGATATAGCCCTTGTCATCCTCAATGGGAACCACCAAAGCCACTGTAATCATCAGCGTTACAATGGACAGAGCCAGATGGGCCGGAAGGTTGGATACCAGTAAGGATGCGCTCAGCCCCATGCCGGCCCCCGCCACCAGCACGTCCACCAGCTCAATCCCTTTAAACAGCTCCATCCTTACCTTTGTACGTTTTGGTATGATTCTCATTGATCATTCTCCTTCTTGGCTTTCCTTTTTTCTGCCGCTTGGGCCGCAGACTCTTTGGAGCGGAAAATTTCCTTTCCGCCGGAGCTCTTGACACGCTCCAGATGGCGCTTCCCGTCCGGCCCGGTTACAACCTTGGCGGAAATACCGCCTGCGTCCACGCGGGCAATGCGATGGCCGCCGGAGCCGTCCTGCTCATACTCGGTTCTCATGCCCAAAAGTTCTTTCTTTGTCAGCACGTATTCGCCCTTGCTGTTCTTCGCGTAGTGGGATATGCCGCTCTGGATTGTCTCCACCTTTCCGGTATCTGCGTCATACCGGCGCTTTAAGACCTCGTTCCCCAAGGGCTTCAGATCGCTGAAGTACATATCTCCGAACTTGCGGCTCTCGGTTCCGTCGGGTCGAACGGTCCGCGTTTCCGCCCGCTTAAAGCTGACGGCGCCGGGGATATTCACCTTGGAAACATGGAATCCGTCTTCTCCCCGTTTCAGCCGCACGAAAGGCAGGGAAACCTTATCCACCTTTCCGTCCTTTCCGGTCCTGTATCCCATGCCGAAGACGCGGAACTGGAAGCGATCCTCCTGATCCCGTCCAAAGGACAGCCGTTTTCCATAGTCGACGCCCAGATAGCGGTGTCCGCCGCTACTGGTATTCACCGTAACATGTCCGCTGCTGCCCAACGTTCCTACTCTGCGGGCCTTCCCCTGGGACTGAAGACCGGCCTGGGGGGTTACGGCTTCCTTCTTCGGAGCGCCGTTCGCAGTGGACGTAGGCGGAGGAGACAGCCGCCTAAGGGCTCTTACCGCCTGTGCGCCTGTAAGCCTGGGCGGCCGCTGCCTCCTGGCCCTGGAAGATGCCATGGAAGCCGCCCGTCCGACGGTACCAGCTGCCAGCCTGTTCCTTCGAAGGGCAGAGCCCTTTCCGGCCGCCGCCGTCCTTCTGGCTGCCGTCCTTTTGGCTGCGCCTGAGGCTTTCCCAGTGCCTGTACGCCGGATGGCCCCAGCGCGCCCTTTCCCGGTTTTTCCGGCGCCTCCTGCGCCGCCTCCTCCGCCAGCGCCTCCTGCGCCGCCCGCCGCGTTCAGACGTTTGGCGATCCGGCGGTTAGAAGCCTCCCTGGAGGCCTGCCTCCCGGCGGAACGGGAAGCCGCGTAGCCACGTATCCCGGTAAATGCCTGGCTTGCCGTGCCCTTGATGGTTGTAGCGGCTCCGATCATGCCCGCCGTAACCGACATGCCGGTTTCCCGCTCCGCCGCTCCGGCCTGGAAGTTTAAGAGCTGCGTAATGGTGGGGCCGGCCTTGATCACGGCCCAAGCGCCTCCCAGCATAAAAAGCATGCGGATCAGGTAATCCGCCTCCGCGGAGCCGTTCTGCATAAAGGAAATCCTTCCGCCCATGACCACCGGGCAGAGCAGCATATAAAGCTCCATAGCGATCACGCTTCCAAAGCCGCTGAATATCTTTGCCACAAACATATCCTGCCAGGCCTTAAACTTTTCGCCATCATCCAAAGGCATGGTAGAAACGAAAATAGGCGAGGCAATAAAGAGCATTAAAACCTCGAAAATGCGGCAGATAAAATTAATCAGACAGATACCCATCACGATCAGCAGAAAGATACTGCAGCCGAAACCGATCAGATAATCAAAGCGGGCGAAATTAAAGGTTCTTCCCACCACGTCCGAGTCCGCGTAGCTGGAGCTCCCAGTATAAAAGGGCCTGCGATAGGCGTCTGTGATACCGATATCCGAAGCCGGGGTAACAGGACTGTCCCCATCGTTCAGCCTGCCGCTGATATTATAGCGGGCGTCCTTTTTATTGGCGTCCAGGGATGCCACCACAAAAACCATTCTGGAAAGGGTGGTTGAGTCGCTGCCCATAGCCGTTCCCACTCCCTGAAGAACCCTCCCCGACATGGTGATCAGAAATAGGCAGGTAATCGGAATCAAAGCGAAGCGAACCATGGCCTGGCCCGTAAAGCGCAGCACCCTTGATATGGGCTTGGCGTTGTCCACATCCAGCTCCAGCATGGAGCGGGCTGTTCCCAGAACCGCGAACATGAAGGTAAGGCAAAGACCGATGACGGTGATAA
>CALWQV010000072.1 GCA_944383785.1 uncultured Enterocloster sp. | reverse complement strand
CGTTCGCCTGCGGCTCCGATTCGCTAAGTGGACAGGTATAACTCGCACTAGGCTCGAAAAAACCTCGCCAAGTGCTCGTATTATACCACAAAGAACGCCGGATGTCCTGAACTATTGCAATTCTTTAGAAACCATACATAGTTCCAACACAAAATGGTCACAAAATTTTCTTATTCTAACATCAGGTTTACCGATGGATTACGAAAGAGAGAGCAGTAAAATGACAAACGAACAGTACTATGACCTGATTCAGCCCTACGAGGACGCCAGCCGTATGCTGTTAGGCCGCTTAGAGCTGTTAAACCGCAGCCTTTATGGGGGCGGGCCGGATTATGGCCCGATTCATAACATCCAGAGTCGGATCAAGGAAAAGAGAAGCATTGAGGAAAAATTAAAACGCATGGGTTATGGGGACGGGGTGATGAATGCCAGGGATTATCTCCAGGATATTGCCGGAATCCGCATGATCTGTTATTTTGTGGATGATATTTACAATATGGTTTCGGCGCTGAAACGGCAGTCGGATCTGGTGGTGATCAAGGAGAAGGATTACATTTCCTCCCCTAAGCCCAACGGCTACCGCAGCTACCACATCGTGGTGGGGATGCCGGTGTACTGCATGGACACTATGGAATATTTTCCGGTGGAGGTGCAGTTTCGCACTATGTCCATGGATTTTTGGGCTAGTATGGAGCATCGCATTTGTTATAAAAAGAGCCCGGAACACAGGGAGTCTCTGGAGAGAGAGTTTAAGGAGTATGCCAGGGTGCTGCAGGAGATTGAGGAGCGGTTTGAAAAATATAGTGATGTGGCGGAGAAGCGTTGACATTTCCCTCTCCCCATTATACAATCTTATCATACGCTGCGCCGCGAGGAATCCTTTCGGCAAAGCCGATTGAGCCAAAAAGACTGACCGTAAGAGTGTTCTGAGGGGAAGCCGTCTGAAATTAGAGGAGTGAAAGGCCTGGAAGATGGGTCTTAGGAGGCAGCTTTTCCTTTGGGGAGGGCTGTCTTTTGTTATGAGCACTTAGCGCCCAATTTCACGAGGAGGGATCAGATGGAAACAAGAATCGCGGTAATCGGGATTATCGTAGAGGATAAAAGCCAAGTGGACCGGGTGAACAGCCTGCTGCACCAGTACGGGAGCTGGATCATCGGCCGCATGGGCCTGCCATATCCGAAAAAGCAGGTCAATATCATCAGCATTGTTCTGGACGCGCCGGCGGATGCGATCAGCGCCTTGTCTGGGAAGCTGGGGAGGCTTCCGGGAGTCAGTTCCAAGGCCCTTTATACCAAGGCGGGGGAGGAACAGGCGGAGGACAAGGAGAAGACCGGAGGAGAGAGAAAATGAGCCGGGAGATAGAACGGATTTTGGATCTGCTGCAGAGCCAGGGGCGGCTTTCCCGGGAGCAATGGCGCTTCCTGCTGGAAAATCGCAGCAAGGAGCTGGCTGCGGAGGTGTTTCGGCGGGCGTCGTCCCTTCGGGATCAGGTATACGGAAAGCGGGTTTTCATCCGGGGGCTGATCGAATTTACCAATTACTGCCGCTGCGACTGCCGTTACTGCGGCATCCGCAGAAGCAACCGAAAGGCCAGCCGCTACCGCCTGACGAAGGAGGAGATTTTGGGCTGCTGTGAGGCCGGGTATGAGCTGGGATTCCGCACCTTTGTGCTTCAGGGGGGAGAGGATCCATACTTCACCGATGAGCGGGTGGTGGAACTGATTACGGCCATCAAGGGGAGATTCCCGGACTGCGCCCTGACTCTCTCCATCGGGGAAAAGCCCCGGGAGAGCTACGCCGCCTTCCGCCAGGCGGGGGCGGACCGCTATCTGCTGCGGCATGAGACGGCAAACGAGGCCCATTATGAGCTGCTCCATCCAAAGGAGCAGACCTTAAAGAACCGGATGGAATGCCTGAAAAACTTAAAGAAGCTGGGCTATCAGACCGGCGCGGGGATTATGGTGGGCTCGCCGGGACAGACCATAGACTGTCTTATTGACGACCTGGTATACCTGACAGAGCTTCAGCCGGAGATGGTGGGCATCGGCCCCTTTATCCCCCACCATGATACACCTTTTCGGGATGAGTCGGCGGGGAGCGTGGAGCTGACGCTGTATCTGCTTGGGCTGGTGCGGCTGCTGCTGCCGAGGGTGCTTCTTCCAGCCACTACGGCCCTGGGTACAGCGGCTGAGGGGGGACGGGAACTGGGGGTGAAGGCCGGGGCCAATGTGGTGATGCCAAACCTTTCCCCGGAGAATGTGCGGGAGAAATACCTGCTCTACGACAATAAAATTCACACCGGAAAAGAGGCGGCGGAATGTCTGGGCGCCTTAAAGGAATCCATGGCTGCCATCGGCTATGAGGTTGTGGTGGACCGGGGGGATTTCGCCGGGCTTTAAGGGGGAAAGAACCGGGCGGAAAACGCGTCCGTTCTTATAAATCATTGACGGAAAAGAGTGTAAATCTGATCCGGAAATTCAAGGAGGAAATTCATATGTACGATCCAAAATCAAAGCGCGCGGAGGACTTTATCAACCATGAGGAGATCATGGAAACCCTGGATTATGCCCAGAAAAATAAGCATAACCGGGAGCTGATCGACGAGATCTTGAACAAAGCCCGTTTGAGAAAGGGCCTAAGCCATAGGGAGGCGGCGGTTCTTTTGGACTGCGATTTGGAGGACAAAAACCAGGAGATTTACGCCCTGGCGGAGCAGATTAAAAAGGACTTTTACGGCAACCGCATCGTGATGTTCGCGCCGCTGTATCTGTCCAACTACTGTGTGAACGGCTGCGTTTATTGCCCCTATCACGCGAAAAACAAGCACATTGCCAGAAAGAAGCTGACCCAGGAGGAGATCCGCCGGGAGGTGATCGCCCTCCAGGATATGGGGCATAAGCGACTGGCTTTGGAGACGGGGGAGGATCCGGTGAATAACCCCATCGAGTATGTGCTGGAGAGCATCAAAACTATCTACAGCATTAAGCACAAAAACGGGGCCATCCGCCGGGTGAACGTGAACATTGCCGCAACCACCGTGGAGAACTACCGGAAGTTAAAAGAGGCGGGCATTGGCACCTACATTTTGTTTCAGGAAACCTACCACAAGGAGAGCTACTTAAAGCTTCACCCCACCGGCCCCAAACACGACTATGACTATCACACCGAGGCCATGGACCGAGCCATGGAGGGCGGCATCGACGACGTGGGCTGCGGCGTTCTCTTTGGCCTGGAGCTTTACCGGTATGAGTTCGCGGGGCTTCTGATGCACGCGGAGCATTTGGAGGCGGTTTTCGGCGTCGGCCCCCACACCATCAGCGTGCCCAGGATCAAGCGGGCGGACGACATTGACCCAGGCGTATTTGACAATGGCATCGATGACGATACCTTTGCCAAGATTGTAGCCTGTATCCGCATCGCGGTTCCCTACACCGGCATGATCCTCTCCACCAGGGAGACGAAGGCCTGCAGGGAGCGGGTGCTGCACTTAGGTATTTCCCAGATTTCCGGCGGTTCCAGAACCAGCGTGGGCGGATATGACCAGCCGGAGCGGTCGGACGAATGCTCCGAGCAGTTTGACGTCAGTGACCAGCGTACTCTGGACGAGGTGGTAAACTGGCTTATGGGCATGGGGTATATCCCCAGCTTCTGCACCGCTTGTTACCGGGAAGGCCGCACCGGGGACCGCTTTATGTCCCTGTGCAAATCAGGGCAGATCCAGAACTGCTGCCTGCCAAATGCTCTTATGACCTTAAAGGAGTATCTGATGGACTACGCTTCTCCGGATACAAAGGCAAAGGGCCTTGCCATGATCGAGCAGGAGATTGAGAATATTCCCAAGGAAAAGGTGCGCCAGATTGTACGGGAGCATCTGGCGGAGATCGAGAGGGGGAACCGGGATTTCCGGTTCTGAGGCTTTTAGGCGTCCGGCCTGCCGAAGGCGGGCTGGACGGGAAATGGAGGTACAAAGGATGGGACTAAACCAGACGCCGTCTGCGGAGCGGCTTCATATCGGTTTTTTTGGAAAACGGAACGCGGGAAAATCCAGCGTCATGAACGCGGTTACAGGACAGGATCTGGCGGTGGTATCCGAGGTAAAGGGAACCACCACGGATCCGGTTTATAAGTCCATGGAGCTTTTGCCCCTGGGGCCGGTGGTGATGATGGACACGCCGGGCATTGATGACGAGGGGGAGCTGGGAAGCCTGCGAGTGAGGAAAAGCTACCAGACCTTGAACAAGACGGACGGGGCGGTGCTGGTGCTGGACGGCCAGGTCTGTCCCGGGTCTGAGGATCTGGCCCTTTTAAAGCGGATTCAGGACAAGAAGATTCCCTACGTGGTGGCGATAAACAAGGCGGATGCGCTGAGCGAGGCAGAGAGAAAAAAAGAGGGGGAGGAAGGAAAGAAGCCCGCTTCCGGCTGGCGCTGGCGGAAGGTCCTGGAGGATGCGGGGGTCCGTGAGGATCAGATTCTTATGGTCAGCGCCCGCTTGAAGGAGGGGATCGACACCTTAAAGGAGCGGCTGGCAGAGGCCCTTAAGGAGGAAGGGCCGGAGCGGGCGATTGTCCGGGATCTGCTAAAGCCGGGGGAGCTGGCGGTTTTAGTGGTTCCGATCGACAAGGCGGCCCCAAAGGGGAGGCTGATTCTGCCCCAGCAGCAGACCATCCGGGATCTTTTAGACGGAGACTGCCAGGCTCTGGTGGTGAAGGAAAACGGGCTGAAGGAGGTTTTTGAATCCATCGGGAAGAAGCCGAAGCTGGTGATTACCGACAGCCAGGTGTTTGGGCGGGTATCAAAGGATACGCCAAAGGATATCCTGCTGACCTCATTTTCCATCCTCTTTGCCCGCTATAAGGGGAACCTGGAGAGCGTGGTAAGGGGGGTGACCGCCCTGGACCGGTTAAAGGACGGGGATCAGGTGCTGATCAGCGAGGGCTGTTCCCACCACCGCCAGTGCGGGGATATTGGGACGGTGAAGCTGCCGGCCTGGATTCGGGAATACACGAAAAAGGAGCTGCAGTTTGAATTTACATCCGGCACAGAGTTTCCCGATGATTTGACGCCTTACCAGCTGATCGTCCACTGCGGCGGCTGCATGTTAAATGAGCGGGAAATGAAGTACCGCCTAAGCTGCGCTGAGGATCAGCAGGTACCTATGACCAACTACGGGATTCTCATCGCCTATGTCCACGGAATTTTAAAGCGCAGCGTGGAGGTGTTTCCGGAAATCTATCGTTTGCTGCAGGAATAATTTGGGAGAGACAGGATGAAGAAAATTATAGGAGTGCTCGCCTTAGACCCTCTGGCGGGGAAAGCATACGCCACGCAGGTCCATCAGGTGTTCCGCTCGCGGGCGGTGGTGCGAAATTACAGCATCATAGACGGTTCTGTGGAGCATATGGGCCAGTGCGATCTCTACATGGCTTCCACCGATGCCCTGGACGCCATGAAAAAGCAGGGCCACAGCTTTCCGGAAGGGGCCCGTTTTATGGAGATTCAGGTAACATACCGCAAAGAGGCGGTCAGCCGTCTTTTGGAGATACCAAAGGATACAACGGTGCTGTTTGTAAACCTGACGGAAACCATGTCCCGGGAGGCGGTAACGCAGCTGGAACAGCTGGGGGTGACCCACCTGAAATTTATACTCTACGCGCCGGGCTGTCCCCTGGGACAGATCCCTGAGATCGCGGTAACGCCGGATGAAGAGCGGTATGTGCCGGACGGGGTGAAGCAGATCGTCAATTTAGGGCAGAGAACCTGTTCTGCGGATACCATGATCGAGGCCGCCATGCGCCTGGATCTTCAGGAGCTGCTGGAGGAGGACGATTTTCGTAATTATCAGGAATCGGTATGCGCCAATACCTACTATTTTGACCAGATGTTCAGCCGTTCCCGGCGGCTGGAGTCCCAGTTTGATATGCTGATGGACGTGCTGGACCAGGGAGTGGTGGCGGTGGATGAGGCGGGGAAAATCTACGCCATTAACCCATTGGCCCGGAACATTACCCATGCTTTAGGGGACGGTGTGCTGAACCAGCCGGGCGAACAGGTATTTCCCTATATTCCCTTCGGTTGGTGCCTGAGGGAGAAAAAGGAAACGGAGCCTAAGGTGGTGCGGGTGGCCGGCAGCCTGGTGAGCCTCTATGTGAGGCCGGTGCTCAGGAAAGACCAGTGCGTGGGGGCATTTGCCATCCTCCAGCGTTTTAATGAGATGGAGCGCAGGCAGAATGAGCTTCGGGGACAGCTGATGAAAAGCGGGCAGGGACACAGGGCAAAATACTGCTTTGACGATGTGATCGGCCAGTCCGAGGCCATCTGCTATACCAAGGAGATTCTGCGCAAAATGGCCCAGACGGAGTCGCCGGTGCTTTTGATCGGGGAAACAGGCACCGGCAAGGAGCTGTTTGCCCACTCGGTCCATAACGCTTCAAGCCGCAGCAGCCAGCCCTTTGTAGCCATCAACTGCGGGGCTATGCCGGAAAATCTTCTGGAGAGCGAGTTGTTTGGCTATGAGGAAGGCGCTTTTACCGGGGCGCGGAAAGGAGGAAGGCCGGGGCTTTTTGAGTTCGCCCATCAGGGAACCTTATTTCTGGACGAGGTGGAGGGCATGAGCCCGGCTCTTCAGGTGAAGCTTTTACGGGTGCTCCAGGAGCGGGAGATTATGCGGGTAGGAGGAAATCAGATCATCCATGTGGACGTGCGGATCGTAGCGGCCACCAATGAACAGCTGGAGGAAAAGGTGGCAGACGGAAGCTTCCGTCGGGATCTGTATTACCGCCTGAATACGCTGCCGGTATGGATTCCGCCTTTGAGGGAGCGTGGGGAGGATCTGTTTTTGATATTGGAGCATTTCCGGAAAGGGCTGGGGGGACAGTTTGCTTTAAGCGACGAGGTTCGCAGCCTGTTTCGGGCCTACCCTTGGCACGGAAATGTGCGGGAGCTGCACAATGTGGCGGAATATTTGAATTTCACCGGTCATAAGCTGATTACGGAGCGGGAACTGCCGCCTACTTTCCTCGCGTGGATCAATGGAAGAAAGGCGGAACTTGTCCAGGAGCCGGCTGCCGGGTCTTTTGAAACAGAAGAGGAGCAGGGAAGGGGAGGCTTTAACGCCAGGCGGATGGTGCTGCTGATTCTGATGGAGGCATCTCAGAACGGACGTCCCGTTGGGCGGGAAGGCATTTTGCGGGAGAGCGCGAAAAGAGGGCTGCGCCTGACCCAGCCTCAGGTGCGTTCGGTTTTGCACAGCCTGGAGAAAGAGGGCTGCGTACAGATCCGGCGGGGACGCGGCGGAAGCGTGATTACCGAGGAAGGGATCCGGCGACTGAGGGAAGAAATAAAGAATAGGTTTAAAATAGATTGATTGCGGGTTATATTTCTGATAATAACCAATTAAAACAGACCAGCAAACATCCAGATTGAGCACGTAAGAAGAAAGTGATCGGGAATGGGTGAAAGCCGGAAGAAAAAATTAAAGCAGGAGAAAACCATCGGAATTTCAAGGGATTTCGATGGTTTTTGTGCATTTATCCTGAAATATAAAGCTACAAAATGGAATATTTGGCGAAAAACCGGGGAAAGTTGGCACGATGTTTGCTTTATTATAAGGCAGAACCATAAAAATGAATGAGGAGGGAATGGAACATGAAGTATAATTTTGATGAGGTGATTGACCGCAGCCAGAACCGCTCTTCCAAGTACGATGAAAGAGTGAAGAAATTCGGCACCGCTGATGTGATTCCGCTGTGGGTGGCGGATATGGATTTTTGCACGGCTCAGCCCATCATAGACGCCTGTGTAAAGAAGGCTCAGGAGGGGATCTGGGGCTACACATCCCGGCCGGACAGTTATTTTGAAGCGGTTCAGGAGTGGGAGGTTAGGAGGAATGGCTGGAAGCCGGACACGTCTCTTATGAGCTGGAGCTTGGGCGTGGTGCCCGCTATGTCGGCTATTGTGAAGCTGTTCAGCAAGGATGGAGATAAGATCCTGATCCAGACGCCGGTGTACTCTGAGTTCTACGATGTGACGGAGGCCTGGGGGCGCACGGTGGTGGAGAATCAGCTGGTGGAGGAGAACGGAAGTTGGCACATTGATTTTGAGGACTTTGCCGCTAAGGCAAAGGAGTGCAGCATTTTCCTGCTGTGCAATCCCCATAATCCTCTGGGAATCGTCTGGAAGCCTGAGGAACTTCGGCGGATGGCGGAGATTTGCATGGAAAATGATACCCTGCTGGTTTCCGACGAGATCCACTCGGATCTGATTTTCCACGGAAAGCATCACACCGTTACCGCCAGCCTTTCGCCGGAAATCGCCTCCCGTATCATTACCTGCGTTTCCAACACCAAGACCTTTAACCTGGCGGGGCTTCAGGCCAGCACCACCATTTTCCCCAACGCTCAGATGAAGCAGATCTTTGACAAGTTCTGGCAGAGTCTGGAGATCCACCGCAACAACGCCTTCAGCTCGGTGGCGGTAGAAGCAGCCTACCGGGAGGGAGAAGAGTGGCTGGAGCAGCTTCTGGAATATATTTCCGGCAACTTTGACTATGTATGCGATTACTGCGCCAAGTATATTCCGAAGATCAAGCCTAACCGTCCGGACGCTACCTATTTGATGTGGCTGGACTGCCGGGATTTGAATATGACCAATGAAGAACTGCGTGATTTCTTCATTTATAAGGCAAAGCTGGGACTGAACGAGGGCTATACCTTTGGGCGGAGCCTCTCCGGCTATATGCGTCTGAACGCAGCTTGTCCTAGGGCGACACTGGAAAAGGCCATGGCGCAGCTGAAAGCTGCCGTGGACACACTGTAAATGGAAGGAGGAACCTTTATGTCAACATCATCCAACATCATTAAGCAGAAAACCTTTTGGCAACAGTACGGCAGCCTGATTCTGATCCTGGGCGGCATCCTGGTAGGCGCGCTGATCGGGGCCTTTGCCCCGGCGGTGGGAACGACCATTAAGCCTATCGGCGATATTTTCCTGAACCTGCTGTTTACCATCGTGGTTCCCCTGGTGTTCGTGTCCATCGCATCGGCGGTGGGAAGCATGGCCAATATGAAGCGACTGGGCCGTATCCTGGGAGGCACCATTGGCACCTTTATTTTTACCGGTATGATTGCTTCGGTCTGCGTACTGATTTGGGTTAATCTTTTCAGCCCATCCGCAGGCACCACCATTGAGATGACCAGCAGCGAGGTGGGGGAAGCCAAGACTGCCGCTGAGCTGATCGTCAGCTCCCTGACTGTATCCGACTTCCCGGAGCTGTGGACCAAGTCCAACATGCTGCCCCTGATTATCTTCGCCATTATCTTCGGCTTCTGCGTGTCGGCCTGCGGCGGAGATGAAAGCCCTATGGGGAAGCTTTTGATCAACCTGAACAATATTATCATGAAGTTCGTAGGCGTGATTATGACCATCGCTCCCCTGGGACTGGGCGCTTACTTTGCCAACCTGGTAGCCACCTACGGCCCGGAGATCATCGGAGACTATGGACGCTCCATGCTGGTTTACTATCCCCTGTGCCTGCTTTACGGCGTGATCTTTTTCCCGCTGTACGCCTTTATGGCGGGCGGCAAGCAGGGCATCAGCACAATGGTGAAGCACATTTTCCCGCCGGCCATCACCGCTTTCGCCACTCAGTCCTCAGCGGCCACCATCCCGGTGAACAAGGAAGCCTGCGACGCCATCGGCGTGCCCAAGGATATCAGCGACCTGGTGCTGCCTATGGGATGTACCATGCATATGGACGGTTCCGTGCTGTCCTCCATCTGCAAGATCTGCTTCCTTTACGGTATCTTCGGCATGGAGTTTTCCGGCGCGGGAACTTACGGAATGTCCATCATCGTGGCGATTTTGTCCGCCTTTGTTCTCTCCGGCGCGCCGGGCGGCGGTCTGGTAGGAGAAATGCTGATCGTCAGCATGTTCAACTTCCCGGCGGAGGCATTCCCCATCATTGCTACCCTGGGCTTTATCTTTGACCCGGCCGCTACCTGCTTGAATTCCTCCGGCGATACCATTGCCTCTATGATGGTAACCCGACTGGTGGAAGGCAAGGACTGGCTGGTGAAGGCCGCCGCCAAGAAGCAGGCGGAAGCATAGGAAGAAAGGAGACATACGCCTTATGAAAGTAAAAGTAATCGGAAGCCATCTCTGTCCCGATACCCTTTACGCCTTAAACCGTTTGACGGCGGCAGGCGTGGAGGCGGATTTCCAGGATATTCTTTCCTGTCACGAGGTTCTGCTGGACTATCTGCGGATCCGGGAGAGCAGTCCCCTCTATGAAGAGATTCGGGGCGCCAGACGTCTTGGAATCCCCTGCTTTGTGGGGGAGGATGGTTCCATGACCCTGAATTTAGATGATATTCTCGGATAAATCTGGTATACTGTTTTTATGTTCATGGAGCTCCCGGCTGCCTGCGCTGCTTTGGGAGCTCTTTTTAAAGGAAGGGGAAGAAGAAAATGCATGAATTGACAGAACTGATCCGTCAGGATATGAGGCCCGCCCTGGGGGTGACGGAGCCGGGGGCTATCGCTTTTGCGGCTGCTACGGCCAGAGGCCATGTGAAGGGTGAGGTGCGCCGGGTGGAGCTGCGGCTGAACAGCGGCATGTTTAAAAATGCCTTTACCTGCGGGATTCCCGGAAGCGATGAGGTGGGAAACGCCCACGCCGCCGCCCTGGGCGTAGTGGGAGCGGACCCGGAGCGGGGGCTGGAGTGCCTGGAGGCAATTACCCATAAGCAGGCTCGTCAGGCCAGGGAGATGGTGGAAGCGGGGCTGATTCAGGTGAAAATGGATGAGATTACCAGCCGCATCTTTATTCAGGCTACGGTGGCCACCGACCAGGGGGAGGCATGCGTCACCATCCGGGACGCCCACACCAATATTGTAAGGATTACGGAAAATGGGGAGACGGTTTACGAGAAAGAGGGGGCGCCTGTGGAAAGGGGCGGCACGGCAGACCGGTTAGGCGCGGATGAGGGGGAGCTGCCGCTGATTCACCGCTATACCCTAAAGCAGCTTCATGAGTACGCCCGGACCGTGCCGGCAGAGGAAATCTCCTTCATCCGCCGGGCCTTTGAGATGAACATGGCCCTCTGTCAGGCGGGGCTTGACAGCCCTAAAACCACCTACGGGCCCTACCTGCTGGCGGAAAACGGAGGACAGCTGATCTCTGAGGATGAGCAGAAGACGGCTTCCCTTTTGTGCAACGGGGCCATCGAGGCCAGAGTGCTGGGTCTGCCGGAGCCCGCCATGAGCATCACCGGCTCAGGGGCCCACGGCATCATTGCCACCATGCCTCTTTACGGGGCTTATAAAGTGAATGGCTATCCGGAGGAGAAGCTTTTGCGGGCTACGGCCTTGAGCTATCTGATCTGCATGTATGTCAAGGAATATTCCGGCAAGCTGTCGGCCTTCTGCGGCTGCGCCATCGCCGCCGGTACGGGCATGGCCTGCGGCCTGGTGTTTTTGCGGGACGGCACGACAGAGATGATGGCCCGCACCATCGATAATATGGCCAGCAGCATCACGGGCATGATCTGCGACGGGGGCAACCAGGGCTGCGCCATGAAGGGGGTGGTGGCGGTGGACGCCGCTTACCGCTCAGCCGCCATGGCCATGAAGGGCGTCTTTATCAATCCCGTCCACGGAATCAACGGCCGGACGCCGGAGGAAACCATGAAATATATGGGAAGAATCGCCTCCCCCGGCATGGTTGGGACGGAGAAGACGATTGTGGAGATTTTGCAGGAGAAGCAGAGGTAAAAGCGGCGGTTTAAAGGAAGGGAACCATGTAAACCGGAAGCATAAGGACGTCCTGGTCTTTTTGGAAATCCTTCGTGTAAACCAGATATTTTTCCAGAATACGCGATGAATACCGGCTGGAAAATTGATCCAGGGAGGCATGGGTTCGATAGCCGGAGGATTTAATCTCTATGGGGCAGATTTTGTTTTTCCTGGAAAGAAGAAAATCGATTTCATAGTTTTTCCTGGAAGCTTCATTGGGAAAGGTATAATAAAAGAGTTCATCGCCTTTCGCGGTCAGCATCTGGGCTACTACGTTTTCATAGAGGTAGCCCAGATTCACAGACAGCTTGTCGCTCAGCAGCTTCTCATAAATCACGTTTTCCGTAAAATCCTTATCCTTAAAAATCAGGGTTGTAAAAAGACCGGTATCGGCTAAAAACAACTTGAATTTCTCCAAATCCTTGTGATTGGCCATCCCCGCATTGGGATCATTGGCATGGTAGGCGGCCAGCACGGTTTTGGAATCCACCATTTGCGAGATCCGTTCCAGGACGGTTCCGGCCCGCTCGCCTTCCAGTACGCTGGAGACTTGATAGCGGGAGGCATTTTTGTTCAGTTCAGCGGGAATAGAGTCAAAGAGCATGGAAATTTTTCCGGTGGGGTCAATTTTGCGGAAATCATCCTCGTACAGGCTGAGAATATCCCGCTTGGTCTGGTCTACCATCCGGAAGTTGTTGGTGCGAAGATATTCGTCTACGGCCTGGGGCATCCCTCCAACCAGCATATACAGGCGGAAATCCCGCATCAGTTTCCGGTTCATCTGTTCTCCTAAGGGCCTGCGCTTTTCGAAAAAGCTTTTCAGCAGAGGAAAGGTAGTATGATCGCCGAGAGCCCAGAGAAATTCTTCGTAATCCATGGGATACATGCTGATTTTCCGCTCTTCACTGGGGATGAGGATATCCTGCACATTCTTTCGGATTGAAATCAAAGAGCCGGTTTCAATATAGTCGTACCGCCCATCTTTCACCAGCGCTTTAATGGCCTGCCTGGCCAGGGGGAACAGCTGTACTTCGTCAAAAATAATCAAAGATTTCCGGACAATCAGGTCTGTTCTGTAATGGAGCTGGAGCTGCAGGAAAAAGAAGTTCAAATCGGACAAATCATAAAAAAGCTCTTTTACAGTCTGCGAAGCAATGGAGAAATCGATTAAAATATAGCTGTCGTATTCGTTTCTGCCAAATGCTTCCGCTACAGTGGATTTTCCTACACGTCTCGCGCCTTCGATCAGGACGGCGGTTCTGCCCTCCCATTCTTTTTTCCATTGAAGCAGTTTATCGTAAATTTTCCTTTTAAACATGATTGTTGGCACCTCCCGATTTTATTATACGCAAAATCGCTATTTTTATAAAGAGTTTTTTCTACAAAATCGCTATTTTTATTTGGCAGATTTCCTGCAAAATCGCCATTTTTGAAAACAGACTGGTTCCTCATTGCAGTTTCCTATGGTTTTGGTATATAATGCAGGGAAAGAATAGCGAGCTTTAAGAAAGGGATAAAGAGATGAAATCACTTATTATAGCCGAGAAGCCCTCCGTAGCCCGGGATATTGCCCGGGTGCTGGGCTGCAGGCAGAATATAAACGGCGCTATTGAAGGGCCAAAGTATATTGTGACCTGGGGCCTGGGACACCTGGTGACCCTGGCGGACCCGGAGGATTATGACGGGAAGTACAAGGAGTGGAAGCTGGAGGATCTGCCCATGATGCCGGAACCCTTCAAGCTGGAGGTGATCCGCCAGACCGGCAAGCAGTACCAGGCGGTGAAGGCCCAGCTTCACCGCAAGGATGTGGGGCAGGTGGTGATCGCCACGGACGCGGGCCGGGAAGGGGAGCTGGTGGCAAGGCTGATTTTAAAGAAGGCGGGCTGTGACAAGCCGCTGAAGCGGCTGTGGATTTCCTCAGTGACGGACAAGGCCATCCGGGAAGGATTTGCCCATTTGAAGGAGGGCAAGGATTACGAAAACCTGGCGGATGCGGCCATGTGCCGGGCGGAGGCGGACTGGCTGGTGGGAATCAACGCTACCAGGGCCTTGACCTGCAAGTACAACGCCCAGCTTTCATGCGGACGGGTTCAGACCCCGACCCTTGCCATGATTGCGGCCAGAGAAGAGAAGATCCGCCAGTTTACACCAAAGCCTTACTGGGGGCTTACGGCCCGCAGTGAAAACCCCAGCCTGGTTTTAACCTGGCAGGATGAAAGGAGCGGGGAGAACCGTTCCTTCCTTAAAGAAGAGATGGAGGCGCGGATGAAGAAGCTTGCCGGACAGCCGGGAGTGGTGACAGAGGTGCGGGCGACGCCGAAAAGAGTACAGCCGCCCCTGCTCTATGACCTGACGGAGCTTCAGCGGGAGGCCAGCAAGCGCTTTGATTACTCCGCCAAGGAAACCTTAAACATTATGCAGCGGCTTTACGAAAACCATAAGGTGCTGACGTATCCCAGGACGGACTCCAGATATCTTAGCGCCGACATCCTTCCTACGATTAAGGAGCGGCTGGCGGCCTGCGGGGTGGGCCCCTATAAGCAGCTTGCCGGGCGGCTGATGAACCGTCCCCTTCCGGAGAAGCCCTTTTTTGTCAACGACGCCAAGGTGACGGATCACCACGCCATCATCCCCACGGAGGAATTTGTGCAGCTGGATCACATGACGGTGGACGAGCGGCGGATCTATGATCTTGTGGTGCGGCGTTTCCTGGCGGTGCTCTATCCGCCCTGCGAGTACGAACAGACAAGCCTTAAGGTGTCTGTGGCCGGAGAGGTATTTACGGCCCGGGGAAAGGTGATGAAGAGCGAGGGCTGGCAGGCGGTTTACCTGGAGTCCGGACTGGGCCAGGAGCCTTTGGAGGAGGATGGGGGGGATGAGGCGGAAAAAAAAAAAAAAATCGGCCCTT
>CALWQV010000071.1 GCA_944383785.1 uncultured Enterocloster sp. | reverse complement strand
CGGGAAGATCGGCGGCCTGATGACCAAGCGCAAGCGGGAGATGAACCAGCAGGACTCAAAAAAGCCGGATTCTGAGACGTAAAAGAGATAATGAAGCTTTCGATCATTAGTTTTACCAGAAGAGGAAGCCTTCTGGCGGTTAGGCTTGGAGTGCTTTTGAGAGAAGCGGGATATGACTGCGATACATTTCTGCCGGACCGTTTTTTCGCGGAAGCGGAGGCGCCGGATGGCGGGCCGCAGGGCAGCGGGAGAAATATGGAAATTTTTCCGCTGATGGGAGAAAAGGCCAAAGACTGGGCCGGAAGGATGTTTTCCAGGGGCCGCTCCATGATTTTTATCGGGGCTGCGGGAATCGCTGTCCGCGCCGCTGCGCCCTGGCTGAAGGATAAGTTTGAGGATCCGGCGATGGTGGTGATGGACGAGGCGGGGCGGTTCGCGATTCCGATTCTTTCCGGACATGCCGGAGGGGCCAATGGGCTGGCAAGGGTGATCGGGGATCTTACGGGGGCAATGCCGGTGATCACAACGGCAACGGATGTGAACCGGCTTTTCAGCGTGGATGAATTTGCGGCCCGAAACGGATTGACGATTTCCAGCCGACTTCAGGCAAAGAATATTGCCATGGCCCTCCTTGAGGGGGAGCCGGTGGGATTCTTCAGCGATTTTCCCGTCTGCGGATCAGAAAAGGATGGAAAATGGATTCCCCCAGGCTGCTCAGCTGAGAATCAGCAAAGAAATATACGGATTACGGTGAGGCAGCGGGGAGACGGCTGGCAGAAGGAGGATTTGATTCTGACGCCCAGAGCGCTGGTGCTGGGGGTGGGCTGCCGCAGAGAAATTGAGAGAGAAAAGCTGGAGACGGAGATTATGGCCGCATTAGCGGAGGAGAATCTTCGCCCCGAGGCAGTGAAGGCGTTGGCTACCATTGATTTAAAGGCCGATGAAAGAGCAATTTTAGAGCTTTCCGAGAGATGGGGCTGGAAGGTGATCAGCTTTTCGGCAGAGGATTTGAGGCGGGTCCCCGGCCGATTTTCCTCTTCCCCTTTTGTACTGCAGACGGTGGGAGTCGACAATGTATGCGAGCGGGCGGCATGCGCCGGGGCCCCGGAGGGTGTACTGGTGATGAGAAAACGGGCTGGCGGCGGAGTGACGGTGGCGGCGGTTTTGGAGCATGTGGAGATTGGCTGGACAAGAGAAGATAGTACATAAAAAACGTCCGGAATCTTCCGGACGTTTTAAAGTGGAACCGAAGGGACTCGAACCCTCGACCTCCTACATGCGAAGCAGGCGCTCTCCCAACTGAGCTACGATCCCGTCATTTGTGACCTTGTCTATCATAGCACAAAGATGGCAGTTGGTAAATACCTTTTTTAAAAAAAATTTGAACCAGGACAAAAAGCTCTAAGGATATGGACTTTCAAACTTTAATATGTTAAAATAGGGGTACTGAAGAAACAAGGAGAGGGCAGTACCGCATGAACAAGAAAATCAAGACAGAGGCAGTGGATCATTTATTTGAGGCCGTGCTGACTCTGGAGACACCGGAAGAATGCTACAAATTTTTTGAAGATGTGTGTACCATCAATGAGCTTTTGTCGCTGTCTCAGCGCTATGAGGTAGCCAAGATGCTTCGGGAGGGGAAAACCTATCTGGAGATCGCGGAGAAGACAGGAGCTTCCACAGCCACCATCAGCCGTGTGAACCGTTCGTTGAATTATGGAAGCGACGGATACGATATGGTGTTTGAGCGGCTGGGGCTGGATCTCCCTCCAAGAGAAGAGTGAGATTCAGGCTCCGCCGGCATCCAAGAGAGCACAAAAAAGCGTCTCCCGTTCACGAAATCGGGAGGCGCTTTTTTGTACCGAATCTCTTTAGAGCTTCTTTTTGCGTCCGACTTCCTCAGGCTGGTTTGCCCTAAGGTCATCGGCGATCATCTCAATCATCTGCTTTTTCAGATATACGTCAAAGGATAGCTCACAGATCAAGGAAAAGAGCCGCAGATATTCCAGGTCCTCCCCCTCAACAGGGTAGTTTGAGAAGGTGCGGGAGGCCTTCTCATATTTCTGGCGGATATCCTCCTTTAAGTGGGCCATCTGCTCTTCTTCCAGGGTAAAAACCTCATTATAAATATCCTCCAGCTTCAGCCCGGAAGCTTCACCGGAAAAGTGGCGCCGGGTAATAGGCCGGAAAATTTCCTCGATATCGTTAAAGGACAGCAGGCTTTTAAAGTAGTAGATAAAAATCAGCATCAGCATATGGTTTTTGCTGTACTTCTTCTTCTCAGGGGGAGGAAGGAGGTTGTTCTTGGCATAATTGTTGATCATGGTTTTTGTCAACACCTTATCCTCCTGGCGCCGCCGGGAATCCTTTAAATGCTCATCCATGAATGTCGTTACCTGATCCATGTACAGGGGGATATTGGGAATCTCCTCCGAATGGATATGGGACAGACCGCTTAAGAATGTTAATAGTTCCTCCAGCCGCTCTTCATTCGTCTTCATCTTATCACCTCGTATCCCTATTATATAGTATTCAAAACCAGATGACAAGAAAAATCGCTTTATTTAAAACACCAGATGACAAAAAGAGAGAAATGTTATAAGATAAAAAGGCGTATGTAAATTAAAAGTTGATAAAAGGCGGTAAAAGCAATGACTATTTACGATACATTAAATCCTATGCAGCAGGAGGCTGCGCGCTGCACCGAGGGACCGCTGCTGATTTTGGCTGGGGCAGGTTCCGGAAAGACAAGAGTGCTGACTCACCGGGCGGCTTATCTGATCGGAGAACGCCATGTAAATCCCTGGAATATTATGGCAATTACCTTTACCAATAAAGCGGCAGGAGAGATGCGGGAGCGCGTGGACAAACTGGTGGGACTTGGATCCGAGAGCATCTGGGTCAGCACCTTCCATTCTACCTGCGTGCGGATTTTAAGACGCTTTATCGAAGCACTGGGCTATGGAAAAAACTTTTCCATTTACGACAGCGATGACCAGCGCACCTTGATGAAGCAGGTCTTTCATCTTTTAAATGTGGAACCAAAACAGTTTAAAGAACGCCAGGTGCTGGGCGTCATTTCCCATGCCAAGGATCAGCTGATCGGCCCCGAGGAATTTCTCTTAAATGCAGGCTCCGATTTCCGTTTGAAAAAGACCGGGGAGATCTATCAGGAGTATCAAAGGCAGCTGAAGCGGAATAATGCCCTGGATTTTGATGATTTGATCGTAAAAACGGTGGAGCTGTTCCGGACAAATCCCCAGATTCTGGAATATTATCAGGATCGGTTCCGCTACATTATGGTGGACGAGTATCAGGATACCAATATGGCCCAGTTTCAGCTGGTAAAGCTTCTGGCGGCGAAATACCGCAATCTCTGCGTGGTAGGAGACGACGACCAGTCCATCTACCGTTTCCGGGGAGCGGATATCCGGAATATTTTAAGCTTTGAGGAATCCTTCCCCGGGGCCAAGGTGGTGAAGCTGGAGCAGAATTACCGTTCGACCCAGAATATTCTGGATGCGGCCAACGAGGTAATTCGGAACAATCAGGGACGGAAGGAAAAACGTCTCTGGACTGCCAATGAGACAGGGGCTCCGGTGCGCTTCTGCCAATTTGATACGGCCAGAGAAGAGGCAGATTTTGTTTTGAGTCAAATCCGTAAATCGGACTTTTCCTTAAAGGACCAGGCGGTGCTCTACCGGACCAACGCTCAGTCCCGTTTATTTGAAGAGCGGTGTATTTTCTATAATATCCCCTATCGCCTGGTAGGAGGCGTCAATTTTTATCAGCGCCGGGAGATTAAAGATGTGCTTGCCTACTTGAAAATTATAGCCAACGGGGAGGATGATCTGGCTACCCTGCGGGTGATTAATGTGCCCAAGCGGGGAATCGGCGCCGCCTCTATGAATAAGGTGACGGTTTTTGCCTCTGTGAATCAGCTGAGCCTCTACGAGGCCCTGGAGGATGCGAAGATGGTTCCGGGATTAGGGAAAGCTGTGGGAAAGATCGAAGGTTTTGTTAAGCAGATCGAAGCTCTCCGCGCGATGGCCGGCCCAGGAGGCTGTTCACTCAAGGATCTGATTGAAGGGGTTCTGGAGCAGACCGGGTATGCCAAGGAGCTGGAGCAGGAGGGGGAGGAGGAGGCCAAGGAGCGCTTGGCCAATATCGGAGAGCTGGTGAATAAGGCAGCGGCTTTTGAGGCGGAAAGCGGCAGCCGCAGCCTGGATGAATTTTTGGAGCAGGTTGCGCTGGTGGCGGATGTGGACAGCCTGAACCAGTCGGAGGAGCGGGTGACCCTGATGACTCTCCACAGCGCGAAGGGCCTGGAATTTCCTAAGGTTTATCTGGCGGGCATGGAGGAAGAGCTGTTTCCCAGCGCGATGGCGGTATTTTCTCCGGATCCCACGGACCTGGAGGAGGAGCGCAGGCTCTGTTATGTGGGAATTACCAGGGCTCAAAAGGAGCTGGTGCTGACAGCCGCCAGGAAGCGGATGGTCAATGGGGAAACCAGATGGCATGCGGTCAGTCGTTTTGTTGATGAGCTGCCTCAGGAACAGGCTGAGCTGGAATTTTTCGATCCGCTGGCGGCATATAAGCAGGAGAAAAGAGAAATCAAAGGAGCTGCGGATACAGCGCCAAAGGCGCTTCCATGGAATCAGAGTCCCAAGCCTTCCTTTGGAAAGACCTTTACGGTGGAAAAACAGGACCACCTGGACTATGAGGAAGGGGATCGTGTCAGTCATCAGAAGTTCGGGACAGGTACGGTGGCGGAGATCAAAGACGGCGGAAAGGATTTTGAAGTGACCGTGGATTTCGATCGGGCCGGACGCAAAAAGATGTTTGCTTCTTTCGCAAAATTGAAGAAAATTTAGCCAATTACATATTTTTTAATGATTTTCATAAAATAAGATAGAAAAACGGAAAAGGTCATGCTATAATAGAGAAGACACAAACCGGGAAAGGATGTGGGAGTATGATAAATAAATTTGATAAGGAGCGTTGGGATGCTATGGGAAGAGAAGCTATGAGCCGTGTGGAAGAGATTGTAAACGCAACGAAGCTGAATGAGCTGCTGCATCGCAAGGAGGAAGAGGATCGGAAGAAGAACTGCATCCTCTGGATTCTGGCGATTATTGGCGCGGTAGCGGCGGTAGCAGGAATCGCTTATGCGGTATACCGTTTCTTTACGCCGGATTATCTGGAAGACTTCGAGGATGACTTCGACGATGATTTCGACGACGATTTCTTCGAGGATGAGAAGGAAGAGAAAGAAGAGAAGAAGGAAGAGGAGAAGAAGGCTCCTGAGAAGGAAGAGGAGGCCTAAGTTCCCCTTAGGCCAGTAAAAGGCGCGGTTCCTAAAAAAGGAGGCCGCGCCTTTGCATTTGGTTCATATCCGTTCGCATTCCTACATATATTAGTAGTATGCCGCTTCCGCCGGGAAAGATCAGAGGCCGGCGGGTGTTTGGGCAAATCTGCATCATCAGGGGAAGAACGGTTATGACAAATCTGGAACTAGTAGCGCAGATCGGGGCCGAGTCTGTGGATCTTGCCGACATGTATCTGAACGGCCATTTAAGCGCAGGGGAGCTGACAAATATTTTGGGGAAGAGGCGGACAGACCTGATTTTACGGTATGGGGAGGTGAGAAAAGCTGGCGTGAAAATTGGAAAAAGGAGATTGACAAACCGGTATCTTTGACGTATAATTCCTGTTGTTGGCTGTCAGATGACAGCGGCAGGACGCAGAAGTGGCGGAATTGGCAGACGCGCACGGTTCAGGTCCGTGTGGTAGAAATACCTTGTGGGTTCGACTCCCATCTTCTGCATGCAGAGGGAAGCCTTGTAAATGCTGGAATATGACGCATTTACAAGGTTTTTCGCGACTTTAGGGTAAAAAAGAGAGATTATGTTGCAAATGCACCAGATAATTCCTGCTGTTCCGGGTACACTGTAACCAGAAGCGGATCATATGGAAAAAAGCGGTGCATTCCGCGGCAGTATTGATAAAAGAACAAGAGAGGCAGGGAGTTGTATATGCTTACATTGGAGAATATTTCCTTTGACGTGAAGGACGAAAAGGGAGAGAAGGAGATTATTAAAAATCTGAGTCTGACCATTGACGATGGGAAATTTGTAGTGATTACCGGGCCGAACGGCGGCGGAAAGTCCACCACGGCCAAGCTGATTATGGGAATTGAAAATCCTACCAGCGGAAAGATTTATTTTGACGGCCAGGATATTACGAATATGAGCATTACGGAACGGGCGAATCTGGGAATCAGCTTCGCGTTTCAGCAGCCCGTTCGTTTTAAGGGGCTTCATGTGCTGGATCTGATCCGGCTGGCGGCGAAAAAGCGTTTGACGGCGGCGGAGGCCTGCCAGTATTTGTCTGAAGTGGGCCTGTGTGCCAAGGATTATATTAACCGTGAGGTAAACGCCAGTTTGTCAGGTGGAGAATTAAAGCGCATTGAGATCGCCACCGTGCTGGCCAGAGGCACAAAGCTGTCCGTATTTGACGAGCCGGAGGCGGGTATCGACCTGTGGAGTTTCCAGAACCTGATCCGGGTTTTTGAGCGCATGAGGGAAAAGAGCAACGGCTCTGTGCTGATTATTTCCCATCAGGAGCGGATTTTGAATATTGCGGATGAGATCATCGTGATCGCGGACGGAAAGATTACCCACCAGGGGCCGAAGGATGAAATTCTTCCGGAAATTATGGGAACGGCGTCAGCGGTGGACGCCTGCGCTGCTTTTTACGATCAGCAGCAGGGCGCGTAAGAAAAGGAGGCTAAGAGGATATGATTGACGAGATTCAAAAGAGACTGCTGGAGGAGGTCGCGGATCTTCACGACGTTCCGGAAGGCGCCTACAATATAAGGGCAAATGGAAAGATGGCGGGCCGTCAGACCACGGCCAATATAGATATTACAACGAAAACGGACGTAAACGGCATCGATGTGCGTATCAAGCCGGGTACGAAGCATGAAAGCGTTCATATTCCGGTTGTAGTCAGCGAAAGCGGTTTGAAGGAAATGGTCTACAATGATTTCTATGTGGGCGACGACGCGGATGTGGTGATTGTGGCAGGCTGCGGTATCAACAACTGCGGCGACCAGGATTCGGAGCATGACGGCATCCACCGTTTTTTCCTGGGAAAGAACGCCCGTGTAAAATACGTGGAGAAGCATTACGGCGATGGGGACGGCAGAGGAAAGCGCATATTAAATCCAGGCACTGAGGTACACATGGATGAAAACAGCTACATGGAGATGGAAATGGTCCAGATAAAGGGCGTGGACTCCACGGAGCGCACCACCACTGCGGATCTGGCCGCTGGCGCGAAGCTGGTGGTGCGGGAGCGTCTGATGACCCACGGAACCCAGAACGCAGTCAGCGACTATGAGATTAACTTAAACGGGGAGGACGCCAGCACGGATCTGGTATCTCGTTCCGTGGCAAGGGAAGAGTCAGTGCAGACTTTCCGCTCAAGGATCAATGGAAACGCCAGGTGTTCCGGGCATTCCGAGTGCGACGCCATTATCATGGATGACGCTAAAATCATCGCTGTTCCCGGGCTGGTGGCAAACGACATCGATGCGGCCCTGATCCACGAGGCAGCCATCGGTAAGATCGCGGGGGAGCAGATTATCAAGCTGATGACGCTGGGACTGACGGAGCAGGAAGCGGAGGAGCAGATTATTAACGGATTCCTGAAGTAAAGAAAACAAGAGACGGACGCACCCTTTCCGGGGAATACCTGGGGAGGATGCGTTTTTGTTTTGCGAGAAATTTTATCATCGCAAACGATTGATTTAAAAGTTAGTCCAAAAATTCCATAAAATTTTCACGGAGTATCATAAGGCCCATAACCAGGGCGTATTTCCATCTTCCTGGACATCTACATTCAGCGGGATTTGGAGCAGGGAGTTTTGATCGAGCGGGAGGCCCAGGAGCTGATTGAACACCTGGTGATGAAGCTCCGTCTGGAAGATTGAGTCCTTCTCACGCTCTAAAATGATAAAAATTCTCGAAAAATCCTCTGGACAAATTTTTATCAAGTTAGTATAGTGTAATCATAAAGTTAGGCAGAACTAACTAAAATATAGAGAGCAGGAGGAAGGAGTTATGAGCGTTGTGATCGTGGGAGGTCATGACCGGATGGTCAGCCAGTACAAGAAAATCTGCAAGAGTTTTAAATGTAAGGCAAAGGTATTTACCCAGATGAGCGCCGACATGGACAAACAGATCGGAAGTCCTGATCTTCTGGTGCTGTTTACCAATACGGTATCGCACAAAATGATTAAATGCGCCCTGGGAGAGGTAGACGAGAGCCGGACAGATATTGTCCGCTGTCATACCAGCAGCGGCGCGGCTTTGACCGGGATTTTGGAGGAGCGCTGCGCAGGTTAAGGAGGGCGTAACAGTTCAGAAGAAATAATTTGGCGCTCTTTTGGGTATCCTTTTACCGGATGCAGTAGGATTTCAAAGAAAGGATATCAGAGTCATGAATGGTTTGGAAATTGTAAAGGTAAGAGGCCGTGAAATTTTGGATTCCAGGGGAAATCCCACAGTAGAGGCCCAGGTATTTCTAGCGGACGGAACCGTAGGCCGGGGCGCGGCTCCCAGCGGCGCGTCTACAGGAGAATTTGAGGCTTTGGAGCTTAGAGATGGAGATCCGGCCCGGTATGGAGGAAAGGGAGTGCGGAAAGCGGTGGAACATATCAATACCGTGATCTGTGAAACCCTCCGCGGTATGGATGCTTCCCGCGCTTATACGGTAGACAAAGCCATGATTCAGGCGGACGGCACAAAGGATAAGTCGAAGCTGGGGGCAAACGCCATCTTAGCGGTGTCCATCGCCTGCGCCCGCGCCGCATCTATTTCCCTGGGGATTCCTTTGTATCGTTTTCTGGGCGGCGTAAACGCCAACCGGTTGCCGGTGCCCATGATGAATATTTTAAACGGAGGAGCCCATGCGGCTAATACGGTGGACGTCCAGGAATTTATGATCATGCCCGTTGGGGCAAAAAGCTTTCGCGAAGGGCTGCGCTGGTGCGCCGAAGTCTTTCACGCCCTGGCCGCCCTTTTAAAATCCAGGGGATTAGCCACCTCTGTGGGAGATGAAGGGGGATTTGCCCCGGATCTGGAAAGCGATGAGGAAGCGATTCAGTATATTCTGGAAGCCATCCGCCGGGCAGGCTATGAGCCGGGAACGGATTTTGTTCTGGCGATGGACGCCGCTTCCAGTGAGTGGAAGGGCAGCCGGAAGGGAGAGTATATTCTTCCTAAGTGCGGGAAACATTTTACGTCTCAGGAACTGGTGGCCCACTGGAAAGAGCTGGTTCGGAAGTATCCAATCTATTCGATTGAGGATGGCTTGGATGAGGAGGATTGGGAAGGCTGGCAGCATATGACAAAGGAGCTGGGCGGCAGGGTGCAGCTGGTGGGAGACGACCTGTTTGTGACCAATACACAGCGGCTGAAGAATGGAATTGACCTGGGCTGCGGTAATTCCATCCTCATCAAGCTGAATCAGATCGGCTCTGTGTCCGAGACGCTGGAAGCGATCAAGATGGCCCATCACGCGGGATACACGGCTATTTCCTCCCACCGCTCCGGGGAGACGGAGGACACCACCATCGCGGATTTGGCGGTGGCGCTGAATATGGGGCAGATTAAAACCGGAGCCCCCAGCAGAAGCGAGCGGGTGGCAAAATATAACCAGCTGCTGCGCATTGAAGAGGAATTGGGAGAGGCGGCGGTTTATCCGGGATTGGATGCCTTTCACATTCACAGAAACTAAAAACTCAGAACAATAGAGAGAAGAACCGGCAGTAAGCTGACCTGCCGGTTCTTCTCTCTATTGTTGAAACAGGCGGATCAGCCGGAATACCTGCTCCGCTGTGTCCGACGCGTTTTTTCTGGCTTCCTCCGGGTCCAGGGCCTCTTTTAGAGATACCACGGAGCGCAGCACCGGGAAGAAGGCGTCGATGCCATGCTCGTTGCAGACGCCGGCGTCCCTAGTGACGGCCCCTGAAAATGCGATCACCGGCCTGCCGTGCTTTTTTGCCAGGGCGGCTACCCCGCTGGGGGCTTTGCCCATGACGGTCTGGGAATCCAGCCGGCCTTCTCCGGTGATCACCAGATCAGATTCCTTGATATAGTCTTCCAGGCCGGTTTCCTTCAGCACGATGTCCACGCCAGGTTTAAGAGATCCCTTTAAAAAACTCAGAAAGGCAAATCCAAGCCCCCCGGCCGCTCCTGCGCCGGCGGCTTTTGGGTCTGCGTTTTGGCAGACCTTGAGGGCCAGACTGCCGTAGCGCTCCATCCACTGATCCATCTGACGGATCATTTCCGGATCCGCGCCTTTTTGCGGGCCGAATACGGCGCTGCAGCCCTTTTCCCCGCAGAGAGGATTGGTTACGTCGCAGGCGATGAGGAAGGTACATTCCTTCAACTGAGGCAGGGCGTTTTCCGTTTGAATGTGATCCAGGACCCGAAGCCCTTCCGCGCCAAAGGGGACAGGATTTGCCTCGCGGTCCAGCAGCTGAAAGCCCAAAGCTTGGAGCATGCCGATTCCTCCGTCGTTGGTGGCGCTGCCTCCGATGCCGATGAGGAAGCGGCGGCAGCCCTGGCCGATTGCGTCCCGGATCATTTCCCCTACGCCGAAGGTAGTGGTTTTAAGGGGATTGCGCTCCTCATCAGGTACCAGAGTGATGCCGGCGGCGGAGGCCATCTCCATCACCGCCATCTGGCGATTGGGGAGAATGCCGTAGGAGGCGGATACCGGACGGCCCAGGGGGCCGGTGACGGTTAAGGTCCTGGTCTCGCCGCCAAGCCCCGCGGTCAGAGCCTGAGCGGTTCCCTCCCCGCCGTCCGCCAGGGGGCGAACCTGGATCTCGGCCTTTGGAAAGGCCCGGAGGATGCCGTCCGCCACGGCGCTTCCCGCTTCCATAGAAGAAAGGCTTCCTTTAAAAGAATCAATGGCAATGGTTATTTTCATAGAGCTTTTCCTCCTGTCAATTATTCTCTAATGCCATTGTAGCAGCCAGGAATGAAAAATAGTATGGTATGTATGATGATTTTTACCTTAAAATATGGTATAAATATAGTATGGATAACATTGCGCTGATTTGAAAAGAGAGGGTGGGATCATATGATTACGGCTGTAAACGGCGCTCTGGCTCAGCAGATCGTGGATACGGTAAAAGACGTCTGCGGTCACGATATTAATTTTATCCACGCTGACGGAACCATATTTGCCAGCACCAATCCCTCACGCATCGGAGCCTTTCACGAGGCGGGCCGACGGGCCGCGGAGGCGGGAATGGTGATTGAGGTTTGTGGGGATGAAAGCTTTGCGGGGACGCAGCAGGGGATTAACATGCCGGTCTATCACGGAGGACGGCTTATGGCGGTGATTGGTATTACCGGCAATCCGGATGAAGTGCGCCAGTATGCTTATCTTGCGGAGCGCATCACCAGCCTTTTGATCCGGGAACAGGAAATCAGCGCCGCAAGCCGCAGCCAGGCGGACCAGAAGCATTACATTGTTACGGCGCTGGCAAAAGGCGGCCAGGAGGAACGGGCGTATTTGGCAGAGTGCCTGAAAGAATATGGGACGGATTTTGACAGCAAAAAACGTTTCCTGATCCTAAGGATCCGCCCTGGCTTTAAGCTTACGAATCTTTCGCTTGCGCAGCAGAGAATCGGGCAGCTGTTTGACCAGGCGGGCGTTATGCTTTACACCTTCTGCTATCCCAGGGAATTTTGGGCGGTGCTGGAAGAAAAGGAGTGGAGAAGGAGCCGTCCTTTGATTCAGGACTGGATCCGGAAAAATTCCGGTCTGATTCAGGCTGCGGCAGGAAAGCTGGAGGATTTGTTTGGACTAAAGGGTTCTTATGAATCGGCGGTGATGGCCATGAAAAGCCTGGAGGAATCGGAGGGCGGTTTCGCGGTTTTTGACGATCTGGATCTGGAGCTGATTCTTTCCTCTGTCAATGGAGCAAATCAGGAGGCATTTCTTCAGAAAGTGCTTTCCGGGCTGTCCCGGGAAGATATGGAGGTTATGGAAGCCTATTTTTCCGAGGACATGTCCCTGGCAAATACCTGCAAAAGGCTTTATATCCATAAAAATACCCTTCAATATAAGCTGAACCATATCTGGCAGAAAAGCGGCCTGAATCCCAGAAGCTTCCGGGATGGGGTTCTTTTATATCTGGCCCTGCGGCTTCAGCTTTCACATGGATAAAAAGGATGGGAGAAATGAACTATAGTGGAATTGTAATTGCAGCGGTCTGTTTTCTTGTAATCGGAGTTTTTCATCCGATTGTTATCTGGGCGGAGTATTATTTTTCATCCCGATGCTGGCCTGCTTTTTTAGCTGCGGGACTCGTTTTTTTGGCCGCCAGCCTTGCCTTTTCCCAGGTCATTCTTTCCGCTGCCTTAGGCGTGTTAGGCTGTAGCTGCCTATGGAGCATTTTAGAGCTAAAGGAGCAGGAAAAACGGGTGGAGCGAGGTTGGTTTCCGAAAAATCCTAAGCGAAAGTAATACAAATCCAAAGATGTTTTCATATATATAAACTAAATGGAACTATTTGGAGGCGGCAATGAGCGAAAACAACAGCCAGAAGCGCGAAAATCTGTTAAATATGGCCCTGGATGTAACCCGGCAAGAGCGGATGAGCTCCCCGGCTTTGAGCACAGGTTATGATCCGGGGACGCGGACCTGGGAGCTGATCGTCCGTTACAGCGGAGATCTTTCGCCATTAAAGGATATGGGAGTGGAGGTAAAGGAGCTGCTAAATGGATACGCGATTTTAAATGCCCCGGAGGAACTGGTGGAGACGGTCAGTCAGCTGGAGCAGATTCAGTACATGGAAAAGCCCAAGCTTCTTTATTTCGCAGTCAATACGGGCCGCAGCGCTTCCTGTCTGACAGCGGTTCAGTCCGGGCCTGAGGGGCTTTCGGGAGCGGGGGTGCTGACGGCGGTGATCGACTCCGGCATTGATTATTTTCATCCGGATTTCCGAAATGAAGACGGCAGCACCCGAATCCTGGAGCTGTGGGATCAGGAAAAGGGGATTTTCAGCCGGGAGCAGATTAATGAAGCGCTGGGGGCAGACAGCCGGTCGGAAGCCCTTGAGCTGGTTCCATCGGTGGATTTAAGCGGACATGGCACGGCGGTAGCGGGCATAGCGGCGGGGAACGGAAGAGAGAGCGGAGGACTTTACCGGGGAGTCGCATGGGAAAGCCCGCTGCTGATCGTGCGTCTGGGCGCTTCCTCCCCAGGAAATTTTCCACGAACCACTCAGATGATGGAAGCGCTGGACTATACGGCGCGCAGAGGGATGGAGCTTTCCATGCCGACGGCGGTTAACCTGAGCTTTGGCAATACATACGGCTCCCACGATGGAACCAGCCTGCTGGAGACATTTATTGACAGCATTTCCAACTATGGGAGAATGGTGATCTGCGCGGGAACCGGAAATGAGGGAACTGCGGGGGGACACATTTCCGGGAGTCTGCAAAAAGGAGAGATGCGGGAGATCGAGCTGGCGGTAGCAGAGTATGAAACGGAATTTGGCCTGCAGATTTGGAAAGATTACGCCGACGACTATGAAATTGTTCTGATTACCCCGTCAGGCGAGGAAAGCGGGCCCGTAAGCCGCCGCCTGGGCCTTCAAACCTTCCGCTACCGGAATACAACCGTTCTCCTTTATTATGGGGAGCCAAGTCCCTACAGCAGCGCCCAGGAAATCTATCTGATTTTTCAGCCGGCCAGGGATTACGTGGACAGCGGAATCTGGACCATCCGCCTGATTCCCGTCAGGCTGGTCAGCGGCCGGTACGATTTGTGGCTTCCCGTTCAGAGCGCTTTAAACACATCCACCCGCTTTCTGACGTCGAACCCGGACCGCACCTTAACCATACCTTCTACCGCCTTGGGCGTGATTTCTGTGGGCGCTTACAATGATTCCTATCAATCCTACGCCGCTTTTTCAGGAAGAGGCGGTCAGGACGCCAGGATCAAGCCGGATCTGGTGGCTCCCGGCGTGGATCTGGTGGCCCCCAGGGTGGGAGGCGGATATGAAGAAGTAACGGGAACCTCCTTTGCGGCTCCCTTTGTTACCGGAAGCGCCGCCCTTCTGATGGAGTGGGGGATCATACGGGGAAATGATCCGTACCTTTATGGGGAAAAGGTGAAGGCTTACCTGCGGCGGGGAGCAAGACAGCTGCCGGGGTACGATGCGTTTCCCAATCCCCAGGTGGGTTATGGGGCTTTGTGCGTTGAGGATAGTCTGCCGGAATAAACCCTAGGCAGATTCCATTTTTTGTAGTAAAATAGAAAAACAGGAAATATAATAAAGATAGGGGGAGTCTGTCCATGAATATCCGTGAATCGCTGGAATCGCTGGAAGAACAGTATTTGAGTCCATTTGCGTCCTTTTCAAACAGAACCAGAGGCCGCGCGGTTTTGGAGCCTCTCTGCGATATCCGTCCGGAATATCAGAGGGACCGGGACCGGATTCTCCACTGCAAATCCTTCCGGCGCCTGAAGCATAAAACCCAGGTGTTTCTGGCGCCGGAGGGGGACCACTACCGTACCCGGCTGACTCACACCCTGGAGGTAAGCCAGATTGCCAGGACCATCGCAAAGTCTCTGCGGCTGAACGAGAGTCTGACAGAAGCCATCGCTCTGGGCCATGATCTGGGTCATACGCCCTTTGGCCATTCCGGTGAGTTTATTTTAAACCAGATCTG
>CALWQV010000070.1 GCA_944383785.1 uncultured Enterocloster sp. | reverse complement strand
CCTCTTTGGCCATTTCCTAAAGCACCTGCCCCTTCGCTCCTCCGCAGCCATGTATGATCATATCCACCATTTTCGTTCTCCTTTATGTAAAATTACAGCAGGCCGTACTCTTTCATGGCAGCTCTCAGCCGCTCCCGGTTCTCCGGCTCCATCTCCGTCAGAGGCATGCGCAGAGGCCCGGCGCTCTTTCCCAGCAGCTTAAACGCGGCCTTTACCGGAATGGGGCTGACCTCGCAGAACAGGGCCTTTACCAAAGGCAGGGCCTTCAGCTGCAGGCGGCAGCTTTCCTTCACATTGCCGTCGAAAAACTCCTGGCAGATTTGATGGGTCTGAGCCGGGGCAATATTGGACAGCACGGAAATCACACCCTTGCCTCCCAGGGAAAGAAGGGGTACGATCTGGTCGTCATTTCCGGAATAAAGGTCAATGTTCCCATCGCAGAGGCACATCAATTCCGCCACGGAGGAAATATCGCCGGTGGCGTCCTTTACGCCCACAATATTTTCCACATTTCTGCAGAGATCCGCCACTGTCTCCGGCTTAATATTCACGCCGGTTCTTCCGGGAATATTGTACAAAATCATAGGAATCTTAACGGAGTTTGCCACCGCCGTAAAATGAGCCTTCAAGCCATTCTGTGTGGCCTTGTTGTAGTAGGGGGAAACCACCAGGATCCCGTCAGCTCCCCGGCGCTCGGCTTCCTCAGAAAGATACACCGCCGTCTCCGTGCAGTTGGAGCCGGTTCCGGCCACAACCGGGATACGGCCCTTTACCACCTGGCAGACATAGGAAATCACATCCAGTTGCTCCTCATGGGTCATGGTGGAAGCCTCTCCGGTGGTGCCGCAGGCCACAATGGCGTCGGTTCCGCCTGCGATCTGCTCTTCTACCAGCTCCTCCAGCCGGTCATAATCGATCTCCCCGTTCTCTTTAAAGGGGGTTACCAGCGCTACTCCTGCTCCTTGAAAAATTGCCATAAAATGATCTCCTTCCCTGATCTATAATCATATCCGTTACAATACTCCGCACTAGGCTCGAAAAGACCTCGCCAAGTGCTCTGTATGTATCGCACGTAAGCGCCTAAAAGACAGGCGCTAAGTGCTCATAACAAAAACAGAGCTGACGTCAGGCCAGCTCTTTTCCAATCGAAATCATCTTTCCAGTAGCTCACCATCCGTCTGAGGGATGACAGTTATATGGTTCTTCACCATATCCCCAGGGCAGAATGTATACAGGTCCATCCTCCCTTCGGCGTCTCTCCCTTTCCCGGCCCTTCCCCTGTGCCTGACACATCCGGGCCTATACTCTTGATCGACGCAACCTCTACTCTTTTAAATTAAAAATATCTTAGCATTGTTCCCGCGGATTGTCAACCGAATTTCGATCCTCATAGCGGGTCTGAATCCGGGTAATCTCATCTACGTAATCGTCCAGGGCAGACGGATACACGGTGCCGGTCAAAATCAGGCAGGTTTCCATCTGGCGGGCGTGGCCGATCAGGGCGGCCAATTCTTCAAGGGATATGATCCCCTCGTCCAGGATGCCCAGAATCTCATCCAGAATCAGCACGTCGCACTCCCCGGTGGTCAGCACCTTGCGGGCAAAATTCAGGCCGTTGCGGATATTGCCTCTGGCCTCCTCCTTCTCATCCTCCGAAAGCTGCTCAAAAGGCGTGGCGCTTTTCTCAAAGCGGAACAGCTTAAATTCCGGCTCCAGCCGCTTGACCACTTCCATGTTCTTGGGATCAATGGCCCCCTTTAAAAACTGGACCATGATCGTCTTCTTATTCTGTGTTAAGGCACTGATCCCCCGGCCAAGAGCCGCCGTGGTCTTCCCACGTCCGGGGCCGCAGATCACTTGTATGATATTATTCTTCATCCTTACGCACCTCTCAGCCATGCATGGTGTTTTGTTAGGGCCCATGATAGCACATTTCTTCGATTTTTGCAAACTAAATTTCATCGCACTCCATCTTACTGATGGATACCTCATAGGCTACCCGCTTCTCACACTCCGTTTCGCTGATCTTTTTCGTGTACTCCCTGCTCTGAACCCTTCCCCAGATGCGCACCCTGGTTCCCACCTCAAATCCGGCGGCGTACCTGGCGTTTCTGCCCCAGGAAATGCAGGGTATGTAATCCGATTTGCCATAAGGACGGTTCACCGCCAAAAGCAGATCCGCGATCTCCCGTCCGAGAGGCGTCTTGCGGTAAATAGGTGCCTTGCAGATATAGCCGTCAAGGAAAATCTGGTTGGTTTTCGTATAATCCGTAAAGGCCTCCATAAAATGAATTTCCCGCACAAATACCGAGAGCATCAGCCGGTTTTTCACCCCTTCGTGGCGGTTGTAGGAGCGGAACTGTCCGATGGCCTCCACCGTACAGCCCCGATAATCCGCCCTCACGTCGATCAGGCGCTCGGAAATCATCAGGGGAATCCGGTCCGCCTGCTGGCTCAAACGGTTCACCGACAGTTCCACCATATAAAAGCCTTCCCCGAATACCTCGTGGCTGAAGGTAAATCCGGACACAATTTCGCCGATTACGCTTACTTTGTTATTTTCGATCATTTTTTCTGACATTGTACTTCTCCTCTTCGTTCCCTTTTTTGATTTTTCGGCCGCGGCTTTTTTAGCAGACGGGCATAGCCGGAGCTTTTTTCCGCGGGTACATAGATAGTTTATGAGGAAGCCAAAGGGGATAGACCAAAAAAGAAGCGTATTCCGCGAAAAATCCTTCGACAGAATACGCTATGTTTTTTAATCTTTACGGAAGGAAGCCCTCTTGCGCAGGGTGGGATCCAAAATCTTCTTGCGCAGCCGCAGGCTCTTTGGCGTAACCTCCAAAAGCTCGTCCGTGTCGATAAAATCCAGGCACTGCTCCAGGCTCATAATCTTGGGAGGCGTAAGCTTTAATGCCTCGTCCGCGCTGGAGGAGCGGGTGTTGGTCAGCTTCTTGGTTTTGCAGACATTGATCTCAATATCCTCGGACTTGGGGCTCTGTCCCACTACCATGCCCCCGTAAACCTTAGTGCCGGGGCCGATAAAGAGGGTTCCCCGCTCCTGGGCGTTAAACAGGCCGTAGGTAATGGCCTCACCCGCCTCGTAGGCGATGAGGGAGCCGGTCTGGCGGTAGCTTAAATCTCCCTTATAGGGAGCGTAGCCCTCGAAAATCGTATTTAAAATGCCGTTTCCCTTTGTATCGGTCATGAAATCTCCCCGGTAGCCGATGAGGCCCCTGGAAGGAATGGAGAATTCCAGCCTGGTATAGCCGCCGGCGGCCTTGCTCATGCCCTGCAGCTCTCCCTTGCGGGCGGTCAGCTTCTGGATCACCACGCCGGTAAATTCCTCCGGCACGTCCACATAGGCGATCTCGATCGGCTCCAGCTTGCGGCCCCGCTCATCGTACTTATACAATACCTCCGCCTTGCTGACGGCAAACTCAAAGCCTTCCCGGCGCATATTCTCAATCAACACGGACAGATGAAGCTCTCCTCTGCCGGACACCTTAAAGCAGTCGGCGCTGTCCGTCTCCTCTACCCGCAGGCTTACGTCCGTGTTCAGCTCCCGAAACAGCCGGTCCCGGATATGGCGGGAGGTTACGTATTTTCCCTCCTGCCCCGCCAGAGGGCTGTCATTTACCATAAAGTACATGGCGATGGTGGGCTCAGAAATCTTCTGGAAAGGAATAGCTTCCGGCTTTTCCGGGGAGCAGATGGTATCGCCGATATGCAGATCCGCGATGCCGGAAATGGCTACAATGGAGCCTACGTTTGCCTCCTGCACCTCCACCCGGTTTAAGCCGTCAAACTCGTAGAGCTTTCCGATTTTGATGCGGCGGAATTTATCCGGATCGTGATGGTTCACCTGCACGCACTCCTGGTTCACCCGCAGCTTGCCATTATCCACCTTTCCGATGCCGATGCGGCCCACGTATTCATTGTAGTCGATGGTGCTGATCAAAACCTGAGTGGGGGCGTCGGGATCTCCCTCGGGAGCCGGAATATAGTCCAGAATCGTCTCAAACAGAGGGCTCATATCCACCTCCGGATCCTCCAAGTTCTTCTTGGCAAAGCCCGCTCTGGCGGAGGCAAACAGGAAGGGGCAGTCCAGCTGCTCATCGGAAGCATCCAGATCCATAAACAGCTCCAGGGTCTCGTCGATCACTTCCTCGGGTCTGGCCTCGGGACGGTCAATCTTATTTAAGCAGACGATCACCGGCAAATCCAGCTCCAGCGCCTTCTGCAGCACGAACTTGGTCTGGGGCATGGGGCCTTCATAGGCGTCCACCACCAGAATAACACCGTTTACCATCTTTAACACCCGCTCCACTTCTCCGCCGAAGTCCGCGTGTCCTGGGGTGTCGATAATGTTGATCTTCGTTCCTTTATAAAACACCGCCGTGTTTTTGGACAAAATTGTGATTCCCCGCTCCCGTTCCAGGTCATTGGAATCCATCACCCGTTCCTGCACCTCCTGATTGGCGCGGAATACGCCGCTCTGGCGCAGCAGCTGATCCACCAGGGTGGTCTTGCCATGATCGACGTGGGCGATGATGGCAACATTTCTCACATCTTCTCTCTTGATCTTCATATAGATTTCTCTTCCTTTATCTTACATAAATCAATAACAAATTGCACAATTTTATAGTATATCATCGGCCTTCGCCAATTGCAAGGCTCAATCCTCAAAAATCACCAATTTCTCCTCCGCCAGGCCGAAATAAAGGCTTTTCCCCCGGCTGATTTTCGCCCGGCCGGCCGTTTTTTCCGTCACCTGGCTCTCAAAGGCGTCAATCTCTCCCGCCGGAACCAGATAGGTGAAGGTCACGTCCGCCTCATACCGGGCGTCCAGCTGAGTCAGGCCCGCCTGGGCGGCCAGATACTGGATCTTTCCCACTCCCGTATAATCTGTCCGGATCTCAAGGCGGATTCCCGGCTGTTTTTCAACCAGCACACAGTTTTTTAAGCCTTCCTTCACCGCCTGGGAATAAGCACGCACCAGCCCCCCGGTTCCTAAAAGAGTTCCTCCGAAATATCGGGTCACCACCACGCAGACATTGTGAAGGCCCTGTCCTTCCAGCACATCCATCATAGGCTTTCCCGCCGTTTGGGAAGGCTCCCCATCGTCGCTGGCCTTTAAGATCCGGCTGTCCTTCCCGATCCGGTAGGCGAAACAGTGATGCCTTGCGTCCCAATATTTTTTCCGCACGGACTCAATAAACTCCAGCGCCTCCTCCTCTGTGGAGACCGGTTTTAAATCCGCAATAAATCGGGACTTTTTCTCTGTGATCTCGCCGCTTCCGCCCTGATACAGCACAACATACGCTTCTTCCACTTTCACCGCTCCTTTTCACGTTTTTTCGCCCTGATTCCCCACTTTTCGGGCGATGTGGCCTGAAATTAATCATAATATAGATGTCTGTCCATGGCAAGGGATTATTTAAGACTTTTCATTTTGGGCAAACTGGTGTATAATCTACAAGATAGACCTGAGAAATCTTACCAAAAAGGAGCTATTATGAATTATGGATCATTTGAGGCCCGGCAGAAGCTGAAGTCTCTTAACTCCAGAAAATCCAAATACACCTCCCGGCTGTTCTTCACCATCTTCCGGGCTGTATTTGTGCTGCTTTTATTCTGTGTCGTCACAGGGGCCAGCATCGGCTTCGGCGTGGTAAAGGGGATTCTGGATAATGCGCCCAAGATCGACCTGATGAACATTCAGCCCAGCAGCTTTGCCACCACTATTTACGACAGCCAGGGCAATCTCACCGATACGCTGGTAACCAGCGGCTCTAACCGTGAGGCCGCCACCTACGATGAGCTTCCCCAGAATCTGGTAGACGCCTTTGTGGCCATCGAGGACTCCCGCTTCTGGGAGCACAACGGCATCGACCTGCGTTCCATCGGCCGGGCGGTCCGGGGCGTTTTAAGCGGCAATTACGCCGGTGGCGGAAGCACCATCACCCAGCAGTTAATCAAGAACAATCTTTTTGCCGGCGGTATGGAAACCAGCTGGGGGGCCCGCATCGAGCGCAAGATCCAGGAGCAGTACCTGGCCGTGGAGCTGGAGAAAAATTCCGGTCTCAGCAAGGAAGAGACGAAAAAGCTGATCATTACCAACTATCTGAACACCATCAATCTGGGAAACAACTCCCTGGGCGTTAAGGTTGCGGCCAAGCGATATTTTGATAAGGATGTTTCCGACCTGACCCTCTCGGAGTGCGCCGTTTTGGCCTCCATCACCACCAATCCCTCCAAGTTCAACCCCATCACCGGCCGGGAGGCGAATGAAGCCAAGCGCAAGACGGTGCTCCAGTACATGTACGAGCAGGACATGATCACCAAGGACGAACAGGAGGAGGCCCTTGCTGACGATGTGTACGACCGGATTCAGAATGTCAACATTGCTACCAAGGAGAATAATACTCCTTACTCCTATTTTACCGATGAGCTGATCGAGCAGGTGATCGATACGCTGATGGAGAAGCTGGATTATACGGAGGGACAGGCCAGCAACCTGCTCTACTCCGGCGGTCTTCAGATTTACACCACCCAGGACCCGGATATCCAGGCCATTGTGGACGAAGAGGTGAATAACCCGGATAACTACTCCGCGGCCAAGCTTTCCTTAGAGTACCGCCTTTCCGTCACCCACGGAAACGGCGAGACGGAGCATTTCTCCGAGGAGGATATCAAGAGCTACTACCGCAGCGAGCTGGGACAGACCTACGGCGGCCTTTACAATTCCGTGGAGGAAGCCCAGGCTGACGTGGACCGCTTTAAAGCCTGGCTTTTAAAGGAGGACGATGAAATCATCGGCGAAACCATGAATACCATCCTCCAGCCCCAGCTTTCCTTTGTCATCATGGACCAGCACACCGGCGAGGTAAAGGCCATCTGCGGCGGACGTGGGGAAAAGACCGGCAGCCTGACCTTAAACCGCGCCACCAACACTCCCAGACAGCCCGGCTCCGCCTTTAAGGTGATCAGTTCCTTCGCTCCCGCCCTGGACGCCTGCGGGGCCACCCTGGGCACCGTCTACTACGACGGCCCCTACACCGTGGGAACCAAGTCCTTCCGCAACTGGTGGGGAGAAGGCCGGGGCTATACGGGTTACCACAATATCCGCGAGGGCATCATCTATTCCATGAACATCATCGCGGTGCGCTGCCTGATGGAGACGGTTACCCCCCAGCTGGGCGTGGATTACGCGGAGCGGATGGGCATTTCCACCTTAACCAAGGATGACTTAAACGCCGCCACCGCCCTGGGCGGACTGACCAAGGGCGTCACCAACCTGGATATCACCTCCGCCTTCGCCTCCATCGCCAACGGCGGCGTGTACACCAAGCCCAGATTCTTCACCAAGATTCTGGACCACGATGGAAATGTGCTGATCGACAACCAGCCGGAGACGACCCAGGTGTTAAAGGATTCCACTGCCTTCCTGCTGACGGACGCTATGTCGGAGTCCGTGAAGAGCAATCGGCTCTTTGCCCGTTCCGGCGTCTCCATCAACTCTACCAGCACGGCTGCCGCTTTAAGCGGCATGTCCACCGCCGGAAAGAGCGGAACCACCACCAACAACGTGGACATCTGGTTTATCGGCTACACCCCCTACTACACCGCAGGCGTGTGGGGCGGCTGCGACGATAACCAGTCCCTTTCCGGCAACGGAGGCACCAGCTTCCACAAGGCCATCTGGCGCAAGATCATGACCCGGGTTCACGAGGGACTTTCCGATCCCGGTTTTGAGGTTCCGGACAGCATCGAGACGGTTCAGATCTGCCGCAAATCCGGCAAGCTGGCCGTATCCGGCGTCTGCTCCGCCGACCCCAGAGGGAACGCGGTCTACACCGAGTATTTCGCAAAGGGCACGGCCCCCACGGAGGTCTGCGACAAGCATGTGGCCGTAACCGTGTGCGCGGAGTCCGGCATGACCCCCACCCCCTTCTGTATCAACAAGACCACCCGCACCTGCATGGTGCTGCCGGAGGGAGAAAGCGGAACCACAGACGATTCCTACTTCGCCATTCCCGGATCCTGTCCCCTGCACACCGGGGCGGCCACCATTATTACGGATCCCTCTACGGAACCGGGTGAAAACGGCTCCGTCACCCCCATCGGACCGGGGTATCAGCCCACCACTGCGGCCCCGACTCAGGAGATTGGGCCGGGAGTGCCATAATATTTAAAAAGCCAACCACGCCTCAAGGCGCTGGATTTCTCTTTCATGCTATGGGAAGGAGGGTACTCCTCTTTCTCATAGCTCTGTTCAAATCATTTTGCTAATATGCAAACCAAAAGCGACCAGCTTTTTGCGTTTGGCCGCCTTTAGTTTCGTCATTATTTAATTTTTTTCGCTCCATATGGCACAGTTTCTTCGGCTGCCATCTGATAGGTCGGCTCGATTTCATAAATGACTGCTTGCTCCTGTTCCTCGTCTCTGAACTCTGCAATTCCTAGTCCGAAGTATTTTTCAAAAAACGCTTTCAATTTTTCAATAATACCCTGCTTCTTTTTTGCTCTTCCGCCACCGCCGAAACGAGATACAGGGGGCATTAGCTTATCAATCTCTGTTCCTGTTGTTTTCAGCGCTCCATAACGGAACGTATTGGCAACAAATTTCCGGGTTTCTTCCGGCTTCAGCTTTTCGCTCGTGATGATTTCAGTCAAATCGGCTTCTTCTTGTTCCAGAACAAATCTGCGCCAGTCGTCAGTAACCTGCGTATCGACATTGACATGGCTGATAAATGCTTCAATCAGCTCTTTCTTACTGCGCAGCTGCATACTGGCATCAACTGCTTTGCGGATCGAAGCGAGGATTTCTTTATCTTCACAGTTGCCCTCGTGGTATTTCTCAACTAACATCAGGATGTAGTCGATATTGATCTCCACTTGCTTGATCAGCTCGATTTCAAATTCAATATCGTCCGTAATATCCTCTTTTTCCGCATCGCCTTTTTTGCGGTACTTATCATAGAGGTCAAGGTAGATACTCTGATAATTCTGCAAATCTCTTGCGGCAATGCTGTCCATCTCTGCAAACTGGTCAAAGGACGAAAGAATATTTCTCATACTGAGGATAGTTCCGAACAGTTTGATAAAATCTTTCTCCGCCTGTTCTCCGACAATCTGCGCGCCGAGAAGATATTCTGTTTCCAGCTTTTCCAGCAAATCGACATAGCCGGGATGATACTTGCCATCGTTGTCCTCGTAGCCATTCCAGTAATCGTTAAAACTCTTTAGAAGAACGATACCGCTGGCATTCTTATCACCAAAAAGGGCGATTGCATCATCTGTGGCTTTCTGCAAATCACGGAAGCATACAATGTTGCCGTAGGTCTTGACGGAGTTCAAGATACGGTTGGTTCTGGAATAGGCTTGTATCAGTCCGTGCATTTTCAGATTTTTGTCCACCCACAAGGTATTGAGCGTTGTGGCATCGAAGCCTGTGAGGAACATATTCACAACAATCAGCAAATCCACTTCACGGTTCTTCACTCGCATAGACAAATCCTTGTAGTAGTTCTGGAACTTATCCGAGGAAGTGTCGAAATTGGTGTTGAACACAGCGTTGTAATCCTGGATCGCGCTTTCAAGGAAGTCACGGGAAGTTTGATCAAGGGCATCGGTGTCGAAGCCTTCTTCTTGCAGAACGTCTTCGGGATCTTCCTCGTTTGCGGCATAGCTGAAAATCGTGGCAATCGTAAACTGACGGTGGCTTTCCGCAATCTGTCTCTGGAACTCCCTGTAATATTTCATTGCCATAGGAATGGAACTGACAGCGAACATGGCGTTGAATCCAGCCATGCGTTTGCCTTTCAAGGAATAGAAACTAGCCCGTTTGGTTTTCTGGTCGAAATGTTCCAGCGTGTATTTGACGATTTCCCGGATGCGTTCCGGCGCTCCCATCGCCTTTTCAATATCAATGGCGGAAACATTTTTGTCCTTGATGTCCTCTTTTTCCTTAACTGTGTTCACATAGTCGATGCGGAACGGAAGAACATTGCCGTCATTGATCGCGTCCACGATGGTGTAAGCGTGAAGCTGCTTACCAAAAGTCTGCGGTGTGGTCAGCATTTCCATGTGCTTTCCTTTTCCGGCATTGGCGGCGAAAATCGGCGTTCCCGTAAAGCCGAACAGATGATATTTCTTGAATGCCTTTACAATTTTGGCGTGCATATCGCCGAACTGGCTGCGGTGGCATTCGTCAAAGATGATAACGCAATGCTTGCCAAACACTTCATGCCCTTTATTCTTAGTCACGAAGTTGTCCAACTTCTGAATGGTGGTGATGATGATTTTATACTGATGGAAGCCGCCTTTTTCGTCCCTATCCTCCAGCTGTCTCTGTAACACTCTTGTAGAGGCATTGCTGTTGGCAGAACCTTTTTCAAAACGATCATATTCTTTCATGGTCTGATAGTCAAGGTCTTTTCTGTCAACAACGAACAGAACCTTGTCCACATAAGGAAGTGCGGATGCGAGCTGTGCGGTCTTGAAAGAGGTCAGCGTTTTTCCGCTTCCTGTGGTATGCCAGATATAACCTCCAGCAGCAATTGTTCCCATCTTCTTGTAGTTAGTCGAAACCTCGATGCAGTTTAAGATACGCTCGGTTGCCGCAATCTGGTACGGCCTCATAACCATCAGAATTTCTTCCGTTGTGAAAATACAATATTTGGTCAGCACATTCAGAATGGTGTGCTTGGCAAGGAATGTTTTCGTAAAATCAATGAGGTCTGCAATTACCTTATTATTTCCATCCGCCCAGAAAGAAGTAAACTCAAAGCTGTTGCTTGTTTTCTTTGATTTCTGTTTTGCAGATCCGCCCATTTCCCTGATGTGGCTGTTTCTGGTGGTATTGGAGTAATACTTGGTGTGCGTTCCATTGGAGATAATGAAAATCTGCACATACTCATACAAGCCGCTTGCCGCCCAGAAGCTATCCCGCTGATAGCGCTTGATCTGGTTAAAGGCTTCCCGGATTGCAACGCCGCGGCGTTTCAGTTCCACATGGACAAGGGGCAGACCGTTGGCAAGGATCGTCACATCATAGCGTGTATCGTGCTTGCCCTCGCTTTCCTCGTGGCCCAGGCCACCCTCTCTGGCAACTTTGCTGCCATTCACCTTGTACTGGTTGATCACCTGTAAACGGTTGTTGTGAATGTTCTTTTTGTCGATGAGCTGAATATTCTTGGAAGTTCCATCGTCCCTGCGGAGTACCTTTACATGGTCAGTCTGGATGGTACGGGTCTTTTCTACAATCCCCTCGTTGGCGTTGGCAAGGGTTTCCGTGAAGAAACGCTTCCACTCGCTGTCAGAAAAGGTGTAGTCGTTCAAAAGCGTGAGCTGCCGTCTGAGGTTGGCAATCAGACTGTTTTCGTCATGGATGGTAAGGTACTCATATCCCTGTGTGGTCAGCAGACGGATCAATTCCTTTTCAAGAGCCGCTTCGCTCTGAAAGCTGTCAGAGCGTGAGCTTTCCGGCGTATATTCAGCTACAACGGTACTCTCATTGCTTTCGGCAATGATGTTGTAAGTGCCCACAATTTCACGACTCCTTTCGTCAAGAATCTAATATTTCTTCTATCATTGGCTCAACACCGATATTCTTAATGTCCTCAATCATGTGTTGTGCGCTGAATCGGTTTACATCTCGGGCTACAAAACGCAAAATATTGGCCGCAGTCTCATTTACTACATAAGGGAAACTGCTACGAAGAACCAAATAGGCAAAAGAAGCAAATGGGTCATAGGCAACGAAAGTTCTTCCGCAAACTTCTTGATATGATTTATCAACGCTCTGAATGATATACAATGCATGTTCCTCGCTTGTCTTCATAAACGCTAACAACACATCAACGAACCCCTTTTTTTCATGGAGAATAGCCGTAGATATTTTTTCTGCGCTCAAATCATAGATATAGCTTTCAACTTCGTCATCGAAAACTTTTTTTGAGATTTTTTCGTCTATCAGTGCTTGATTTTCTGCTTTTTGCTTATAGGAAACCGCTTTCTCGAAAAAGAGCGATAGCTGTCCCGCATCTGCATAACGGTATGCAGCATCCGAGTTTGTGGCTTTTTCTGCAATGCTTCTGTAGATATGGTATGAATTTCTTGGGTCGCCCGTCATAATGAAATTTATAACACGACCAAGGGAATACACATCACTACGTTTATCACCATCTTTGAGTAGCATAAACTGTTCCGGCGCACAGTAGTAGAACTGTCCTACCGCATTAGTGTGCATTGTTTGGTGGGAGGTGAATACATTTAGATCTTTTCCCAATCCAAAGTCAGCAATTTTTATCATTCCAGAAATAATGAAGATGTTGTTCGCACTTATATCTCTATGAATAATATCACGCTTATGTACTTCCGTCATGATATGAAGGATTTGTCGAATACAATTCAGCTTTATATCATCGGATAAATCGAATGATTTAACATATTTGTCCAGCGTTGTCTCCGCATATTCCATTGTATAGGAGCTATTACCTTCATCGAACGTATAAACTTGAATAATTCCAAATGCATCGTGCAGGGATTTTGTGATGTTGTATTCTCTTTTGAAACGACTTCTGATACCTGCGTCCGTCAAATAGTCGTCCTTTAATTTCTTCACTACTAATCCTGTGGATTTTTGTCGATATACATTCGCAAAGCCGCCATTTCCGATTGGCTCTAAATCGTCATTTTCCTTGACAAGATGATAGCGTCCATTGCTTCGAGTTATCTTACACAAATCTCTGTGGATAATGCGATTAAACTCAACGTATATAGTTTCGATCTTTTCGGCAGCCTCCACTTCCGATAGTGATTGTTCTTGCATTAAATAACTTTTGCCAAGAACAATGTTGAAAAAACTATCTATTTGGCGGTTATTGATTAGATCCACAAGTTTATCGTGAACATACGCCCATCTTGATGGAAATCCAGAACGATAAACATCTTTTGTGCCGAAATTGGCGTTAAAAAACTCTACCAGTTTATACCCTTGTTTATAGGTATAAAAGCCCGCAGTATCACCACAGAAGATGTTTGAAATTTCTTTTAATGAATCTGAACTGAGCATGATACTCCTTTCTATTTTGCTGGTTCAAAAGTCAGCAGTTTATCTCGATAATATTCGTATTGCTTTGTTCGTGCTTCAATCTCTGCCGGAAGCCCGGAAGAAATATCGCTACAGAGGGCATCAAAGCGGTCAAGAATACCTACGATATGCTCCTGTTCCTTGATGGACGGTAGATGAATAGGTATTGTGTTAAGGTTTTTCTGATTCAGCTTCGGCTGCGCTCCACCAGAAATATACTGCGAAAGGTCAATGGAGTTCAAATAAAACTCGATATATCTTCTTGTTGCATAACTGTCAAATTTCAGAACATGGGCATGGTTGTTTACCCAATTCTTGCCCGATATGGAGAACGCAATCGGTGTGTTTCGTGCCACCAGATTGTTGCCGTCCTCGGAGACAAGCAGGAAATCTCCATCAAAGATATATCCACTCACATAATCAACAATGCCGGATGCTCCATAATAAGGGTATTTGCCAGCTTCACGGTTGTCGCTTGTGATAGGCTTCCTCTTGCTGTCATGGTTTTCGGAAATCATGTTCAAAGTGACAGAAGCAACTCCAAAAACATATTGACAAAGCAAAATCAAGCCATTAAGCTCGTCTGTCTGTCTGTCTGTCTGTCTGTCTGTCTGTCTGTCTGTCTGTCTGTCTGTCTGTCTGTCTGTCTGTCTGTCTGTTAGAGATTGTCTTGCCTGTTGCGGCGTATGTCAAGAGGGCATCACGATAAAATTCATATTGCTTCTGTCGTGCTCCAATCTCGGCCGGGAGAGCGATGTTCAAATCAGAACAGATGGCTTCGAAGTTGTCCAGAACATTGACCAAACGATTTTGTACTTCGAGATCCGGGACAGGAATTTTGTACGCCAGTACCCTTTGCAAATCCAAAGAATCGACTGTACCGCCTTGTTTCTTTGTCGATTTGCGAATATCTTCCGCATAGGCTTGAAGTGCATGAAATACATAGCGAGAAGATACTCCATCCTTAACCACAAGAGCCTTAATATCTTGGTTGATTGTTGTTCTAAACGGAACATAAGCTACTGGGAAAGTATGCTTCAAAATACCCGAACGGGTAACAACCGCAACTATACCTTCCGGCAGCAAAGTCATACCTCCATCGGTAAGTGCTTTTTCTGTTAAATGGTCTTCTGTATCTTCAAGAGTAGACGCTTTCATATCCTTAGAAGAAATCCAAGGGATCGTGCCACCTTCCCAAAACTCTTTATTGGCAGTAGACGGAGTTTTTCCACCACTCCACTTTCCGAGGTCTGCAACGGCAACCATTTGACTTTCGTTTTTAGGGTGTTCAAGCAACTTGTTTCTGTAATACTCATACTGTTTCTTTCTCACTATAAGCTCTGCTGTCAGCTTTGCTGTCAGCTTCATGGTAAGCTCCGTGAAATTGTCCAGAATACGGACAATTTCACTCTGCACCTCAAGAGGTGGTACAGGAATCGTAATATCCAACAGCTTATCTGGCGTTACCTCAATCACCTTTGTTCCGTGAGCCAATTTTATTTTCTGCTTGTAAAACATGGTAGAATGTAGGTAGTAAACCAGATATTTAGGGTTGATGGTGTGATGAATGATTGCTGCGTGTCCACTGATTGCAACAGCTTCATCGCCCAGCCAAGCAACACACTTGCAGACATCATCTATATTTTCGCTTGTAACTGCCATAACGACATCGTTTTTGACAGCAAACTTCTGTTTCTTTGCTTTTTCTTCACTAATGAAACTGATGGTCTTATCAACGAACAGCCCGTACTGTGTATAGATTTGACCATAGTGAATGCAAGGAACGCCGTTCTCGACATAATCCTTTTTCTGAAAATTGCCACCTCTTGATACCGTTGCAATATCTCCAAG
>CALWQV010000069.1 GCA_944383785.1 uncultured Enterocloster sp. | reverse complement strand
GCTTTGCCGTGGGGGTTGTGGACAAGAAGGATCTGATTACCGGGGAGGAGCTGGCTGTCGGGGATGTGCTCATTGGCATGGCTTCAAGCGGCGTCCACAGCAATGGTTTTTCATTGGTGCGCAAGGTATTTGAAAAGGAGTTGACAAAAGAAGGGCTGAATACCTATTATGAAGAGCTGGGAACTACCCTGGGGGAAGCGCTGATCGCGCCTACCAAGATTTACGTGAAGGCTCTGGCTCAGGTGAAGAAGGCTGGGGTGCGGGTGAAGGCCTGCAGCCATATTACTGGAGGCGGCTTTTACGAGAATGTGCCCCGGATGTTAAAGGATGGAGTTCAGGCTGTGATTCAAAAAGACAGCTATCCGGTGCTGCCGATTTTCCGGCTTTTGGCTGAAAAAGGCCAGATTGAGGAGAAGATCATGTACAATACCTTTAATATGGGCCTTGGAATGATTGTGGCGGTAGACCCGGCGGACGTAGAGAAAACCATGGAGGCCATGAGGGCCGCAGGGGAGATGCCTTACGTGGTGGGCGCCATCGAGAGCGGTGAGAAAGGCGTGGTATTATGTTAAAAGTGGGAGTGCTGGTTTCCGGCGGCGGGACCAATCTGCAGGCGATACTGGACGCCATTGATGAGGGACGCGTCACCAACGCTGCCGTTGAGGTGGTGATCAGCAACAATCCGGGGGCGTTTGCCTTAAAGCGGGCGGGGAATCACAAAATTCCGGCAGTCTGCGTCTCGCCCAAGAGCTTTGAGAGCCGGGAGGCATTTAACCAGGCGCTGTTAGAAACAGTGGATTCCTATGGGCTGGATCTGATCGTTTTGGCGGGCTTTCTGGTGAAGGTGCCGGAGATGATGATCGAGAAATACCGGAACCGGATTATCAATATTCATCCGTCCCTGATCCCCTCCTTCTGCGGGGTGGGATACTATGGATTGAAGGTTCATGAGGCGGCATTGAAAAGGGGCGTAAAGCTCACCGGGGCCACGGTGCATTTTGTGGACGAGGGTATGGATTCCGGGCCGATCCTTTTGCAGAAGGCGGTAGAGGTGCTGCCGGGGGATACGCCTGAGATTCTGCAGAGACGGGTGATGGAAGAGGCGGAGTGGCAGCTTTTGCCCCAGGCCATTGATATGATTGCGAATGGGAGGGTTTCATAGATGAAGGTACTTGTAATCGGCGGCGGCGGCCGGGAACACGCCATCTGTTGGAAGCTGGCGAAAAGCCCCAAGGTGACGGAGCTTGTCTGCGCTCCGGGAAACGCTGGAATCGCCGGCGTTGCCAGATGTGTGAACATCGGCGTGATGGATTTTGAGAAAATGGCGGATTTCGCGAAGAAAGAGGCCTTTGACTTGGTGGTGGTGGGGCCGGACGATCCTTTGGCGGCAGGATTGGTGGACGTTTTGGAGGAAAAGGGCCTGCGGGTGTTCGGGCCCAGGAAGAATGCGGCCATTTTGGAGGGCTCCAAGGCATTTTCTAAAGATCTGATGAAGAAATACGGGATTCCCACCGCTGCCTATGAGACATTTGACAATCCTGAGGACGCCCTGGCCTATCTGGAAACAGCCAAGGTTCCGGTGGTGTTAAAGGCGGACGGCCTGGCTCTGGGGAAAGGGGTTCTCATCTGCAATACCAGGGAGGAAGCAAGAGCGGGCGTAAAGACCCTGATGATGGATCACCAGTTCGGCCACGCCGGGGATAAGATCGTGGCGGAGGAATTTCTCACCGGGCGGGAGGTTTCGGTTCTGACCTTTGTGGACGGCAAGACCATCCGGGTGATGACTTCTGCCCAGGACCACAAGCGCGCCAAGGACGGGGATCAAGGCTTAAATACCGGCGGTATGGGAACCTTCTCCCCCAGTCCCTTCTATACGGAGGAGATTGACGCCTTCTGCCGGGAAAAGATTTATCAGCCTACGGTGGATGCTATGAGGGCTGAGGGACGGGAGTTTAAGGGGATCATTTTCTTCGGGCTGATGCTAACCGCCGACGGCCCCAAGGTGCTGGAATATAACGCCCGCTTCGGCGACCCGGAAACCCAGGTAGTGCTGCCCAGGATGAAGAACGATCTGACAGAGGTATTTGAAGCCTGCATCGATGGGACACTGGATCAGGTGGAGTTGGAATTTGAGGACAATGCGGCGGTGTGCGTAGTGCTGGCCTCCGACGGCTATCCGGAGCATTACGAGAAAGGATTTCCCATTACGGGCTTGGAAGCCTTTGAAGGCCAGGAGGACTGCTGGGTGTTCCACGCTGGAAGCAAATTTGACGCCGATGGAAGGATTGTTACGAACGGCGGAAGGGTGCTGGGCGTGACAGCCACCGGCGCTAATCTGGAGGAGGCCAGGGCCAACGCTTACGAGGCCACGAAGCTTGTGAATTTCCAAAATAAATATATGCGGCTCGACATTGGGAAAGCCATAGACGAGGCGTGAGGGTGAAAAGGTTATGTTGTTAATTTCTATTTATATCTGCAATAAGCGATTACATCCTTAACAGGCGTTTTGAGAATAGGCAATTTTTTTGCATTACATCCTTAATATAGGGGTAAAAACGGAAAGATGGTTTTTCTATTTTTCCTTAATAAAGGATATAAATGCAAAAATGTATTTTTTATTTCATCTTAAATAAAGGGTGTAAAATGCAAAAATACATTTTCTATTTATATTTGAAACAAGAACAGATTGGACATTAGTATGGCAGAAAAACGTCATGGGTGGTCGGAAAGACCGATTGCCTGTGGTGTTTTTCTTTTGCGCATTGAAAGCGTGATAAGATAGAAGGTGTATAATTTAATTATAGGTTCAATACAAAAAAATTTTTTTGATATATAATATTAAGATGCAAAAGAGATCACCATGTAAAATTACGTTATTCTGTTCAGAGTGGATTTATGCCGCTAATCACGGATGAATGAAAGGTGGTTCATGTGGATAATACAATTCGATATAAAGGATATGTCGGAAGCACCGAGTTCTCAGAAGAAGATGGGATTTTTTGTGGTAAGGTTATGGGAGTCCGATCCTTAATCTCTTATGAAGGAGAAAATGAGAAAGAGCTTCTTAATGACTTTCACGCTGCGGTGGATGATTATTTGGAATTTTGTAAGAATGCCGAGCCTTTGGCAGTCGTTAAATATTCAAAGAAGACCGGCATGTAAAAGAATATGACCTAAAATCAGAAGATAAAGGGTAAGGAGTTGCTATGGGAAGCAGATTAAATATGGAGAAGATTCAGAAACGCATAGTCAGAATTGTTTCGATGGAAGAAGCGCTGGAGGATGTGATTCCGTTCCAATACAGTCAAGAAGTGTTGACAGGACGACGCAAGATCGTATTGACGGTGGATCCTGATTTGAAGAAGAAAGGATGTAAAGATGACAGATTGTAAATCGCCGTTGGAAATCATTATGTCGCATGAGTATTGTTTTGGGGATCTTAGAGAAGAACTGGAAAAGTGGAAGGACAGAAATCTTCAGGTTATTATGAAAAAGAAAGACTTGAAGGTACAGGAGCAGGTAATCCAGAAGGATTACAAAAATTTACAGGGGCGTTCGGCCATTCTTGACTGCGTGGCTTTGGACGGGGATGAAAAACAATATAATGTAGAGATTCAGCAGGACAATGAAGGAGCTTCGCCCAAAAGAGCGAGATACCACAGCGGATTGATGGATATGAATACCCTTCGTGCCGGTCAAGATTTTGAGGAGCTTCCGGAAAGTTATGTGATCTTTATCACCCGTGATGATGCGTTGGGATACGGACTTCCGATTTACCATATTCGGAGAATGATAGAAGAAACCCAAAAAGATTTCAGGGATGAATCGCATATCATATATGTAAATTCACGAATACAAGACGATACGGAGCTGGGGTATTTGATACATGACCTGCACTGCAGGAACGCTGATGAGATGCACAGCGATATCCTGGCGAAGCGAGTCAGAGAATTAAAAGAAACTCAGAAGGGAGTGGAAATTATGTGCCGCGAGATGGACCAGATTTATAAAGAAGGGATAGAAGAAGGAATAGAAAAAGGAAGAGAAGAGGGGAAAATGGAAACCAAGCGTGAAAACGCAATTTCCATGGCGGAACTTGGAATGTCAATCGAGCAGATCGCTAAGGTTGTAAAAGAGAATGTGGAACTTGTTCAGAAGTGGATTGCAGAGGGCATGGCTCTGGTAAAATAACCCTTCCCAATGGCGCTGCCCGCCCGTCAGGACGGCGCAGCGATCATCTTGAAGATATGGAATAGCTCCCAGACTCTAAGAATTTTCCTGCTCCCTATCTTCCAAAATACCATCCCCGCAGGATCCATCCGCCAGCCCTTTAATATAGGCGGCTGCCAGGGCACGGTGGTAGGAGTCCAGGAGCGTATAGTTTTGGAGCACAGAGTTCTGATCTTCGGTGAGAGTTGCCGGAATCCCGTCCTCCGCATAGAAGGCGGACATGGTAATATTAAACGCGCTGCACACACGGCGAAGCGTCGAACTGCTGGGGACGGACTTGCCCTTTAACATTGTGTTAATCCGGCCATTGGACTCCCCCATCTCTTTTGCCAGCCGGTACTGGCTCCAGCCCCGTTTCCGGCACAGTTCTTTAATCCGCTCAACCTCGTAATTCATGATTCACCATCCTATATTGATTGACTTTATTGTATGTCTATATCCATAACATGATTAGACTTTAAAAATATGTCTAAATAGATATAAATTTATGATTGATGGGGCCTGATTCAACTACAGGTTGAATGACATTTTTCTTCATATATGTTATGCTGGACATATCGCAAGAAAAGTGATAGGAGGTGGTGCCATGAAGCCAGTATATCTGTCCATTCGCAAGGAAGAAACCGGAAAGAGAATCGGTGAGATGATTGAAGAGCGGGGACTTACCGTGAAGGATATTCAGGAAGGTTTAGGATTTGAAAGCTCTCAGGCAATTTACAAGTGGATCTCTGGGAAATCACTGCCAAGCCTGGATAATATTCTGATCCTCAGCAAACTTCTGCATACCAGTATTGAAGATATCCTCGTCCTGGACGGGGATACTTTTTTGTTAAACCATAAAGACAGCCCTTCGGAGGAAAAACTACCGCAAATGTCATATTGATGCCGGAAGGGAAACTGGATATAATGAAAGGAGGACAGATCAGAACCAGGAGGTTGCATACGCATATGCCGGAACAAAGACAGGACGCATGCAGACAGGAGCGGTACAGCCAGCAGAGGGACGAGCTGCTGAAAGCGATTTTAAAGACAAAGGACATTACCTTTTGCGAATATTTGGTAAAAGAAAACAGGCTTTTAATTTACGATAACACTCTGACCGTTAAAAGGCAGATTCCAAACTATTTGGCGTATCTGGAGGCGGAGAGCCTGGTCCACCCGGAGGATCGGCAGAAGGCCAGGGCCTTTTGCCAGGGGCGCACCAGGGGGGATCTGGAGGTACGGGCAGTATTGGACGGGAAGGTAACCAAGCTGTCCGTCCAGGTACTTCACCTGGCGGACCCGGATTTTTCCAACCGACTTTCGCTGCTGATCCAGGATGTGACGCAGGAAAAGCATCAGCAGGCCCTGCTGGAAGAGCGGGCTACGAAGGATTCCCTGACCAGGCTGTATAACCCTGTCTTTGGCCGGGAACTGATCAACGAGTATTTAAAGAGCAAGGATCCATACGCCACCTGCGGCCTGATGGTGCTGGATCTGGATTACTTTAAATATGCCAACGATACATACGGCCATCTGTTCGGGGACCAGGTTTTGATTCAGGTGGCGAATCTGCTGCGGGCCATGTTTGACCCCAAGGATGTGATCATGCGGGTCGGGGGCGATGAGTTTGTTGTTTTCCTGAAAGATATCGCCCACTCGGTATTGCTGAATAAGGCTATGAACCTGATCCGGTCAGTCCGCGAGCTGAATTTTGAGGGAAAGGATATCGTAATCACATGCAGCGTAGGAGTCTGCTTTCTTTCGGAAAACGATTCCGGCTACACCTACGACCAGATTTTTGAAAACGCTGACTGGGCGCTGTACCGGGCCAAGGAGAACGGAAGGAACTGCTATGTATTCTGCGACAGCATCCAGCGCTTTGAGCTGGCGGAGAGGGATCGCCCGGGCAAGCAGAACATTGACAGCCGTTATCTGCACAACGATATTATTTCCACGGCTTTTGAAATTTTTGAGAAGATGAGCAGCTTTACGGTTGCCATCGAGCTTTTGATGGATGTGATCGGCTACCGTTTCCAGTTGGACCGGATTACGGTGATCCGCACGGATATCAAGGAGAAAAATACAGGCCGCCAGTATCAGTGGTTGTCAGACTACGCGCCTCCGGTGTTAGAAGAGCCGGGAAGCTTCACGAAGGAGGATTTTATCACCCTGTTTCAAAGCTACGACGAGCATCAGACGACGGTTTTGCAGCAGGATAATCTGGGGATGTACTCCCCGGAGGGGGCGGCCCTTCTTATGCAGGGCGGGGCGAAGACCGTGCTCTATGCCGCGATGTACTGTGAAGGAAAGTATACGGGAGCGATTTCCTACGTGGTATGCCGGGAGAAACGCTATTGGTCAAAGCAGAGCCGGAAAGAGCTGGGAGAGGTGACGAAGATTATCTCCGCTCATCTGGCCAGAAGTCAGGCGACGGGAAGGAACGAGCCGGACCGGTCCCTCTGGACAGAATATGACAGCTTGACCGGCCTGATTTCCTTCTCTCGCTTCCGCACGGATGCGGAGTACCTGATTGTGGGGAACTACGCGGATTCTCATCTGATGGCCTACAGTGATTTCGCCGGTTTTAAATATTTTAATAAGAAATACGGCTACGCCGCAGGGGACCGGCTTTTGAAAGAGTACGGCAGCTTTATGACGGAAAAGCTGGGAAGCGGGAAGGATATTCTTCTTACTCGAGTGATTTCCGATCAGTTTTTGATGTTGATCCCCTATGACAAGGAGCGAGGGATTGAAGACTGGCTGGGCGGATTGAATGAAGAGTTCGAGCGAACCCAGTCCAGGAAATTTAAGGGGGCCAGGATTCGGGTCCGCACCGGCGTCTATATCATTGAGCCGGGCTGCGTCAGCTCCTCGGCCGCCATGGATGCGGCAAACTATGCCCGCAGGCAGATAACGGGCAATTTCTCGGCATCCGTGCGGGTCTATGACGGGGCTCTTCGTAAGAAGCAGCGACTGGAAAATGAAATCGCCAACGGATTGGAGGAGGCGGTTGAGGAACAGCGTTTTAAGGTCTATTTACAGCCCAGAGTCTCGCTGGAAAGCGGGGAGATTGTGGGGGCGGAGGCCCTGGTGCGCTGGCAGACAGAGGATGGGGCGTTGCTGAATCCGGCGGCCTTTATTCCCCTGTGCGAAGCAAGCGGCCGTATTGAAGAGATGGATTTCTACGTCTTTGAAGAGGTGGTGAAATTCATTGCGGCAAACCGCGCCCTTGGCCGCAGGCAGATTCCCATTTCGGTCAATGCCTCCGTCCTTCACGCTTCAGATCCGGGAGCGGTCGAGAAGTATCAGCGCATTTTAAAGCGGTATGGGCTGGAGCCCTCCATGGTGGAGATTGAGCTGACAGAGACGGCTACGGTGAAGGAATACGAAAGCGCTAGGCGGTGGTTCCGGAAGTTGCGGGACGTGGGGATCTGCACGGTGCTGGATGATTTTGGGGCGGGCTACTCTCTTTTAAATTCTGCCCTTGATATTCCAGTGGATACGGTGAAGCTGGACCGGGCCCTGATTGCAAATTGTACGCGGGGAGAGCGGGGGATCGTTTTCCTGACCCATCTAGTGGGGATGATCAAGGGGCTGGGTTATCATGTGGTCTGTGAGGGGGTAGAAACCAGGAAGCAGGCGGAGGTACTGCTTGAGATCGGCTGCCAGGAGGCCCAGGGATTTCTGTTTTACCGTCCTATGCCCATGGAAGAGTACGAGAAGCTGGTCTATGGGGAGGCGGCGGTTTGGGGCCGGGGTTCAGACTGAATTGTTACGAGAGTTTTAAGAGAAAAGAGGCGGGATTTATGAAAATTTGGGAGATTTGTTTCAGCCCTACGGGGGGAACGAAAAAGGTTGGGGAGATTCTCGTCAGCCAGATGGATGGGGATAAGGCCTTTGTGGATTTGACGGACTCCAGAAAAGATTTTTCCGAAGTGGAGATCCGGCCCGAGGATGTGGCTGTGATCCTGGCTCCATCCTACGGCGGCCGGGTTCCCCGACCAGAGACAGAGCGCATCAAAGCTCTGAAAGGGAATGGAGCTAGGGCGGTACTGGTCTGCGTGTATGGAAACCGGGCTTACGAGGATACGCTGGCGGAGCTTTCGGATACGGCGAAAGAAGCGGGATTTCGCGTAAGGGCGGCAGTGGCGGCCATTGCCGAGCACTCCATCATCCGTCAGGTTGCGGCTGGGCGGCCCGATGAAGAGGATGAAAAGCAGTTGAAGGAGATGGGAAGAAGGATCTGGCAGAAGCTTGCCGCGAAAGAAGAGAGGGAACCCCTGCTTCCGGGAAATCGTCCTTATAAGAAGCGGGGATCCGGCGGCATGGCTCCGGGGGCGGACGAGTCCTGTACCTGCTGCGGGCTGTGTGCAGCCAAATGTCCGGTACAGGCCATTGATCCTCAGACCCTGACGGCAGATCCGGCGGCCTGCATCTCTTGTATGGCCTGCGTGGCAGTCTGTCCTCATGGGGCGAGAAAGCTTAAGCCGGAACAGACTGCCGCCTTAAGCCAGAGGCTCCTGGCCCTTTGCTCGGAGCCTAAGGAGAACGAACTATGGCTTTAACAACCAAGGCGCGGCTGCTGGCCTTTTTCGAGGCCAATAAGGGGGTCTATTTTTCCGGGGAAGAGCTGGCGGGAAGACTTTCCGTTTCCAGAACTGCGGTGTGGAAGGCGGTTAACGGGCTTCGGGATGAAGGATATCAGATTCACGGGGCTTCGAACCGGGGGTATTGCCTGTCGGCGGACACGGATATTTTGTCGCTCCAGGGAATTTTAAAATATCTGGAGCCTGACTGCGGGAGACTGGATCTGGAGGTGGTGCCGGTGGCGGAATCCACCAATTTCAGTCTGCGAAAGAAGGCGGAAGCCGGGGCAAAGGAAGGGACGGTGATTGTGGCAGGATGCCAGACCGGCGGCAGAGGCCGTGTGGGCCGCAGCTTTTTTTCACCGGAGGATACGGGGATCTATATGAGTATTCTGCTGCGCCCGCCGCATTTCCTGCCGGATCAGGCGGTGAAAATCACAACGATGGCGGCGGTAGCAGTCTGCCGAGCCATTGAGAGGATGGCCGGGAAGGAAGCGCGGATCAAGTGGGTGAACGATATTTTCATAGAAGAGCGGAAGGTCTGCGGAATCCTGACAGAAGGCTCCATCAGTCTGGAGGACGGTTTTTTAGACTATATTGTACTGGGAATCGGGATTAATGTGTATGAGCCGAAAGGGGGATTTCCGGGGGAACTGCGAGAGACGGCGGGAGCTGTTTTTGAGGCTCATCAGGATGATGGGAAGAACCGCCTCGCTGCGGAAGTATTAAAGGAGCTCTTGAGCGGATCCCAAGGGGAAACGGCAGAGGACTGGGCGGAGCAGTACCGCGAACGCTGTATGGTGCTGGGACGGGAGATCCTGGTTTTGGGCCGTGGGGAGCCTGCGCGGGCCAGAGCGCTGGATGTGGATGACAGCTGTCGGCTGGTGGTGGAGTATGAAGATGGCGGAAGGGAGGTTCTTTCCTCCGGAGAGATCAGTGTGGAGATATGAGAGAGAATGAACTTTTAACAGCCCCCCTTCCCAGGCTCTTTGGAAGATATGTGCTGCCTGCCATGGCGGCGATGGTGCTGGATGGGATTCAGGGCATTGTGGACGGCCTGTTTTTGGGAAATTATGTGGGGGCCCAGGCCATGGCCAGCGTCAATATTGCAAATCCCTACTATCAGATGATTTTTGGCTGCAGCATGATTATCTGTACCGGGACTATGAGCGCTGCGGGACGGGCTCTGGGAGCGGGGGATGAGAAGCGGGCCAAGGATATCTATCATTCCGCGCTCCTGGTATTATTGGCCCTTTCCCTGGGGATACTGGTGGCGGGAGTGTTTTTTTATGAACCCATCGCCCGCTTTCTCGGAGCCAACCAGGCCCTTCTTGGGGATTCCGGACAGTATATCCGAACCATCGGGCTATTCGCGCCGGTGATCGCTTTTAAGATCCTTTTCGGATTTTCCGGACGTTTGGTGGGGAAACCTCAGCTTTACCTGGCTGGAACGATTACCACTATCTCCTGTAATGTGATCCTAGATTATGTGGCGGTGGGACTTCTGGGATTTGGAGTAACCGGGGCGGCAGCTGCCACCGGGCTGGCGTATCTGGCGGGACTCTTTGTGGTAATCCGGCCAATGCTGCGAAAGGAGACGCCCTTAAATCTCTATGACGGAAGGTTTCAGGCCGGAGAGATCCTCTACGCCGCCTTCAACGGTTCTTCCGAGGGAGTCAACTATGCGGCCACTGCGCTGACGGTCTTTCTGATGAACCGCTCTTTTATGGCATACGCGGGGGAGGATGGCGTGGCCGCCTTTACCATTATCAATTATGTGGGGAATTTTGTCACCCTTCTGATGTTCGGCATGTCCGACGGGATTAGCCCGATTCTCAGCAACAACTATGGGGCGGGGAACCGGCAGAGGATCCGGAAAACATTGCGGGCGGCGGTGATTTCGAATTTCTGCCTTGGGGCGGCGCTGTTCGGGATATTCTGGGTATGGGGAAAGAATTTAATCAGTCTTTTTCTGGATTCCCAGAGCGGGGCGGCGGTGATCGGCCTGGCGACCAGAGGTGCCAGGATTTATGGTCTGTGCTTCCTTGCAAACGGCTTTAACATCGTCCGTTCCGGTTATCACACGGCCCTGGGAGATGCGGTCGGCTCCATTTTGATTGCGGCCAGCCGGGGGATTGTATTCGTGCCGGTGGGGCTTTTGATTTTTTCCTCGCTGCTGGGCATGGACGGGGTATGGCTGTCGCTGCCTTTTGCGGAGGCCGTGACGGTGGGAGTGTGTATGTGGATTCAGAAAAAAACGGAGGCTTGATATGGAAAACTTTTTCAAATTGCGCGAGAATCATACAACCGTCGGGACAGAGGTGATGGCGGGCCTGACCACCTTTTTTGCCATGTCCTACATCATTGTGGTGAATCCAAGCATCCTGTCCCAGTCGGGCATGGAGTGGGGAGCCGTATTTCTGGCTACGATCCTGGCGGCGATCGTGGGAACACTGGTGATGGGGCTGGTGGCAAACGTACCTTATGCCCAGGCGCCGGGTATGGGCCTGAATGCGTTCTTTGTCTATACGGTCTGCGGCACTTTGGGCTTTACCTGGCAGCAGGCATTATCGATGGTGTTTATCTGCGGCGTGTTTAATATCGCCATCACCGTCAGCAAGGTGCGAAAGTATATTATGAGATCGATTCCTTTAAGCATGCAGAACGCCATCAGCGGCGGCATCGGAATTTTCGTGGCGTATATTGGCTTTCTAAATGTGGGAATCGTAAATTTTGACGGCGGCGTTCCGGCCCTCTCCACCTTAAACCAGCCCCAGTTCTGGGTGTTTTTGATCGGTATGGTTCTGATTGTAGTGCTTTTAGTTCGCCAGGTAAAGGGCGCGATTTTGATTTCGATCGTGGTCACCGCGCTGATCGGGATCCCCTTCGGAGTGACTACGCCGTCCCAGACCGTCAGCTTCATAGAGGCGTGCCAGGCACTTCCCACTACCGTATTCGCCATCTTTAAGGAGGGCGGCATCAGCAGCCTGTTTGCCGATCCGGCAAAGCTGCCGCTGGTGCTGATTACGATTTTCTCCTTCAGCATCTCAGATACCTTTGATACCATCGGAACCTTTATTGGCACCGGACGGCGCAGCGGTATTTTCAGCGAAGAAGATGAGCGGATGATGGAAAATAGTTCTGGCTTCAAATCACGGCTGGATAAGGCGCTTTTCGCGGATGCCACCGCTACCTCCATCGGCGCGCTTTTGGGAACCTCCAATACCACCACCTTTGTGGAGAGCGCCTCCGGCATCGGCGCGGGAGGCCGCACTGGCCTGACTTCGGTGGTAGTGGCGGCCTGCTTTGGTCTTTCCGCCTTTCTCGCTTCCTTTGTCAGCGCGGTACCTTTCGCGGCCACGGCTCCGGCTTTGGTAGCGGTGGGCGTTATGATGACGTCTTCCTTTAAGGAAATCGCCTGGGACGACCTTTCCGAGGCGGTGCCTGCTTTTTTCGCGGGGATTTTCATGGCTCTGTGCTACAGCATTTCCTACGGAATCGCGGCGGGCTTTATCTTTTACTGCATCGTGAAATGCTGCCTGGGGAAAAAGGATGAGATCCATCCCATTCTCTGGGTCTGCACCGGGCTTTTCGTATTAAATTTCGTGCTGCTGGCGCTGCTGTAGACGGCTGCTCCTTGGCAGAGCAGGCATAGATTGGAGCAGGCACGGATGAAAGAAGCCGAGGCATTGACTGCGAAAACAGGCAGTCAGTACCTCGGCTTTTTTAATTTACAATGATGGATTACTTCCCTTCATGCTTGGGCAAAGTTACGTTCAGGAAGATGGCCACCAGTGTGGCGATTACTACCGGCGATTTCCCAAAGATCGTGGTTACCCAGTCCGGAAAAGCGGAGAGGGAGGCGGAGGCCTGGGATACGCCCATGCCCAGAGCCGCCGCAAGACCTACGATGGAGGTGTTGCGGTAGTTCATTTCCTCGCTCATGACCAGCTTCATGCCGGTCATGGCGATGGAGGCGAACACCGATACGGTGGCTCCGCCCAGAACCGCATAGGGAATAGTGGTTAAAAGGGCAGAAAATTTGGGGAACAGGCCTGCCACCAGGATGATCAGGGCGGAGAGCCCTAAGGTAATCCGGTTCACAACCTTGGTGGTGGCTACGATGCCTACGTTCTGGCTGTAGGTGGCGGTGGGAAGGCAGCCAAGGGCGGCTCCCGCGATGTTGCTGAGGCCATATCCCAGAATTGCCCCCTGAAGCTCGGAGCTGGTAGGCTCCCGGTCCAGGCCTCCTGCCGTGGTGGCGGAAAAATCGCCGATGGCCTGGACGGAGTTGATCACGAAAAGCAGTCCTAAGGCCACGCAGGCAGAGGCTTCAAAGGAGATGCCAAAGTGCATCACCTGGGGCAGCTGAAACGCGCCTGCTTCCCCTACGCTGGAAAGGCTTACCATTCCAAAGGGAATGGAGAAAATGTATCCGGCAATCATACCTACCAGAATGGAGGCCAGCTTTAGAAAGCCAGTGGCAAAGTGGTTTAATGCCGTTACCACCACCAGCGTAAAGATAGCGACTACCCAGTTCTGCCAGGAGCCGTAGTTTGGCTGACCGCTGCCTCCTGCCATATAGTTGATGGCGGTGGGGTAGAGGGAGAGGCCGATGGTAAAGACTACGGTTCCGGCGATCAGCGGCGGGAACAGCTTGCGGATTTTCTTGATGGTCAAGCCTACCAATACGGCGCAGATGCCGCCTACGATCTGGGCTCCGAAAATAGCCGGTATGCCGGACTGCTCCGCGATGGCCTGCATGCTGGGAACATAGGCGAAGCTGACGCCCAGAATAACCGGAAGTCCGGCACCCAGGTGGAAGCCGTTTTTATTTCCAATGGGAAACAGCTGTAGGAGGGTGGCAAGGGCGGAAACCACCAGAGAGGCCTGGATTAGGATCACCCGGTCCGCCGTATCGATCCCGGCGGCTCCGGAGATGATGATGGCCGGGGTAACGCAGCCCACAATCATAGCCACCACATGCTGAAGGGCCATGGGAAGGGCCTGGCTGAATTTTGGAATGCCCTCCATTTCAAAAAGGGATGCGTGCTGTCTTTCAGCGTTCATAAAGCCACCTCCTTTAGGTCAGATGAATGCGAGTTCCGGTTTTTCCCTGGATTCCCTCCTTTGCCTTTTCCAAAAGAGTGATCAGAGCGGTGCGTCCGGGCTTGGACTCCGCGAATTTCACGGAAGCCTGAACCTTGGGGAGCATTGAGCCGGGGGCAAAATGTCCCTGCTTCATGTAAGCTCTGGCTGTCTCCGTGTCAAGATCCTCGAGCCATGTTTCATCCGGCTTTCCAAAATTGATGGCAACCTTCTCGACAGCGGTAAGGATGATCAGAAAATCCGCATCCAGATTTTCCGCCAGAAGCTCGCTGGCGAAATCCTTGTCAATGACGGCGCTGGCTCCCTTTAAATGATTGCCCTGACGGGTGACGGGGATTCCGCCGCCGCCGCAGGCGATTACCAGCTGGCCGGATTCTACCAGGGAGCGGATGGCGCCGATCTCCACGATTTCAACTGGCTTGGGAGAGGCCACTACGCGGCGGTAGCCCCGTCCGGCGTCCTCTTTCATAATATAGCCGTATTTTTCTTCCGCGAGAACTGCCTGCTCCTTTGTCATAAAATGGCCGATGGGCTTGCTGGGAGCGTCAAAAGCGGGATCATCCGCATCCACCCGCACCTGAGTGATCATGGTCGCAACGGGGATATCGAAGATTTCCCGGTTGTAAAGCTCCTCCCGCAGGGCGTTCTGAAGGTCATAGCCGATATAAGCCTGGCTCATGGCAACGCAGACGGAGAGAGGCGTGTTGGGCTGCTTCGGATCCTCCCGGCTTAAAGCGGCCATGGCGTTGTTGATCATGCCCACCTGAGGCCCGTTTCCATGGGCCACAATGACTTCACAGCCCTCCTCGATCAGATCTACAATAGCCTTTGCCGTGATTTTTACCGCCTTCATCTGCTCAGGCAGCGTGTTTCCCAGGGCGTTCCCCCCCAGGGCAATAACAATTCTTTTTTTCTGACGACTGCTCATAAGAAAAATCCCCTTCTTGATCAAATAGTAAAGGCTGCCGGAAACGACGCCCGGCAGCCCGGAAATATGTCCTTTTAGAAAGCTGCTTACTTCATTACTCTGGGAGTTCCCTTCTCCTCCAGCTTCTTTAAGATGTCAGCCGGATCTGCGAACTTGGCCAGCA
>CALWQV010000068.1 GCA_944383785.1 uncultured Enterocloster sp. | reverse complement strand
ATATATTTCTGCACCATCCTGTTCCACCCAGCCAGCACGTGGATAAAATTGTTGGTGTTTTTTGCTTGCTTTATCTAAGATTTTACCGTATTCATCAATTAGCATGATTTTTGAGGATGTAGTGCTTTGATCAATCGAGAGAATATACTGTTTTTTCATCGGAACCAAACCTTTCTTTTTTGCTTCATTATATTTCCAATCGAAATAAAAAGTCAATATTTTTAGCAAAAATATTTACTTTTCGAAAGAAAATGATATAATAAAAATACAATAAGAAAAAGGAGGGGTATATAGTGAAGTTTAAGGCAGAGCAGTTGGTTGAATTAAGTCATCCTCTGTTAGTGGGGAAAGAGAATTTTCCTTACGAACCGCATCCATTGGGGTATATTTCGCCAGACCATTGGTATATCGAGTGCATTTGTACATTGGGATCGCATGTGAGCACTCACATTGAAGTACCCTACCATCGGGATGAGCATGGAGTTGACTGTAAGGATTGGCCGTTGGAAAAGCTGATTGGAGAAGCCATTGTGATTCCGTGCCTTGGTAAAAAGCCCAGGGAGGCTATTACATTGGAGGACGTAAAGCCATTTGAGAGCAAGATACACCAGAGTGATATGATTTTCTTGTATACTGGCTATGATCAATATTTTCGGGAAGAAAATTGGCAGCCCTATCCTTATATCGATCCAGAGGCATTGGACTTTTTGCTCTTGTTTAAACCTAAGATATTGGGGACAGATGCATCGGGAATTGAAATTCCTGGAGAGAAAACTCAGGAATTAGAAGGTGAGCCGAATCATGTGGCATGTTTTGCCAATGGGACCGCTATCGTAGAGTCTTTAACAAATTTAAAGGAAATAGAACACTGTCGCTCAACAGTCTTTGTTTTAGCGCTAAAGATGGAGAAAATGGATGCTTCTCCAGTACGTATCATTGCGATTAAAGATTTATAATTTTGTTTTGAAAAATAAATTAAGAAAAGGCCGTGCTTGTAAAATATAATACAAGCGCGGCCTTTTGAGATGGAAAAATAGACAATAAAAAATAAAATATCGAAAAAATATTGACATATTAGTAAATAACTGCTAATATAACCTTATCAAAAATAAAAAAAAGAAAGAAAACGAAAATTACTTATGAAAGGGGGAATGGAAATGACGACCGTTGAATTGGAACGCAAGGCAGTTGAAATCAGAATGGGGATCATTGATTTGGTCCATGCCAGCCAGGTGGGACATGTAGGCGGAGCTTTATCGAGCTGTGATATTCTAACAGCTTTATACTATCAAATTATGGATGTAAATAGTTGTGATCGAACAAATCCTGAGCGGGATCGTTTCGTATTAAGTAAAGGTCACTGTGTGGAAGGCTATTATTGCATTTTGGCGGATAAGGGGTTTATAGAAAAAGAAGAATTGGCCTCCTTTTGCCAATTCGGAACCCGACTTATTGCCCACCCGGATCGCAGGGTGCCGGGTATGGAGATTAATACTGGTGCATTGGGGCATGGTCTGAGTGCCGCGTGTGGAATGGCAAAAGCGGCTAAAATGCTGAGGAGAAAAAGCAGAGTATTTGTAATGATGGGGGATGGAGAGCAGGGAGAAGGATCGATCTGGGAAGCGGCCATGTTTGCTTCAAATTATTGTCTGGATAATCTTTATGGAATACTGGATCGAAACAGGCTTCAGATCAGCGGCCCGACAGAAGAGGTGATGCGATTGGAGCCATTGAAGGAGAAATGGACGGCATTTGGTTTTCATGTGGAGGAGATCGATGGAAACGATATGGAGCAAATCATCGATGTCTTCGCTAGACTGGCAGAAATTCAAGGCAAACCAAAATTGATTTTGGCTAATACCATTAAGGGAAAAGGAGTTTCTTTTATGGAGGATCAAACGAAGTGGCATCACGGCGGATTGGATGATCACCTATATCAAGTAGCCCGAAATGAGCTTTTGGAAGAGTTGAGGGGGCTAGAAAATGGGTAAAAACGCATGTAGAAAAGCATTAACGGAAACGTTAGAGATAATGGCGAAAGAAGATCCACGGATTGTTGTTCTTACGTCTGATGCAAGAGGATCTGTGACATTAAATCATTTTGTTTCGGAATTGCCGGATCAATTTGTAGAAGTTGGGATTGCGGAACAGAATGAGATCGGAGTAGCGGCAGGTATGGCTGTAAGCGGATTGATTCCCTATGTTTGTGCGCCAGCGCCATTTCTAAGTGCACGTAGTTTGGAACAGATTAAAGTTGATGTGGCGTATTCTCATACAAATGTAAAGATTTGCGGAGTGAGCGGCGGGATAAGTTATGGTGCATTGGGCGGTTCACACCATTCATTGAACGATGTAGCAGCTATTCGGCCTATGGAAGGGATGACGGTCTTACTTCCGGCAGATGCTGTGCAGACAAAATGGATGGTTCGTGAGATCGCGAAGATAGATGGACCGGCTTATATGAGAATGGGCAGGAATGGAGTGGAGGATATTTATAGTTCTCAGGAAGCGGAAACATTTCAAATTGGAAGAGCACATATGTTGCTTGATGGCAGAGATTTTACCTTGATTGCGACTGGAGAGATGGTTTGGCATGCTAAGACTGCAGCAGAATTACTTCGGGAAAAGGGAATATATGGCCGGTTGCTGGATATGCATACCATTAAGCCGTTAGATGAATCCGCAGTACTGGAAGCAGCGCGGGATACAAAATGTATTATTACAGTGGAAGAGCATAGTGTAATGGGGGGTCTGGGAAGCGCTGTGGCAGAGGTGTGTTCTCAAAACAGTCCAATTCCAATGAGAATTTTAGGAATACCAGATCAGCATGTGATCGCCGGAGAGTCGTCAGAAGTATTTCATTATTATAAAATCGACGGAGTGGGAATTGCGGATACTGTGGAAAAATTTTTGAATTTTTTAAAAGAAGGAGGAAGATAAAATGACCCCCAAATTGATTGTTATGTTGACCCATCACGACAAAACGGTTATGAATGCGGCTGAAATATTTGAGTTATGCAAAACGGCCAAGGCGGATTTTTGGGGATTCAAAGAAGTGGGAATGCCGTTAAGTGAGATGAAGACGCTCTGTTCCAGAATGAAGGAGGCGGGAAAGACAACATTTCTGGAAGTAGTCGCTTATACAGAACAAGAATGTTTGGACGGAGCAAGAATGGCGGTGGAATGTGGTTTTGACTATTTAATGGGAACGGTCTATTTTGATTCAGTGGCAGACTACGCTAGAAAAAACAAATTAAAGTATCTCCCGTTTGTAGGAAAAATCATTGGCCGTCCCAGCGTCCTTACTGGTACGATTCAGGAGATTATTGAAGAGGGACAAGAGTTGAGCAAAAGGGAAGAAGTGTTCGGTTTCGATCTTTTGGGATATCGTTTCCAGGGAGATCCATTGAAATTAAACCGGGAATTTGTCCGACAGATATCAAAACCGGTGTGTCTGGCCGGTTCGGTTGACAGCTTTAAACGATTGGATGAGGTAAAGGATACGGACTGTTGGGCGTTTACAATCGGAGGAGCGTTTTTTGAACATAAATTTGGGGATAGCTTTTTGGAACAGATTGATAAAGTAGTTACCTATATGGAAAGGGAGGAAAAAGGATGAGAAAACTGTGGAGTATGTTATTAGCAACTGTGATAGCGTGCTCATTGGTGCTGAGCGGTTGCTCGGGATCAACTGAAGTTGAGCAGACTGAGGAATCAACGGTGGCGGAAACTGTGGAAGAAACGACTCAGAATGACGAAGCTAAAGAAGGGGAAACAGAGGAGACAGAAGGGGATGAAGCTGGTACAAGTGAAGAAGTAAAGAGTACTTTTGACAGAACATTGGACGACTATGTTCCTCAAAAAGATTCTTATAAAATTTATTTCAACTATAAAAATATCCATGTATGGTATGATGCCATCGAACTCGGGGTTCAGAAGGCAGTGGATGAATATGCGGAGAGGGGAGTACAGATTGAATACGAGTGGATCGCCCCTGCTGATCCAGATGCAGCAGATCAAGTGAACCGTATTGAAGAGGCTGTTGGAAGAGGCTTTGATGTAATCTGCGTAGAACCTGCAAATCTGGATTTGGTGGCGCCGACCATTACGAATATTGTCGCAGATGGAACAAAGGTGATGTGTTTTGGAGCTTCCGATTTAACTGGATACGAAGAATCCTCGGGGCGGGCTGCATTCGTAGGACAGTCAGATCCTTACCAGGATGGAGTCCTGATGGCGGAAACATTTTGTGAAGCAATTGATTATAAAGGAAAAGTTGCAAATTTAGGAGGAACGATCGGAGCACCGGCTCATGAGGCAATTAATCAGGCATTCTATGATGTAATTGAGAAATATCCGGATATTGAACTGGTGGATACGCAGTATGACAATGATGAATTGGATAAAGCAATTCAATATACGGAAAACTTCTTGCAGAAAAACAACGATTTAACCGGAATTTTTTGCAACAATATGACGAATCCCATTGGTGCGGCCCAGGCGGTAACAGCAGCCGGAAAAGCTGGAGAGATTGTGATTGTCGGAGCAGACCATGATATTCAGGCTCTGGAATATTTGCGAGATGGCACAATATACGCACTTGGAATTGTTGATGGCTTTGGCATGGGATTTGATACATTGATGACGGCAATAAAGGTGGCGGATGGCTACGAAGCAGGAAAAGATTTTCCAGAAGTCCAGCCTTATCCGGTTGGCATGGTATTCCAGGATCAGGCCGAAGAATATATTTCAGCGCTTTATCCAGAGATGTAAATAGTGCGTATCAGAGGCTGCTTTGAGAGCAGCCTTTGATATAGAAAGGATGTGGGGGAAAATGAAATCTCAATTTATCCTTGAAATGAAGGGGATTACAAAGATATTCCCAGGAACCTGTGCGTTAGATCGTGTTAATTTTAATCTAAAGGCAGGAGAGGTACATGCGCTATTGGGAGAAAATGGGGCGGGAAAAAGCACATTGATGAATGTCCTGATGGGAATATATCAACCAAACGATGGGGAAATACGGTTGAATGGTAAAATCGTAAAGTTTCGTTCCCCATTGGATGCATTAAATCATGGAATTGGGATGGTTCCGCAGGAGTTAAACCTTGTTAGTGATCTTTCTGTTGCAGAGAATATTTTTATGGGCCGAGAACCCAAAAATGCGCTCAAAATTGTTCAATGGAAACAGATGAACAGTGAGGCCCAAAAACTGCTTGATAGACTTCATGTAACTGGTTTGGAGCCAACGGACTCTGCAAATAAACTTAGTGCAGCATTTCAACAGTTGGTATCAATAGGAAGAATATTGGCTTCTGGTTCAAGAATTTTAATATTCGATGAACCCACAGCCGCTTTGACTGCTAAAGAAACAGAGGACTTATTTTCTGTAATACAGGAATTAAAAACAGAAGGATATGCTTTTGTTTTTATTACACATCATTTAGATGAGGTATCTCGTATTGCTGATCGGGTTACAATATTACGAGACGGAAAATTTGTTCACAGTTGTATGAGCAAGGAGATTACAGTTGAGGAAATTATTTATTATATGGCCAATCAGAAGGTGGAGAAGGTAGCACATAGGAAACGGCAATATTCGGATAAAGCGGTTTTGAAAGTTCGGAACTTTACACGAAGAAAGGAATTTCGAGATATTTCATTCGAAGTAAAAAGGCAAGAGATATTTGGAATTGCAGGTCTTGTTGGATCTGGCAGAACAGAGTTGGTAAATGCAATTTATGGGTTGACCAAAATAGACTCTGGTGAACTGGAAATCAATATGCAAAAAGTAAAAATTAACAGTCCTAAAGATGCGATGAAACTTGGAATTGGTTATGTAACAGAAGAACGCAGAAAACTTGGAATTTTTTCTGAGATGTCGGTTAATATTAATATGATGCTGCCTTCATTAAAAAAATTTTATAAAAAGGGCGTTATTGACTACCGGCGTCTAAATAATAATACGGAAAAATATATTGATATGTTATCAATAAAAGTTCCTTCGGTGGATACATTGATTAAGTATTTATCCGGAGGTAATCAACAAAAGGTGCTGATCGCCAGATGGCTTGAAAATCAATGTGATTTGTTGATTATGGATGAACCGACACGAGGAATTGATGTGCGCTCCAAACATGAGATTTATCAGTTAATACGAAAAATGGCAGATGAAGGGAAGACGATTATTGTCATCTCTTCAGAAACAGAGGAGCTGCTTTCAATTTGTGACCGTATTATGATCATGCATGAGGGTGTTATGAAGGGGCTAGTAGAAAATTCTGGCTTATACGATCGGGAAAGTATATTGAAAACAGCACTGCAATGACGGAGGTGAGGAGATGAAATTACAGAGTGGCTCTTTTAAGAGGTCAATATATAAGACAACAAAAACCACTGCTTTTGCAGTTTTTATTGTTACTCTTCTTCTTACATTACTAGTTCATATAACAACTGGTAATTTTTACACACCATATAATATTTTGACCTTTACAAGACAAGCTTCGTTCTACATTATCATTGGTTTTGGGCAAACTTTATGTCTTCTTAATAATGGAATTGATTTATCGATTGCTTCTAATGGAGCATTGACAGCGATGATCGTTTCCTACTTACTGACAGTATATCATATGCCGGCATTTTTAGCTGTTTTGTTGGGTCTTGGAATTGGATTTGGACTTGGCGCGGTCAATGGGGTTATTATAACGAAATTGAATCTGAATGCTTTTATTGTTACAATGGCAGCTGATAATATTTTCAGAGGTATTATTTATGTTGTAACAGAAGGTATGCCGATTACCAATATACCTGCTAGTGTTACATGGCTGGGGCAAAATGATCTGATGAATATCATACCTTATCCCTTGGTTTTGGCGCTAATTGTATGTGTTATCCTGGCAATCGTACTAAAATATACTTCTTTTGGCAGACATATCTATGCGATTGGAGGAAATGAAGCAGCAGCCAGAATCGTTGGAGTAAATGTAAAGAAAACCCGGATTATGGTTTATGCGTTATCGGGAATGTTGGGAGCGATGGCATGTGTGCTTCAAACATTTCGACTGGGAGCTTTTCAGGTAAAGATGGGTGAGACATGGGCAATGACTTCGATAACGGCTGGAGTTTTAGGTGGAACAGCCATGAGCGGAGGCGTTGGAGGAGTAGTTGGCACTGTATTTGGCGCTATGTTGATTAGTACGATTTCATTTACAATTGGTCTGATGGGGATATCGTCATATTGGGAAAAAATTGTGATTGGTGCTATTGTTTTGATTGCAGTTGCCATTGATGCAGTTGGGACATTAAAAAGAGAAAAATAGTGTTGTTATAATGACAGGGGATGAGAAAAAGTTACACGTTTTCATTCCTTACTAAGAGACCATTTCACGTTGGAGATGTTGTGGTAAAGGAGATTCGCAGTTTAGGCGGCGGCTCCAAGAGCAAGGTGTGGAATCAGATTAAAGCGGATATTTGCCAGATCCCTCTGGAAACAGTTAATTCACCGGAAGCGGCATCTTTGGGAGCTGCGATCCTGGCAGGAAAGGCAGCAGGAATCTTTAAGGATATCAATGAAGCGGTGGACCGTATGGTGCAGGTAAAAGCGCGGACCACTCCTCTAAGCGAAAACGCTAAGGTTTATGAGGAGGGGTACGAAATGTATAAAAAGGTATTCTTGGATTTGACCGATTGTTTTGAAGCGTCACTTTAATCATTTCCCATGAAAGAAGGAGAAGCAGAATGAATCAAAAAGCGGCTCAAAACGCGATGAATGGGCTAACTCATGGCGTATATGTGATCGGCGTACATACACAGGAGAAGGATAATCTCATGACAGCCGCTTGGCTGTGCCAGATTTCATCATCTCCAGCGATGCTTGCGGTGGCTGTAAGCAAAGGGCACTTGACAGCGGAATTGATCGAAAGAGCTGGCTGCTTTACAGTAAGTGTCCTGAAAAAGGATCAAAAGGAGGCAGCGCTGGTCTGCGGCCGGGTTTCCGGCCGGGCTGCCGACAAACTAAAGCTGGTTAAAACAGATTATGTGGAAGGCACTATCCCTGTTATTGCAGGCTCAGCGGCTTGGCTGAAGTGTAGAGTGGCGCAATCGGTTGCTGCCTCTGACCATATACTTTTCTTAGCTCAGGTAGAGGATGGAGCAGGCGGGGCAGAGGATTTACTAGTTTACCGCAAGGATAATTTTTTCTGACCAGGAGGCTTGAGAATGAAGGTATATCGCAAAGCGGATACGCAAGTGTTTATGGATGGACCAGAGGTTTGCCGTCAGTATGTGGCAACGGATAAAATTACATTCGGCACGTCGACTTTACTTGCGGGGCAGACCGGTGGAATCGACCCGGGGCATAAGGAAGGACATGAGATATTTTACTGCAGCAGAGGCCATGTGGTGATTTTTAATCCGGATACAGATCTGTATTACGAGCTGAAAGAGGGGGATATCCTCCTGATTGAAGAGGGTGAGCCTCATCGCATCTCTAATATTGGAACAGACCCAGCGGTTGTGGCATGGAGCTGTGCTCCCCATACTTAAACGAAGTAAGCATACTTATAATTATCATATACCTCTATATACGCGATGAAAATTCTCGCATATATGGGGGTATTTTTCAGTTAGAAACTGCTTGCGTATCCGGCTTGTTTTTGATAAGATAATCCCATCAGCAGCATTCAGTCTGCTAAATGACTCATTTATACCTGGAAATTCCAGGTATCCTGGCTGTATTTCATCAGCCAAGACACCACTTTACAAGAAGTTTTGACTTTAGTACAATCAGAGGAGGAGAACAGATGGGAAGAGCGGATACAGCCACAACAAACTTTATGAGGCAGAATGATGTATTTGCGGATGCGTTTAACTTTTTTCTGTACCAGGGCTGCCCGGTGATTGAACCAGGGCAGTTACGGGAACTGGACCCGGCGGAGCTTGCGATGCCTTACGGCGATGATCAAAAGAGCGAACCTGTGCAGAAGTACCGGGATATCTTAAAAGGCCTGGCGGCGATGGAGGATGGGAAGAGAGCGTATCTTCTGCTGGGAATTGAGAATCAGACCCGCATCCACTACGCGGCCCCGGTGAAGGGGATGCTTTATGACGCCCTTCAGTATGCCCGGCAGGTGGAGCAGACGGGGAGGAAGCACCGGGAGAAGAAAGAGTACGGGAGGAGCGGCAGCGGGGAGTTTCTGGCCGGATTTTATAAGGAGGAGCGGCTTTTGCCCGTGATTACCCTGTTTATTTCCTTCTCGCCGGATGAATGGGACGGCCCCAGGAGCCTGTGGGAGATGATGGAGATGGAGGATACAAAGCTGTGCTCCAGGCTGCCGGACTACCGGATCAATTTGGTATCCCCGGCAGAGATTGGGAAGGAAGAGTTTGGGAAGTTTCACAGCTCCCTGGGGGATGTGCTGGAATTTATCAAGTATTCCGGCGACAAAGAGAAGCTGATGGACTGGCTTCACAAAGAGAAGTCGGAGCTTATGATGGGGAGAAAAGAAGTAGAGGTATTAAACGCCTGCGTAAATGCGAAGTTGGCAATCAAATCTTACGAGGAGGAAGTAGAAGTGTGTAAGGCCATTGAGGATTACAAGATGGAAGCGGTGGAGAAGAATACGAAGGAAGTGACAGAAAGTACGCGGCTGAGCGCCCTGAGAAATTTGATGAAGAATACGCAGTGGACAGCGCAGCAGGCTGCGGCTGCTCTGGGATTTTCCCAGGAGGATACAGATCGATTATTGCAGAAGCTGTAAGCGGTAGGAATTTCTCTTCCTTTTTCGCTCAAAATAGGTTAGAATAGATGAAAGCGGCGCTTTTAGGCGGCGGGAAAGGAATTGGATGGATGGGTATTACCATATCGTTTACCATGGAACCAAAGATGGCGTTTTTGGGAGCCAGAGCCTGGGACGGAGAGCGGACGGAGAAGTTTGCGAAGAGCCTGGGGAGGGAGCTGGGCTATCACTGCGATGTAGTTTCCGGGTATGTGATCTATCAGCTGTGTCCAGAAGGTTTTTTGTGGATGGCCTGGAAGGGCAAGCAGCTATCCGGGGATTGTCAGACCAATATTGTGGGACCGGGGTTTCATGGCGCGGTAATCCATTTTCTGGAGCTGTTTGCGGCCAGAGGGGAGCTGCGGCTTTATGTGAAGGATCCTACAGGATACTATGCGGACCGGGATTTTGAGCGGATGACTAGGGAATATTTCTATCCCTGGTTTAAAAGGCTTTTATCTGGTATGATTTCAAACCCCAGAGTCCTGGCGGGAGAGCCGGTGTGCTGGCCTTCGGATTATTTTGTGCCGGAGCCAAGAAACGGTATGGTGATGACCCACATCCGCAGCTTTTCCATCCGGGAGCTGACGGGCATTGTCCGTTCCGGCTTGACTGCGCCTTTTGCAAAGGAATTTTTTATCTGGAATGAGGAAGAGAAGGACGCCTGGTATTTCCGCAATTGTGCGCTGGTGCTTTTAAATCAGCAGTGTTATTTTAAGCCTTCTTCCAGAAGCCGGGAGGACCGGCTTGTGAACCAGGAGGTGCTTCGCCTGCTGGAGAAGGCCCTGCAGATGGAGCCGTCGATTCCTTTCCCCGAGGAGGAATATCTGGAGGTCTGCCGGCTGGATGGCCACGAACCGGTGGATCTGTCTGAGGTGAATCGGATGGTCCGGGAGGAGCCCATCGGCTGTCGGAGAGGGCTTTTGTACCGCACCATCGGTCTTATGCGTTTCGCGGTGCCGGGCAGCTTCCTCTATGATATGCGGGCCCAGGGCAATTCGGAGCGCTACTATGATGGCGAGTCGGTAGGCTGGCACGAATATTATATTTGCGCGGTGCGGACAGAGGGCCATGAGGCGGCGATCCGCCAGGAGCCTTTTGCCAGAGAGACGGTAGAGCGGACGGAAAGCTATGAAGAGAGGGGAATGCAGGTGAAAATCGCCTATTACCGCCCCTCCCGGGGAAATGGCTATGGGGCGCCCAGAGTGGAGCGCGCGGTTCTGATCGGAGAACAGTTGGCCTGGGAAAGCGCCGGAGAGGAAAATGCTTCCGTTTTGGACGGCGCCGGAAAAGAAAAGGATGATGGACGTCCGGAAGACTGGGTCTATACCATTGCGGCCCAGATTGCTTATAAGGACCAGCTGACCATTGTAAGCATCAGCTGCTCAGGCGCAGCCGATGAGAAGTGGGCCAGGGAGATGATCCGTAGGGTAGAGCCGGCGGAGGGAAGATAGAGGATAGAAGGAGAACAGCGATTCATGAGAACAGCGATTGTGACAGACAGCAACAGCGGCGTCAGCCAGAAGGAGGCAGGCCAACTGGGGATTTTTGTGCTGCCTATGCCCTTTATGATTGATGGGGAAACTTTTTACGAAGATATTGATTTAACGCAGGAGGAGTTTTACCGGAAGATGGAAGCGGGAGCGGACATTTCTACTTCCCAGCCTTCGCCGGCTGCCGTTACGGAACTTTGGGACCGGCTTTTAAAGGAATATGATGAGATCGTCCATATCCCCATGTCCAGCGGTCTCAGCAGCTCCTGCCAGACAGCCAGAGTTTTGGCGGAGGATTATGAGGGGAAAGTCCATGTGGTGGACAATCATCGGATTTCCGTGACTCAGCGTCAGTCTGCCCTGGATGCAAGGGATTTGGCGGCCAGAGGATTTGATGGAGGTAAAATTCGGGAGATTTTGGAGCGAACCGCAAAGGATTCCATGATCTATATTACGGTGGACACATTGAAATATCTGAAAAAGGGAGGCAGGATTACTCCGGCGGCTGCCGCTCTTGGAACCATTCTGCGAATTAAGCCCATCCTGGCCATTGACGGGGGCAAGCTGGACGCCTTTTCCAAGGCCAGGACCATGAATCAGGCCAGAGCCTCCATGATCAGCGCGATTCAAAAGGATTTGTCGGAGCATATGAAGGATGGAGCGGCCAGGGAGACTTATCTGGAGATCGCCCACACGAACAATGATGAGCTGGCCAGGGAATTTGAGGATCAGGTGCATGAGCTGTACCCCAATACGCCGATCTACACGGACCGCCTTTCTTTAAGTATTGCCTGCCACATTGGGCCGGGTTCTCTGGCCCTGGCATGTACAAAGAAACTTGAGGAGCTGAAGTAGGTGAAAGGATTAAGATGGCCGGAGCCTCTGCGCTCCTATGGAATCAGTATGAAGGTGGTGCTGGCGGCGCTGATGATCCTCTTTGGGGCCATACCCCTGCTGATCCAGTGTCAGGTGATGGTGGGCTCCTTCCGCCAGGCCCAGCTGGAAACACGAGGGATTGAGCTGCAGAATCAGTGCATGATCCTCAGCAACAAAATGACCAGAGCTGGTTATATGGAGGCGGAATTTTCGGGGGCCGCCTCCATTGACACGGAGATGCAGACCATTGCTGATGCCTATAATGGGCGGATTGTGCTGGTGAATCAGAATTACCGGGTGATTAAGGATACCTTTAATCTATCGGTGGGGCGGTTTTACCCATCGGAGGAGGTGATCCGCTGCTTCAGGGGAGAGAACAGCGGCTCCTATAATCGGCAGCAGCAGTATTTTTCCCAAACCATCCCGGTGTATAACCGCAACCAGGATACGGTGATCGACGGGGTGCTGGTGATTACCGCATCGGCTGAGAATATTATCTCCATGATGGATGGCGTAAGGGGGAAAGCGGAATTTTTTGTAATGGTAGCGGTTGTGGTGCTGGCGGTAGCGGCCATGGGCGCTGTTTTCCTTTTTATGGAGCCCATCCGCCGGCTTCAGCGGTCCCTGGATCAGGTTGCCCAGGGGGATCTGGAGGCGGACATTCGGGAGGACAGCTACCGGGAAACCAGGCGCTTGTCGGCGGCGGTTAACAAGTCCCTCAGCAAGCTGCGGGCGGTGGATCAGTCCCGACAGGAATTTGTTTCCAATGTATCTCATGAACTGAAAACTCCCATTACATCCATCCGGGTTCTTGCGGATTCCCTGATGGGGATGGAGGATGCGCCGATCGAGCTGTACCGGGAGTTTATGGCCGATATTTCCGATGAAATTGACCGGGAGACAAAGATTATCGACGATCTGCTGACCCTGGTAAAGATGGATAAGTCGGCTGCCAGCCAGATGAACATTTCCCAGGTAAATGTAAACGCCCTGCTGGAGCTGATCTTAAAGCGGCTTAGGCCCATTGCCAAGCGGGGCAATGTGGAGCTGACCCTGGAAAGCATGCGGGAGGTGACGGCAGATGTGGATGAAACGAAGATGTCCCTGGCTATCACCAACCTGGTGGAAAATGCCATTAAGTACAATGTGAATTCCGGGTGGGTGCGGGTAACGCTGGATGCGGATCACAAGTATTTTTACGTGAAGGTGGCGGACTCCGGCATCGGTATTCCGGAAGAGGATGTGGATCATATTTTTGACCGCTTCTTCCGGGTGGACAAGGCCAGATCCCGGGAAGTGGGCGGCACCGGTCTGGGGCTGGCGATTACCAAGAGCATTGTGCAGATGCACGGGGGCGTGATCGACGTGGAAAGTATTCTGGGGGAAGGGACTACCTTCGCCATGCGGATTCCCCTGAATTATATTCCCAGACAGGAGGCGAGAGCGTGAGAGAGAACAGAACATGGGGGTTAAGGCGGGCTCTCGGCTTTTTCTGCCGCTTGGCTGCTATGGCTTTAACCGCTGCACTCCTGACGGGCTGCAGCCTGGGCGGAAAGGAGCAGCCGACGCTGGAAGCCGGAGAATACTGGGTGTACTATTTGAATGCCTCCGGCACCAGACTGGTGCCTTATGCTTATCACCCCCAGGCTGCGGAGCCGGAGCAGCTGATCGCGGAGCTGATGGATCAGATCCGCAGCGTGCCGGCAGACCTGGACTGCCAGCCGCCCTTGTCAGAACGGGTGGTTTATCAGAACTGCAGGTGGGAGGATCAGGTCCTCTACCTTTATTTTGACGCCAATTATACGACTATGAAGACGGATCAGGAAATTTTGTGCAGAGCGGCCCTGACCCTGATGCTGACCCAAGTGCAGGGGGTTGAGTATATCAATATTTACTGCGGCGATCAGCCTCTTATGGATTCCAACCAGAATCCGGTAGGTATGCTGGCGGCCAGCGATTTTATCATGGGAACCAGTAATGTGAACTCCTATGAGAAGGAGGAGCTGACCCTGTACTTTGCCGATGAAAGCGGGACACTGCTGGTTCCCGAGCGGAGGGAGGCAATTCACGATATCAACACATCCTCCATGGAGCAGCTGATTGTGGAGCAGCTGATCGAAGGACCCCAGGGAGAGGGGCATCTGAGAGTCCTCCCGGAGGGGCTGAAGGTTTTAAACCTGACGGTGAACGACAGCGTGTGCTACATTAATTTTGATGCCGCTTTTCTGGACGGGGTGGCGGATGTAAGCGAATATGTACCCATCTACGCCATCGTCAATTCCTTGACGGAGCTAACGACGGTGACTAGGGTGCGGATTTTGGTCAATGGCTCTCAGGATGTGATGTTTCGGGATATCGTGTCCCTGAATACGGCTTTTGAGCGCAATACGGAATATATGCAGGAGGACCAGGACTTATAGCGGCGGCCGGGGACGACGGCTGGCGGAAAGGAGAAAATTTTTATTAAACGGCCCATTTTTCAGTTTGCGGTGAGCTTCGTACTTGGAGAGGGACTGGCTCTGCTGAATGGGACGGCCGTGGTAGGTATTGCCGTGGCTTTATGGGCTGCGGTCACGGGGATTGCCCTGGCTGCAAAAGGCGCGGGAAGCAGGGACGGAAAGCCGTTTCTGTTTTTCGCGCTTTTTTATGGGGGCCGCGTGAGGATTTTGCTGGCCTCGGTTTGCCTGGCTGCTGCTTTTGGGCTGGGATTTGGAAGAGGGATGGCGGAAAGAGCCCGGTTTGAACAGGAGACTGAAGGGATTCGCGGCCTTTCAGGAGTTCGTTCCATCATTGAGGGGGAAGTGGAAGGAATTCAGGAGAAGGAAAAGGGACTTAGCCTGGTGCTTGTCCGGGCTCAGGCAAGAGCTGGGCGTACCAGGGCATCCTTCAGACGGCTTTCGGTGTTTCTGGAGGCGGGGGAGAGTCCGCAGCTCAAAATTGGCTGGCGGGTGCGACTGAGGGGAGAACTGGAAGAGGCGGAAAGAGCCAGGAATCCGGGAGCCTTCGATTTTGGCCTGTATGCCC
>CALWQV010000067.1 GCA_944383785.1 uncultured Enterocloster sp. | reverse complement strand
AGAAACAGGTGCTGGGACAGATTTTGAAGCTTCACCAGTCCCGTCCTATGGAAAAGAAAGAGGGCGTTGTGGATACAGGGGCAAAAATTTCTCAGGCCGGTGGAAAAACAGCCTGGGATACGGTGCTTCTTTCCAGAAAATCCGACCGTCCGGTGGCCACGGATTATATCAACGCTATTTTTGATGATTTTATGGAGTTCCACGGTGACCGCTACTACAAGGACGACGGCGCGATTGTGGGAGGCATCGCCTCCTTCCACGGTATGCCGGTGACGGTGATCGGCCAGCAGAAGGGTAAGAATACCAAGGACAACATTAAGAGGAACTTCGGAATGCCTTCTCCGGACGGATACCGGAAGGCTCTGCGGCTGATGAAGCAGGCGGAAACCTTTGGACGGCCCATTATCTGTTTTGTGGATACGCCGGGAGCCTTCTGCGGACTGGAGGCCGAGGAGCGGGGACAGGGCGAGGCCATTGCCCGCAACCTTTTTGAGATGTCCTCCCTGACCGTGCCGGTGCTTTCCATTGTGATTGGGGAAGGCGGAAGCGGCGGCGCTCTGGCCATGGCTGTAGCCAATGAGGTGTGGATGATGGAAAACGCCATCTACTCCATCCTTTCTCCGGAGGGATTTGCCTCCATCCTTTATAAGGACAGCAAAAAAGCGCCGGATGCCGCCAAGGTGATGAAGGTGACGGCCCATGATCTGATGGGGCTGGGACTGATCGAGCGCATTATCCCGGAGGAAGAACCGGCAAACGAGAAGAACCTTCCGCTGCTGGCTGAGATGATGGATCAGGCGATGGAAGAATTTTTAACCCGTTACTGCGCGATGAGCGGCCAGGAGCTGGCGGCCCATCGGTACGATCGTTTTAGGAGAATGTGATGAATGAGATAAAACCGCTGGTCATAGGAGATCTTACAGTAGATAAGCCGGTGATTCAGGGCGGAATGGGTGTGGGGATCAGTCTCCACCGGCTGGCTGGAGCGGTAGCAAAGGCTGGGGGCGTCGGCCTGATTTCCGCAGCCCAGATCGGTTTTACGGAGCCGGATTTCGCCGAGCATCCGGAGGAGGCCAACGCGAGGGCCATCCACAAGGAGCTGAAGCTGGCAAGGGAGATTGCCCCGGAGGGGGTGATCGGGTTTAATATTATGGTTGCCACCAGGCATTATGACCGCTGGGTAAAGGAGGCGGTAAAGGCCGGGGCGGACATCATTGTGTCCGGAGCCGGACTTCCGGTCACCCTGCCGGAGCATGTGAAGGAAGCCTATGAGGAAATGGGAGGGGAGCCTGAGGGCCGGGTGAAGCTGGCCCCCATTGTCTCCACTGCCAAGTCCGCCAATGTGATCTGCAGATTGTGGGACCGGAAATACCATATGGCTCCCGATCTGGTGGTGATCGAGGGGCCACTGGCGGGAGGCCATCTGGGCTTTAGCCTAGAGCAGCTTTCCCAGTACGGGGCGGATACAAAGGATGTGCCCGCTACCTACGACCGGGCGGCCTATGATGAGGAGATCAAGGCCATCCTGAAGGTGGTAAAGGGCTTCGGCGATAAGTACGGGGTGAAGATTCCGGTGGTAGTGGCCGGTGGAATCTATACCCATGAGGATCTTCTCCACCAGCTGGAGCTGGGAGCCGACGGCGTCCAGGTTGCCACCCGTTTCGTCACCACAGAGGAATGCGACGCGCCTTTGGCTTATAAGGAGGCCTACATCCAGGCGAAGAAAGAGGATATTGTGATCATCAAGAGCCCCGTGGGGATGCCGGGCCGGGCCATTTATAATCCATTTATGGCCCAGGTGGCGGCGGGAAATAGGCCGCCCATCCCCAAGTGCTACCGGTGTCTGGAGCACTGCGATATCGCCAAGATTCCCTACTGCATCACCCAGGCGTTGGTAAACGCCGCCGAGGGGGATGAGGATCACGCCCTGCTGTTCTGCGGGAGCAACGCTTACAGGGCGGAGAAAATTTCCACGGTGACTGCGGTGATGGATGCGCTGATGAATGGGGAAGCTTAATCGGTGGTATCCCTGCGGATTAAAATGGGAGTGATTACTTTGTGGACCGGTTCCTTTAATGGAACCGGCCTTCTTTTTTTGCGTTCTTCCATCAGGGAAGAGAGAAGCTTCATGGCTTCCCCCGCGATGACCGGAATCTGCTGGCCTATAGTGCTGAAGGGGATCACCGCCTCTTCCGATATGGGGGAATTGTCAAAGCCCACGATGCGGTAAGTCTCCGGCAGCTTCCCGAACCTGCGGAATAAAAGGTTTAGGAGGATGTTGGCGTGGGTATCATTGGGCATGAAAATACCCTTCTTTTGATGGGGATATTTTTGCTCCAGCTGGTCTAAGATGGCACTGATCCGCTCACAGTTGTCCTTAAAGGTATTTCCCAGATCTGTCAAAATCAGCTCATAGGCCAGGCTGTTCTCCCGGCAGATATCCACAAAGCCCCGAATGCGGCCGGAAGCCGGAACTAAATCAGGCAGATCGGCGTTGATGTGCAGCAGAATATCGCAGCGGCTTTTCTTAAGAAGGCTGGCTGCCTGGACTCCGCCCAGGTAATTGTCCGTATTGACGCTACAGATATATTGATCCTCCCGTTCAATTCCAACCACCGGGATATTGTAGCCCGCAAGCTCCTGGGAAGAGATGGTAGGGCTTAGGACGATCAGCCCTTCGATGTTGTAGGCCATCAGCTCTTCAAGGTAACGCCGCTCTGCCCCCGGATTTTCATTGCCCGCGAAAACCAGGAATTTATAGCCATAGGTTTCATAGGTTGCCAGAATCTGGTTCAGCATTTCGGAATAGTAGTGCATATATAAATTGGGGATAATAACCCCCACAAATTCGGTGCGTCCGCTGGCCAGAATCCGGCCTACCTTGTTTTCCTTATAGTCAAGGGCCACCAGGGCGTCGGCGATCTTCTGCTGATTCTCCAGCGTCAGGGAATCAGGATCGTTGAAATACCGGGAAATTGTGGTTTTTGAAAAATGGGTGTATGCTGCAATATCCGCGAAGGTCACTTTTTTTGTCTTCATTTTCAGCCTGCTCCTTTCGGGTTCAGATCGGATAGCTCCAGTATATCAGAATTGTTTTACAAAAATCAATAAATAACCGGTTACAAAACCGGTTTTGTGAAAGCTGCACAGAAAATAAGGCCGGAATACAGCAGATGTTACGAAAAGAAAAATCCGGGGGAATTTTCATTGACAGGGGAAGAAGAAAGGTCTATGATAATGGCAAAAGAACCGGTTACTTAACCGGTAACTAAACACAAAAGGAGGAGGAACCAGCATGAAGAAACCTTTGGCATGTCTGATGGGGGCGGCGTTTTTAGCGGTATGTTTAACCGGCTGCCAGAAGAAAGATCCTTTGCCTGGGGACGTTGCCGGATACGATGAGGGCGAAGCTTACCTTTCCATCTGGGTACATTCCATCGAGGACACAGAAGAGGGACAGGCTTATCGGGAATCGGTGGATACCTTTAATGAAGCGTATAACGGGAAGTATTTCGCGGATATTGAGTTTGTGCCGAGAAATGACAGCGGCGGAGGATATTCCGATAAGATTAACGCTTCCGTGATGGCGGGGGGACTGCCGGATGTACTGACCGTAGACGGGCCAAACGTATCGGCTTACGCGGCCAATGGGATTATCCAGCCCCTGGCAGAGCTTACGGAGGAGGAAAGGAGCGAATACCTGCCTTCCATCATCGAGCAGGGAACCTGCAATGGGGAACTATACGCCCTGGGGGTGATGGAGTCCAGCGTAGGGCTTTACTACAATAAGGACATTCTGGAAGAAGCCGGTATTGAGGTTCCGAAGGGGGACCATCCCTGGACCTGGAGTGAGTTTCTGGAAATTCTGGAAACCTTAAAGCCGCTGATGGAGGAAAAGGACGGCTATCCTCTGGATATGACCTTCCCGGTAGGGGAAACCAGTATTTATTACTACGCTCCCTTTGTCTGGTCCGGCGGAGGGGAGTTAGTAAGTGAGGACGGGCTGACGGCGGAGGGATATTTTAACTCGGAGCAGACGGTGGAGGCCATGAAATTTTTCCGTACCGTTGTGGAGAATGGATATATGTCGGAGGCTCCCATCGATCATCTATTTGAAAGCGGAAGAGCGGCTTTTAAGTTTGACGGGGCCTGGGAGGTGAATACCGTTTACGGCAGCTACCCGGATATCCGCCTGGGAGTAGCTCCCTATGTGGTCAGCGACAGCTGGGACGGAGGAACCTATACGCCTACGGGCTCCTGGGCCTTTGCCGCCTCCGCGGATACGGAGAATATAGAGGGGGCTACGGAGCTGGTAAAGTGGATGAGCGGGACGGAAAGCGGGATCCGGATCTGGGAGATGGCCAAAAGCTTCCCCTCAACCTATAAAGCCTTTGAGAGCATTGACGTATTCCAGACCGATGAAAATTACAGCGCCCTTTATAACCAGCTGAGCAAATACGGCCATCCCAGGCCGAAGACGCCGGTTTACCCCCAGGTCAGCACGTCTTTCCAGGAGGTGCTTGAGAGCGCGGCCCTGGGAGGAAAGAATCCCCAGGAAGAGCTGGACAAGGCGGTGGAACGGATTAACTCGAAGTTGGAACGCTATGTGAGGGAATAAATATGGAGAAAAAGAATTCAATCGTTGGAATGGCCTTTTTCGGTCCGGCCCTGGTGCTTCTTACAATCTTTTTGTTTCTGCCCATGGCTCTGACCTTTATCTTCAGCTTTACGGATTATTTCGCATTGAACCCGGAGCTGACCCATTTTGTAGGCCTGGAAAATTATTTTGATATTTTTAAAGACGAGCTGTTTGTGCAGTCCTTCTTAAATACGGTAAAGTTTGTGATTATCATTGTGCCGTTGCAGTGCGGGGGAGCTCTTCTTTTGGCTATGGCCATTAACAAGGCGGCTTACTGCAAGAAATACTTTAAGGTAGCCTTTTTTGTGCCGGTGGTAATGTCCCTGGCGGTTGTTTCCACTTTGTGGATGCAGATTTACAGCCCGGAAGGCATCCTTAATACCCTGCTGTCCCATTTTGGCATTGAAACCCAGCCCTTTATCCACAGCGCCAGGCAGGCTCTGCCTTCCATCGCCCTGATGAGCGTATGGCAGGGGGTGGGATACCAGATGATCATTTTCTTAGGCGGGCTGCAGAATATCAATCCGGCTCTCTATGAAGCGGCGGAGATGGACCATGCCAGCTCGTGGCAGAAGTTTCGGGACATAACCCTGCCGGAGTTAAAGCCTTTGTGCGTATTCGTCTTTATCACCGTTACCATCGGGGCCTTCCGCATGCTGGTGCAGCCGATGGTAATGACCGGAGGCGGCCCGGACCATTCTACCTATACCATTGTGTACGATATTTACGAGACGGGCACCGTAAACTGGGAGATGGGGCTGGCGTCAACCATGGCCATTATCTTTACGGTTTTTGTCGTGATTTTAACCATTATACAGAGTATCCTGACAAAAGACAGGGAGGAGGGAAAGCAGCATGTTCACAAAAAAGCAAAAGCAGATTAACCGGGTGCTGGTGGCGGTGCTTCTGGTTTTATCCATCTTCTTTCTGTTCCCGGTGATCTGGATGTTGGCCAATTCCTTTAAGCCCGACGCCCGGATTACGGCGGATATGAATTCCATCGCGGCTTTTATCCCGCCTGCGCCAAACGGAAGCTTCTTTGAAAATTATGTATCAATTATTACGGATACCAGCTTTCTGCGGTATATGGCGAACACCCTCTTTTACGCGGCGGTGCTGATCGTCCTCAGTATTGTGGTAAACGGGCTGGCCGGTTACGCCCTGGCCAAGATCCGGTTCCCCTTCCGGGAGCAGTGGCTTTTAATCATCATGATGCTTTTGATCGTGCCCACGGAGACGGTGATTACCATCCATTTCCTGATCATTGCTAAAGCGGGGCTTTTGGATACCATTGTGGGATATATCCTGCCCCTGATTGTGAATCCCTTTAATATTTTCCTCTTCCGCCAGGTATTTGTCAGCCTGCCCGATGAGGTCTACGAGGCGGCCCAGCTGGATTTCTGCGGCCCGGTAAAGTACTTTTTTACCATGGTGCTGCCTATGTCAAAGACAGTGGTTGCCACCGTCAGCGTATTTACCTTTTTGAACGTGTGGAACGATTATCTGTGGCCTTCTCTGGTATTTACCTCCAGCGATCTTTTGACGGCCCAGATCGGACTTAATTCCATTACGTCCAATGAGAATACCACCATGGGAGAAACCCTGGCGGTGATTACACTGGTAACCATCCCGGTGATTATTATTTACTCCCTGTTCTCCAAGCAGATTGTGGAGGGCGTTACCTCCACCGGTTCAAAGGAAGGATGAGAAGAATGAGCTTTATTGAATTTCGAAATGTATGCAAGAGATATCCAGGTTCCGGCAAAAATACGGTCGAGAATTTTAATTTAAACATTGAAGAAAAGGAATTTATCGCTTTTGTAGGCCCATCGGGGTGCGGAAAATCCACCACCCTGCGGATGGCGGCCGGTTTTGAAGAGATTACCGGAGGCGAGCTTTACATAGACGGGAAGCGGATGAACGATGTGGCTCCCCGTGACCGGGGCATCGCCATGGTATTCCAGAATTACGCCCTTTACCCCCATATGACGGTGGAAAAGAATATCGGGTACGGCCTGAAGAATATGAAGCTTCCGGCAGATGAGATTCAGAAAAAGGTAGACTGGGCCATCCGTATTCTGGGGCTGGAGGAATATAGGACGAGAAAGCCCAAGAACCTTTCCGGAGGGCAGCGCCAGAGAGTGGCCCTGGGAAGGGCAATCGTAAAGAACCAGAAGGTTTTCCTGATGGATGAACCTCTCTCCAACCTGGACGCGAAGCTGCGGGTCAGCATGCGCACGGAGATCAGCAATCTTCACCGGCAGCTGGGGGCCACCACCATTTACGTGACCCATGACCAGGTGGAGGCTATGACCATGGCGGACCGGATTGTGATTATGAAGGAAGGGGTGATCCAGCAGGTAGGAAAGCCCATGGAGCTCTACGACCATCCGGTGAACCAGTTCGTGGCGGGATTTATTGGTTCGCCCCAGATGAATTTCTTTAGGGTGACAGTAGAGGGGAACCAGGTATACTTTGAGGATGGGAACCGGGTGGTTCTTCCGGATGGAGTGGCAAAGCGCCTGAAGGGCTGCCAGGGAGAGATGATCCTTGGCATTCGCGGAGAGGATGTGAAGATGGATTCCCAAAACTTAGAATTGGAATCTGCCAGCCGGCAAAGGGCAGTGATTACCAATACGGAAGTGATGGGAAATGAAAATAACCTTTATTTTGAATTTGGCGGCTATCAGGCGGTTGCGCGGGTTTCCAAATATGAGCTGAGCAAGGTGGGAGATACCATTGAGTTCGTGATGCTGCCTTCTAAGATGCACTTTTTCGATAAGAATACGGGACTGAATTACCTGGAGATGGAAGAGACTTAAGACAGCTTGTGAAACAGGAGGAATTTGACATGACAGAAAAAAAGCAGCGGGTTCACTTAAAAGCGCCGGATCACTGGGTCAACGACCCCAACGGCTTTATCTATTACCAAGGATATTATCATTTGTTCTATCAGTATTTTCCTTATGGCCCCAGATGGGGAACCATGCATTGGGGCCACGCGGTAAGCCGGGACCTGGTAAACTGGGAGCATAAGGGCATTGCCCTTTTCCCCAGTAAGCGCGGCGACCAGAACGGCTGCTTTTCAGGAAGCGCCGTAGAGAGGGAGGGAAAGCTATGCCTGATCTACACCGGAGTGCGCTATGAAGAGGTAAACCCGGAGGATATCCATGTAAGCTTGAATGAACAATTTGAAAGCTGCCAGATGATGGCGGTATCAGAGGATGGATTTTCTTTTGACAACTGGAAAGATAAAGAAATGGTGCTGGCTCCTGTTGCGGACCCCAAAATCGGGAGCCGGACCCATACCCGCGACCCAAAGGTGTGGAAGGGAGGGGACGGCTGGTATATGATTCTGGGAAGCACCCTGGAGGAAAAACAGGGGGAGGCGCTGATTTACCGAAGCGAGGACCTGGGCAGCTGGTTCCTTGTGAACCAGGCTTCTAAGGGGCCGGAGTACGGATGGATGTGGGAGTGTCCGGATTATGTGAAGGTTCCGGGCGGGGAGGCTCTTTTTGTGTCGGCTATGGGGCTTCCTGGTATTTCCGGCAAAGAAAAAAATCAGGCGCTCTGTTTTCCGGTGACGTTTGATGAAGCTTCCTGCCGGATGGAGATACCGGATGAATATCAGTTTTTGGATTACGGCATGGATTTATACGCGCCCCAGACCACCCTGGACCGGGATGGAAGAAGGATTCTGACCGCCTGGGTGCGGATGCCTGAGCCGGTGGGAGACGGCTGGATCGGCATGTTCTGCGCCCCCAGGGTTGTGGAGATGGAAAATGGGCATATCTTTTTCAGGCTCCATCCGCAGATCAGGGAAGCTCTTTCCAGAGAAATTTTAAAGCCCTCCCAGGCAGCGCCGGAAGGATACCGGGCAGTATTTGAGCTGGAGGAAGGGCAGAGGATCAATATAGGCGGCATGATGGTATGGCGCAATGGAAATAGGCTCTTTGCGGACCGGAGCGGTGTATACCCCCATTTTGAGGGAGCCCATCTGCTGTCTGCCACGCCGCAGCTAAACGGGGGCTGCCATGTGGAGGCCCTGGTAGACGAGAATCTGGTGGAGCTGTTTGTCAATGACGGGGAATATACGGTCAGCAGCGTGGTTTACCGTTTAGGAAAGTGGATTCGCCCGGAGGGAAATTTGGCCGATATCAAGCTGTATACGCTGGCGGGTTGATTGGGAAAAGGAAACGGTACCGTTGACGAAAGGGGGAGCTATTGCTAAAATAGGTGTAATAGTTTAGGAGGATGATAGGGATGGAGCTTCGGACACTTCGCTATTTTTTAGCCGCGGCCCAGGAAGAAAATATTACGAAAGCGGCCGATATACTCCATGTGACCCAGCCCGCCCTAAGCCGCCAGATCATGGATCTGGAGCGGGAGCTGGGCGCTACATTGGTGCTGCGGGGTAAAAATGGCTTGACGCTGACGGAAGACGGGATATTTTTCAGGCAGAGAGCGCAGGAGATCATCGAGTTGGCCGACCGGCTGGAAAAGAATTTTGCCCAGCGGCAGAACGATATCAGCGGTATGGTGGTGATCGGGGCCTCCGAAGCAGTGGGCGGCCAGACGCTGGCAAAACTGATTAAAGAGTTTTGCGGGAAATATCCTGCGGTACAGTTTACCCTTTACAATGAAACCGTTGACAATATCAAAGACCGTCTGGGCAAAGGAATGGTAGATATTGGGCTTCTGCTGGAACCCATTGATGTGACCAGGTATGATTATGTCCGCTTATCCCAGCAGGATACCTGGGGACTTTTAGTGCGGGACGACCATCCGCTGACCGAAAAGGCTTCTCTTACGGCGGATGACGTGGCCCCATACCCGCTTATTTTGCCCCTGCGGGACAGTACCCGGGCGGAAATCTTTAATTGGCTGGGACGGGAAGAAAAGGAACTAACAATACCGCTTTTTTATACGCTGCTTTCCAATGCCGCATTACTGGTGGCGGAGGGGCTGGGATGTGCCTTTTGTATGGATGGCGCATTGGCGATCCGCAGCGCCCCCCGTCTGCGCTTTATACCGCTGGAGCCCCGCCGGATGACGCACAGCGTGCTGGTTTGGAAAAAAAATAATATCTTTTCGCCGGCAGTTTCTCTGTTTATTCAGGAAATTAATCTGCTGCGGGCGAAAATAGAATAACGATGAGGCATGATTCGGGAATGAGTCATGCCTTTTATTAACGGGGTATGTCTTAATTGATTTTATTCTAACTTTCGGATATAATGAAGTTTATACTTTTGTGCGCATGCATATGGATCTAAGATATATTGCAAAAAACAGTAGACGAACAAGCAGGAGACAAAAATGGCAATTAACAAAGAGACAATAGCCGGTTTGATGGAAACCATTCAAAACCTATATCTGTCAGACGATATACCGTGGATGATTGGATATTCAGGTGGGAAAGACAGCACGGCGGCGCTGCAGCTTGTGTGGATGTCGATTGAAGGGCTTCCCATTGAACAACGAAAAAAACCGATTCATGTAATCAATACAGATACCCTGGTAGAGTCGCCGGTTGTGTCAAAATGGGTTGAGCGGTCGCTGGAAGCGATGCGTACTGCGGCAAGAGAGAAGCATTTGCCTATTATACCGGAAAGATTGATTCCTGATTATAATAATACGTTTTGGGTTAACTTGATTGGACGTGGGTATCCGTTCCCACGGATGAAGTATAGATGGTGTACGGACCGGTTAAAGATTCAGCCGGTTAACAATTTCATAAAGAATAAGATTGCAGAGCATGGCGAGGTGATCCTCGTCCTTGGTACACGAAAGGCAGAAAGCTCCAGACGTAACCAGACGATGACAAATCTTGAAAAGAAGAGAGTGCGTGATCTCCTCAGTCCTAACCCTACATTGGCAAATGAACTTGTTTTTTCTCCTCTTGAAGCATGGACAAATGATGATGTCTGGGTGTTTCTTATGCAGTATAAGAATCCATGGGGATACTCGAATATGGAGCTTTTGACCATGTACAAAGGCGCTACGGCCGATAATGAATGCCCGCTTATGGTGGATCAGGATCTGCCATCCTGCGGGAAAAGCCGGTTCGGATGCTGGGTGTGTACCATGGTCGAAAAAGACAAATCAATGGAGGCGATGATTGCCAATGATGAGGAGAAGGAGTGGATGATTCCGCTCCTTGAATTTCGGAATAAGTTCGGCAATGAGGAGGGCGACCGTGAGCGCAGAAGCTTCCGCCGTATGCACGGAAACCTTCAGGGCAATTATCGACAATTGTTTCATGGACCCTATAAGAAGGAAGTCAGAGAAGAATGGCTGAGAGATCTTCTTCAAATCCAAAAGAATATCAATGAAAAAGGCCCGGCGGAATTTTCTGATCTGGAACTGATTAGAATTCCAGAACTTCAGGCAATCAGAAGAATATGGGTCTTGGAAAAGCATGAATTTGATGATGCAGTTCCAAGGATTTACTACGAGGTTACCGGAAAGAAATTCGAAGATCCAAGCTGGATCTGCGACGAAAGCTTTGGCAAAGAAGAATGGGATATTCTTCAATCAGTCTGCCAGAAGTTGTATGGGGATTATGAGCTGGCATTTGAAATGATGTACAGCCTGATTGACATAGAACGTAACGCGGTTGGAATGAATCAGCGGAAGGGGATTCTTGATGATCTTAAAAAGGTGATCTCCAGGACATTTTATCAGAATGAGGATGATGCCACTCAGTATTATACGGATAAAATGAAGCGCAAGAAAGATTATGGCGGAAAATATAACGAAAAATTTTTGAGTTATGGTAATCGCCCGGTAGAAGAAACGGATGAGGAGTCAGAGGGATGATAATCAACCGATTAACGATGTATAACTTTGGCGTGTATGCAGGAACCAATACTTTTGAATTTACACACAAGAAGCCCATCGTCCTGATTGGCGGAATGAACGGACGAGGAAAGACTACTTTTCTAGAGGCGATTCTTCTGTCTCTATATGGAGCAAATTCTGCCGCTTATAAAGAGAGTAAATATAATTCATATAATCAGTATCTCAGATCCTATGTGAATCGAAGTCATTGGAGTCAGAGCAGCTACATTGAGTTGGAATTTGTCCTTAACGAAAGTACGAATGATACGTATGTGGTAAGAAGGGAATGGGACGCTCTTTCAAAAATTACGAAGGAAAAGATCTGCGTTCAGCAAAACGGAATTTACAGCGAATTTCTTACAAAGAACTGGGCGATGTTTGTGGAAAGCATTCTGCCAAGCGCATTGTCCAGCTTTTACTTCTTCGATGGAGAAAAAATAGCAGAGCTTGCAGTGGCGAAAACAGATGTACAAATGAAGGAATCAATTCGTTCTATGCTGGGCATTACGATTCTTGAGGTTCTTAAAAAGGATCTTGGACGTACGATCAGAAGAATCAACAAGAAGGGGAAATCCAATGATCCCAGCTCTAAATTAGACGGACTCCGCGAAGAACGGGATCAGGCGATTTCAAAATTAGAACAAATAGATGAATCTGTTCGTTTGGCAGCAGAAAAAGTCGAAACGATACAGGAAGAACTTGAACAGCTTCATAAACACTATGAACTTCAAGGCGGGGCCGTGCTTGAACAGCGTCAAGAATTGATGCAAAGACGAGCAGAGATTCAAACGGAGATCACACAAAATGCAGAGTCTTTAATCGGCATGGCGGCGACAGAATTGCCAATGGTGCTTGTTCGAGATTTAATAAGCCAGATCAAGCTGCAGGCCGAGGATGAGCATAATGATTTTATCATGCAGCATGCGTTGGAGCAGATGGACGCATATTTGTCAGATTTTGCTGGGGAACATCCGGATTCAACCGGCGCAAGCCGGGCTTTTGTGGATTTTGTAAGAAAGCAGATCGAAAAAAATGCCACTCATCAGATTTATGAGATGTCAGATCATGCGCTGTTTCAGATCAATGAGTTGGTGGAAAGTACACTTCAGGAGAGTATCGATCATACAAAGACAGTATTTTCTAACAAGATAGCTTTAAAAAGACAGCTTGATGAAGTAGACAGTTATCTTACTTTGGATATCAATGAAAATGAATTGGCTGCAATATATGATCAAATCAAAACGAATGAAGCTAAGTTAATAGAGGCTCAAGTGGAACTGAATCAGCTGCAGCAAGAAAGAAGTTCGGTTAATGCCGTTGTAATTGCGAAAACTGCTGAATACAACAGGGATGTGGAGACTTATCTTCAGAAAATTGAGCTTCAGGAAGATTCGGACCGGCTGCTGAAATATTCGAACATGGCACTGAGAATGGTTGATGCTTATGCATTAGAACTGCAGAAGAGGAAAACCGGAACTCTTGGCAAAACGATTACCGAGTGTTATAAGAAATTGGCGAATAAAAAGAATTTAATACAGGAAATTGTTATGGATGCAGAAACCCTCGATCTGCAATATCTTGATGAGAAAGGCGACACAGTATCAAAGGAATCTCTTTCTGCCGGAGAAAAACAGCTTATGGTCATTGCAATTCTTTGGGCGTTGGCTCTTTGCTCAAAGAAAAAGCTGCCAGTTATTATTGATACGCCATTGTCCAGACTTGATTCACAGCATCGGGCCTCTATTATATCCACATATTTCCCGAACGCCAGTGATCAGACCATTATTCTTTCTACAGATACAGAAATTGATCATAACTATTATGACATGATGAAAGAATCTGTGGGGGATGAATTTACTCTTATATATAGTGAAGAAACAAAGAGCACATCAATTGAGAAAGGGTATTTCGGGGAATTATGATTGTAAAACAAATACGCCTGTCACAACAGGCAAAAGACCAGCTTTCTAGGCTGAAAGCAAAGACCGGTATAAAAAATTGGAATATTCTCTGCAGATGGGCACTTTGCTATTCACTTGCGGAGAAAACATTGCCAACGGACATTCAAATTGCCAGCGATAGCAATCTGGAGATGTCTTGGTATACTTTCGGCGGAGATTATTATGAGATTTATGAAGCGCTTGTCAAAGCCTGGTGCATCAGCATGGGGTTGGAAACCGATAATGAAACGGTTGCAAAATACTTTCGGCTGAACCTTGAAAGGGGAATTGCGCATCTTTGCGGAACGGGCTTTATAAGAAGTATTGATGATCTTTTACTTTTGGCGGTGAAGGAATGAGCACATATTTAGATTATAATGCATCCGCGCCGATCGATTCCAGAGTCCTTGATCACATGATTGAGGTATATAAAGGAACCGTTGGAAACGCGGACAGCAGGACGCATAATCACGGAGAAAAGGCGAGAGAGGTTGTTGAATATGCCAGAGGTCAGGTCGCCGATTTGTTGGGAGTGACTTCCGGTGAAGTGTTTTTTACGAGCGGATCCACGGAAAGCGACAATATTGCCATACATGGACTTAAAGAGTATGCAAAAAGAACAGGGAAAAAGCATATTATTACATCTGCCATAGAACATAAGGCCGTTTTGGAGACTGTAAAGGCAATGGGAAGGGAAGGATTTGAGGTTGATATTGTAAGCCTTGACCGTTCCGGAAGAGTTGATGCGAAGCGGATTCTTTCTCTTGTCAGAGAGGACACACTGCTTGTAAGCTTGATGCATGTAAATAACGAAACAGGAATCATCCAACCGGTTGAAGTAGTCGGGGAGGAACTGGCAAAAAGAAACGTCCTTTTTCACGTAGATGCAACACAAAGCTGCGGAAAACTGGTGGAAGAAATCAGGCGGATGAAATATAATATGCTGTCCTTCAGCGCTCATAAGCTTCGGGGCCCCCAGGGAATCGGGGTTCTGGTGTTGAGAAAGAAGGATTATAGGCTGCCGCCGGTGAAAGGGATTATGTATGGAGGGCAGCAGGAGCATGGAATCAGACCGGGGACAATTCCGGTAGCTTTAGTAGCCGGATGTGGCTGCGCCTGTGAGATTGCAGCACGTGAGTACGAAGAAAGCAAGCAGAGAACCGATAAGCTCAAGAACCTTGTAATGAGTCTGTTTGATCAGTCAGGGCTGGAATACCACACCAACGGTGATCAAAATTATTGCGTAAATAATACGGTCAATATATGTATTCCAGGAGTAATGTCTGAAGCATTAATGATTTCTTCCAAACAGTACTGCAGTATATCAAATGGTTCGGCGTGTACTTCAGAAAGCTATGCGCCAAGCTATGTCCTTTCTGCAATGGGAGTCCCAGAGGATGAAATCGAATGTTCGGTGCGAATTAGCTGGGGACCAGATACCTCTTCGGAAGAATTGGCGGATAATCTAAAGCACTTGATCGAGACTGCGAAACAGATTAAATGTTAAATGAAGTATTTCATGAAGCGATAAAGAAAAAGTCACATAGAGCCAGCGGTTAAATCAGCCGCTGGTGTTTTTTTGCCTTTATCCATAAAAAATACGTATGGATAAAGATAAAATATAAGCATTAGACATTACTTGGAAATGGAATAAAAAAATGCAAGAAGAATGTATTTGGCCTGGGAAATGCGAATACTGCATATGCGCAGTATTTTATCGGCAATTCCTATCTCAATCCCTGAGTATTCCGGGCGATTCTGAACCGCCATTCCGGTGAAACAGTACCGCAAATCCGGCTTTGCGGATACCGCCGTTC
>CALWQV010000066.1 GCA_944383785.1 uncultured Enterocloster sp. | reverse complement strand
GTGAACCCGGAGGACGAGCGCTACAAAGACCTGGTAGGAAAGATGCTGAAGCTCCCATTAACGGACCGGGAGATTCCAGTGATTGCCGACGAGTATGTGGACATGGAATTTGGAACCGGCTGCGTGAAGATTACCCCGGCCCACGACCCCAACGATTTTGAGGTGGGCAAGCGCCATGGCCTTGAGGAGATCGTGATCTTAAACGACGATGCCACCGTCAATGTGCCGGGACCCTACTTCGGAATGGACCGATATGAGGCCAGAAAGGCCATGGTGGAGGATTTAAAGGAGCAGGGACTTTTGGTAAAGGTAGTTCCCCACTCCCATAACGTGGGAACCCACGACCGCTGCAAGACCACGGTAGAGCCCATGGTGAAGCAGCAGTGGTTCGTGAAGATGGAGGAGATGGCAAAGCCCGCCATTGAGGCGTTAAAGAGCGGGGAGCTGAAATTCGTTCCCGAAAACTACGGAAAAACCTATCTTCACTGGCTGGAGAATATCCGGGACTGGTGCATTTCCCGCCAGCTGTGGTGGGGCCACCGGATTCCCGCCTATTACTGCGAAAACTGCGGCCAGATCCATGTGGCAAAGACGAAGCCAGAGAAATGCGAAAAGTGCGGCTGTGTAAACTTAAAGCAGGATGAGGACACCCTGGATACCTGGTTCTCCTCCGCCCTGTGGCCCTTCTCTACGCTGGGATGGCCCAAGCAGACCGAGGATTTGGAGTATTTCTATCCTACCGATGTTCTGGTAACGGGATATGATATTATTTTCTTCTGGGTTATCCGTATGGTATTTTCCGGAATTGAGCAGACGGGAAAATGCCCCTTCCACACAGTTCTGATTCACGGACTGGTGCGGGATTCCCAGGGAAGAAAGATGAGCAAATCCCTTGGAAACGGCATCGATCCGCTGGAGGTAATTGACAAATACGGCGCCGACGCCCTGCGCATGACCCTGATTACCGGAAACGCTCCCGGAAATGACATGCGCTTCTACTGGGAGAGAGTGGAGAACAGCCGCAACTTTGCCAACAAGGTGTGGAACGCCTCACGGTTTATCATGATGAACATTGAGAAGGCTCCGGATGTGTCCGGCGTGACCCTGGAGAACCTGACCATGGCGGATCGGTGGATTCTTTCCAAAGTCAACGACCTGGCCAAGGACGTGACGGAGAATCTGGATAAGTACGAGCTGGGCATCGCCCTTCAGAAGGTTTACGACTTTATCTGGGAGGAGTTCTGCGACTGGTACATCGAGATGGTTAAGCCCAGGCTTTACGATGACGGGGATACCACCAAGGCAGCGGCCATCTGGACTTTGAAAACCGTGCTGATCAACGCCTTAAAGCTGCTTCATCCCTTTATGCCCTTTATTTCGGAAGAGATTTTCTGCAACCTCCAGGAGGAGGAAGAAACCATCATGCTTTCCTCCTGGCCGAAATACCGCACAGAATGGAGCTTCCCCCAGGAGGAGAAGGCCACAGAGGCAATCAAAGAGGCGGTTCGGGCGATCCGTGGGGTGCGCACCTCTATGAATGTGCCGCCCAGCAAGAAGGCTGCGGTGTACGTGGTGTCTGAGGATGAGGAGCTGCGGGAGATTTTTGAAACCAGCAAGAACTTCTTCGCCACATTAGGCTATGCCTCCCATGTAACCGTGCAGACGGATAAGAGCGGTATTTCCGAGGATGCGGTTTCCGCCGTGATCCCGAAAGCTGCCATTTATATGCCCTTTGCGGACCTGGTGGATCTGGAGAAGGAGATCGCTCGTCTGAAGAACGAGGAAAAGCGCCTGGAGGGAGAGTTAAAGCGTTCCAACAGCATGCTGGGCAACGAGAAGTTCATCAGCAAAGCGCCTCAGGACAAGATCGATGCGGAGCGGGCGAAGCTTGAGAAATATATGCAGATGATGGAGCAGGTGAAGGCGCGCCTGGCACAGCTAGAAAAATGATGAAGATAAGACAATCTCTTTTACTGTTATTGACGGCGGCCATCTGGGGCGTGGCCTTTGTAGCCCAGAGCGCCGGCATGGATTATGTAGGGCCCTTTACCTTTAACTGCCTGCGTTCCTTTCTGGGAGGGGCGGTGCTGCTTCCGGTGATCTTCTTTTTAGACCGGAGGCAGGAGTCTTCCCCCGGCGTAAGCCGAAAGGAGAGGGGGAGCGGGGGCCGGACCCTGGCTGTTGGCGGAGTCTGCTGCGGCCTGGCCTTGTGCCTGGCCTCCAATGCCCAGCAGATCGGCATCCAGTACACCACGGTGGGAAAGGCCGGATTTATCACCGCCTGCTATATTGTGATCGTGCCTCTTTTAGGTCTGTTTTTTGGAAAGAGGGTGGGCGTCACCCTCTGGGGGGCGGTCCTTTTGGCGGTGGCTGGTCTGTTCCGCCTGTGCTTCGCAAAAGGGGCGGAGGGAATCAACCAGGGCGATTTGATTATGATGGCGGCGGCCCTTCTCTTTTCCGCGCATATTTTGGTAATCGACCATTTTTCGCCTCTGGCGGACGGGGTGAAGCTGTCCTGCATCCAGTTTTTTGTGGCAGGCATTTTATCCGGCATCGCCATGGTGATTTTTGAAGAGCCCAGATGGGATCAGATCAGGGCAGCGGCGGCCCCCATTTTATACGCCGGAATTTTTTCCAGCGGAGTAGGCTACACCTTGCAGATCGTGGGCCAGAAGGAGATGAATCCTACGGTGGCCTCCCTGATTTTGAGCCTTGAATCCAGCATTTCCCTGATTGCGGGATGGATTCTTTTGGGACAGGGCATGACCTTAAGGGAGCTGTCCGGCTGCGGGTTGATGTTCGGAGCCATTATTTTGGCTCAGATTCCAGTGCCGGTGCGAAAAAAAAGGGAGTAAGACCGGAAGAAATGTCGAAACCGGTCTTTCATATGCAGTTGCGCGGCGGTAAAATTTAAGGTAAGATGGAACTGGTCCCCAGAGAGGACCGTTAATAAGGAGGAAGGATACCCTTGGACGCCTTCAGCTACATTGAACAGATTCCCATGTGGAGTAAAAATAAGCATTCGCTGGCGGAGGTAAAGGATTTTTTGAGGGAGATGGGAGATCCCCAGGAGCGGTTTCCCGCGATTCACATAGCGGGAACCAACGGAAAGGGTTCCGTCTGCGCCTTTCTCACATCCATTTTAAGGGAGGCGGGATGCTGGACCGGCACCTTTGTATCGCCTCATCTGGAGGATGTGCGGGAGCGGTTCCTTTTGGACGGGCAGATGGCGGGCCGGGAGGATTTGAACCAGAGTTTCCGGCGCGTCTATGAGACGGCAAAGAGGCTGCAGGAAAGGGGAAAGGACCACCCCTCCTATTTTGAGTTTTTGTTCTATATGGCCATGGAGCTGTTTGCCCGAAGAAAGGTGGAGGCGGCGGTGATCGAGACGGGCCTGGGAGGCCGGCTGGACGCTACCAATGCGCTTGAGGCCCCGGTGGCTTGCGCCATTACCTCCATCGGCCTGGATCACACCCAGTACCTGGGCGATACCATCGGCCAGATTGCCTGGGAGAAGGCAGGAATTATAAAGCCCTTTATCCCGGTGGTCTACGATGCCTCAGAGCCCCAGGCGGCCGCCCGGATCCGGGAGAGGGCCGGTGAGCTGTCCGCGCCTGCTATCCCCGTAAGCCGGGAGGATTACCGGCTTTTGGATGAGTCCTCCGATGGAGGCTTTTGGATTTCGGACAAGGAGGGGAAGCGGCTTTTTATTCCCTTTGAGGCTCCCTACCAGGCCGCAAACGCCATGGTCGCGGTGAAAACAGCCCGGATTCTGAGGAAACGGGGATTTTCCATCACGGAGGAAGCCATCAGGCGGGGCATCGCTCAGGCCAGGTGGCCGGGGCGGATGGAGCGGGCAGGAGAGGGATTTTACCTGGACGGAGCTCACAATCCGGCGGGAGCGGCGGCATTCGAGCAAGCGGCCTTTGAGATTTTAAAGCGGACTGGAAAGGAGGCTTTCCTGCTCTTTGGAGCCATGGAGGATAAGGACTACCGGGAGATGGCCCGGATCTTATGCAAAAGGATTCCCTGGAAAGAGGTGGGCTTTGTCTGCTGCGGCGGGAAGCGGGGGGCGCTAATCCAGTCCTTAAAGGAGGCATTCAGCCAAGTGCGAGAAGAACGGATGCTGGAATTTTCATCGGCTGCCCAGGCCATTGTCTGTATGGAGGAAAGACGGGGGAGCGACCTGGTTTTCTGCGCCGGGTCCCTGTATTTAACTGGAGAATTTCGGAAAGCCTTAAGAGAAAAGGAGTGAAGGCACATGATCGATTTTGAGGAAGAGATCGAGCGTTTTAAACCCAGTCTTGATATTGAAGAGGTGGAGGACGCCATTGTAAAGAGCGATCTGACGGACATGACGGACGTGATGATGGAACTGATTAAGGAGATCAATGAAAAGTAGGCGGTGACTATGGATTATCAGAGGAAAAATGCCCAGATTGCCAACAGCTTTTACAACCTGGGACTGGAGAAGGCCAGGATGCGTGATCTGTCCGGGGCGGCCCATTCCTTAAAGGACAGTCTGCATTTTAATAAGTATCAGACGGATGCCAGGAACCTTTTGGGCCTGATTTATTATGAAAGCGGCGAGGTGGCGGACGCCCTGGTACAGTGGGTGATCAGCCTGAATTTACAGCCGGAAAACAACTTGGCGGATCACTACCTGGATGAGATCCAGCGCAAACCCGGACAGCTGGAGATCGAGAGCCAGAATGTAAAAACCTTCAACCAGGCTCTGTGGCATGCTCAGAACGGCAGCGATGATCTGGCCATCCTGCAGCTGGCCCGGGTAGTGGAGGCGCGGCCCCATTTTGTGAAAGCTCACCTGCTTTTGGCGCTGCTCTATATGAGGCGGGAGGATTATACCAAGGCGGGAAGATCACTTTACAAGATCCTTCAGATTGACAAGAGCAATTCCAAGGCCCTGTATTACATGTCCATTGTGAAGCAGAATACGGGACGGGCGGAAGCGGAGAAAAAGCGGATGATTAAAGCCTTTTCCCACAAGCAGATGGAGGACGACGACATCATCCTGCCGCCTACTTACAAGGAAAATACGGGCCTGTCCATAGTGATTCACATTCTCATGGGCCTGGTGATGGGTGTGGTGGCGGCTTATTTTTTGATTCTTCCCACCCGGATCTCCGATTTGAACCGGGTCCATAATGAGGAGCTGATCTCCTACAGCCAGCAGTTAAACAACGCCAACCAGCAGATTTCCGATCTGCAGACGCAGAATGAGGAAATTCAGGCCCGGGCTGATTCTGTTCAGGCCCAGCTGGACGAACTTCAAAGCGGCAATACCAGTCTCATTGCCCAGTACAAGAGCCTGATCGGGGTGCTTCAGTCCTACCGGGCGGGAGATCTGGTGACGGCGGCCGTCGCCTTTGCTCAGGCGGACTTTTCACTGATTACCGATGAGGAAGTGAGGGCGGTGGTAAACGACGTGCAGGCGGATATGACGGCCAATGTGTACCAGACCCTGATCACCACCGGAGTGGAGCAGTGGAACGCGGGAAACACGGACCGGGCTATGGAATGTTTTCAGGCCAGCCTGACGCTGGTGCCGGAAAACCCGGAGGCAATGTACTATGTAGGACGCCTTTACCAGGATGCAGGGGATACGGCCAACGCCAACGCCATGTTTGACCAGGTGGTGGGCAATTTCCCGGATTCCGAGTACGCCTCAAGGGCCCAGAGCGCAAGAGGATATTAAAAGAAGTAACAGCGAAACAGACACTACAAAGGATGAAATACTCTTTTGCAGTGTCTGTTTTTTTGCTGCCAGCATTTAACGCCATAGAAGAAAGGGGAGAAAACCATGGAAAATCAGAGGTTTACATATGAAGCCGTGGGACAGGTCCTGGTGGTTCACATGCCCCGGGAGCTGGATCATCACAACTGCCGGAACCTGAAATATGAGACGGATCTTTTGCTGGAGGAAAATCCCATCCGGAGGATGGTATTTGATTTTTCAAAAACAGAATTTATGGATTCCTCTGGCATCGGAATTCTGCTGGGGCGGTACAAGCAGCTTAAATTGGCCGGAGGGGAGGCGGTCTGCTGCTGCGCGGGAAAGCAGGTAAAGCGAATCTTAAGGGCGGCGGGGATCGAGAAGCTGATTCCGGCCTTTGAGCAGCTGGAATCGGCTATAAAAGGATGGGAGGAATAGAGAATGGAGCATCAAAACAGAGAAGAGGGCCTGGAAAGGCTGAAGCTGGAGTTTGAAGGAATTTCGGAAAACGAGGAATTTGCCCGGGTGGTAACGGCGGTATTTATGAGCCGCCTGAATCCCACCCTGGAAGAGGTGGAGGATGTAAAAATCGCCGTTTCCGAGGCCGTGACCAACGCGGTGGTTCACGGATACGGGGAGAAGGGCGGAAGAATCCTTATGGAGCTTAAAGCCCGGAAAGCCCCGGAAAAGAAGCTGATTCTTTCCGTGGAGGACTGGGGCAGGGGCATCCCGGATGTGAAAAAGGCCATGGAGCCCATGTTTACCACCGACACCTCGGGGGAGCGTTCCGGCATGGGCTTTTCCTTTATGGAGGCCTTTATGGACGAGGTTACGGTGGAATCGGAGCCTCAAAAGGGCACCCGTGTATTGATGGAAAAGCGGATCGGCAGGTGATCCTATGGACGAAACCATCTGCTTGATCAGCCGTGCGCACCAGGGAGATAAAGAGGCCAGGGATCAGCTGGTAACGGAAAATATGGGGCTTGTGTGGAGCATTGTCCGCCGCTTTTTAGGGCGCGGGTATGAGGGGGAGGATTTGTTCCAGATCGGAACCATCGGCCTTTTAAAAGCCATCGATAAGTTTGATACTGCCTACGATGTGAAATTTTCAACCTACGCGGTTCCCATGATCGCCGGTGAAATCAAGCGTTTTTTGCGGGACGATGGGATGATTAAGGTCAGCCGCTCGGTGAAAGAACTGGCTATGCGGGTCAGAAGGGCCAGGGAGAAGCTGACCGGCTCCATGGGCAGGGAGCCGACCATTGAGGAAATCGCCGCCGTGGTGGGGGCCAGCCGAGAGGAAGTGGCCGCTTCCATGGAGGCGGGAGCGGAGGTAGAATCCCTTTACCGGCCGGTGGGGGATGAGGACGGGATCTGCCTTATGGACCGTCTGGAGGAAGAGGAAAACGGCCAGGAAGATCTGTTAAACCGGATGGTATTAGAAAAGCTCCTTGGGGAGCTTAAAGAGGAAGAGCGGGAGATTATCCTGCGGCGGTATTATCTGGGGCAGACCCAGACGAAAATCGCGGCCCAGCTGGGAATCTCCCAGGTGCAGGTGTCCCGGCTGGAAAAGCGGATTTTAAAGCAGATGCGCCAGAGGCTCTAGGAAACAAGGCCCAGAAGCCTCCCCAGCCAGAAGAGGATTCCCAGAATCCAGGAGCTTAAAACCCCGTAGAGGATCACCGGGCCGGCGATGGTGAAAATCTTGCAGCCTACGCCGAATACGTCCCCTTCCGCCTGAAATTCCACCGCCGGAGCGGCCACGGAATTGGCAAAGCCGGTAATGGGGACAAGAGCCCCGGCGCCGGCGAATTTCACGATTTTCTGGTACAGGTTGAAGCCGGTCAAAAGGACGCTGGCAAGGATCAGCTCCAGGGAGGTCCAGGCGGCCGCCGTCTGATGGTCCATGTGAAACCGGTCCGCCATCAGGTTTGTGAGAAACTGCCCCAGAAGGCAGATCATTCCGCCGGTGAGAAAGGCCCGGGCCACGCAGAGGCCGAGGCTGTGGACCGGCGTGACTTCTTTTACATATTGGGCGTATTGCTTTGAATTAATTTCCATAATCGCATCTCCTATCCAAGACTGAAGAAAAAGTAGATCAGGGAGCCGGCCGCTTTTCCCAGCCCCAGGGCGAACACCAGCCAGGGAAGGCCGGTGGAGAGGCGGATCCTCCGGCTGACGGTGGGAAGGGCCTTCAGGGTTTCCGCCAGGGACATAAACAGACATCCCACAAAAACGCCGCAGGCGATTCCGAACAGGGAAAGGACAATCGGGCCAAAGAAGCTTCCGAACCCAAGGGGGATTTCATAGAGATCGGAAAGATTTCCACAGATTCCCCCTGCGGCGATGAGGGTTTCATATAAAAGAATCCGCTCCTTGGTGCATGTTTTTCCGATCAGGCGGGTGAAAACGCCGGTAATGGCTAAAAAGGCGTAGACCCCTGCGGCGATCATGCTTCCGGCCCCGAATCCCAGAATGCCAAGGAAAACCTGCTTAAGAGCCATCTTGCTTTTGCTCCTTTCCCTCCCCGGAGGCGATCAGCGTTTTTATAATATTGTCCTCATAGAGCCGCATTTCCACCTCCAGGGGAGTAGGGTCCGTATTCATTTTAAAGGCGGCAAAATGGTTGAAGAACACCAGGATGCCCGCCGCCAGCCCCAGGGAATACCCGGCCTCCAAAAGTCCGGCCCCTTCCGGCTCCCTTCCCATAACCAGCCGGTAGATTTCCTGAAATACATCGGTTACATTGGCGTCGTTGTTAAAGGTCATGATGGCGAAAGCGGCCCCGGCAAAGCAGAGGATACAGACGGCCAGGGCTTTCGCGTGCTGCCACAGAATACGGGGCGGGCCAGGAGGCTTGTAGGCGATCACAAAGTCCGCCGCTCCCAGGCAGAGGATGGGAACCTTGGGGGCTTCCTTTTCGATGAGGCCGATGAGGGTCATCTCATCCATCACGTAGCGCCTGCGCTTTCTAGCGGTGATCTTTAAGATGGGGATGGCTTGAAGCCGGGCCGTCAGGCTGGCGTCCCCGCAGAAAATCCGGGCCGCGTCCTTTAGAAGGACAGTGGTGGAGGAAGTCTCCGTAACCGGGTTTATTTTAAGGTAAATAGCCGGTATCATGCGAAATCTTCCGTCTCCATCCGGCCGCTGCTTTGGTATTCCACCAAAGTGCCCTCCGGGCCGGCCTCTCCCCCGCCCCGGCAAAACAGGCCGTACCATACCAGAAGGCCGGTTAATATAAGGGCTGCAGCCGCTGCCGCCAGCCCCAAAATATGCTTTCCGATTCCGGACATAGATGGGAACCTCCTTTCTGAATGTTGATTGCTTTGATGGTTAGTATGGGAGCTTTGGCCGATTTTATTCCAGGTTTATTTTTCACGGTTCCGGGGATACTAGGAGCAGCTTGAAAACAAGGAGGCAAAAGAAACGGTGAAGGATCAAAAGCAAATGGCGGGAAAAGCCAGCCTGCGGTTTCAAAGGCCGCCGGTGATTGCGGCGGCCGCCTGCGTGGCGGGAAAAAAAGAAGGAGAAGGCCCCTTAGGCCCCCTGTATGATCAGGTAGACGAAAGCGATCTTTTTGGCGCGGACAGCTGGGAGAAAGCGGAAAGCGCCATGCAGAAGCGGGCGGCGCAGCTGGCGCTGAAAAAAGGAAACGCTTCCCCGGACCAGGTGCGCTACCTGTTTGCGGGAGATCTTTTAGGGCAGCTGATCGCCACTTCCTTTGGCACAATGGAGCTTGGGATTCCTCTTTTTGGGCTTTACGGCGCCTGTTCCACCATGGGGGAGGCACTGTGCCTGGGGGCTATGACGGTAAACGCCGGCTATGGGGATCAGGTGATGGCCATGACCTCCAGCCATTTCGCCACAGCGGAAAAGCAGTTCCGCTTTCCCTTGGCTTACGGAAATCAGAGGCCTTTATCCGCTACCTGGACGGTAACCGGCTGCGGAAGCCTGCTTCTGACCCCATGGGGGAGCGAAGGGCTGGCGAGGATTCCCGCCGTGACGGTGGGGCGGATTGAGGATCTTGGAATCCGGGATTCCATGAATATGGGAGCCGCCATGGCGCCGGCGGCATTTCACACCATTGAACAGAATTTCCTGGATCTGGGGGTAGATGAGACTTGGTACGACCAGATTATAACAGGGGATCTGGGAATGATAGGAAGCAGGATCCTGCTGGATCTGATGAAGGAAAAGGGAAGGAATCTAAAAGGGATCCACCGGGACTGCGGCTGCCTGGTCTATCACAACAGACGGCAGGATACCCATTCCGGGGGAAGCGGCTGCGGCTGCAGCGCCCTTGTGCTCTGCGCTTATATCCTGCCGAAGATCCGGTCTGGGGAGTGGAAGCGGGTGCTCTTTGTGCCTACGGGCGCTCTTTTGTCTACCGTCAGCTTCAACGAGGGGCAGAGCATTCCGGGCATCGCCCACGGCGTGGTAATAGAGGGAATGAGATAGGAGGCTTGGGATAATGGATTATATGAAAGCGTTTCTCGTGGGGGGACTGATCTGCGCCCTGGTTCAGGTTCTGATGGAAAAAACAAAGCTGATGCCGGGGAGAATCATGGTTCTTTTGGTGGTAAGCGGCGCCGTCCTGGGCTTTCTGGGACTTTACGAGCCCTTTGCCTGCTGGGCAGGAGCTGGGGCCTCAGTGCCCCTTTTGGGCTTTGGCAATACTCTCTTTCAGGGAGTGAAAGAGAGCGTATCAAAGGAGGGCTTTTTAGGAATCTTTAAAGGGGGACTTACGGCAGGAGCGGCGGGAATCTGCGCCGCGCTGGTGTTCGGCTATCTGGCTTCCCTGGTGTTTAAGCCAAAAATGAAATAAGGAGGATTAACTTGCAAGGGGCCGCCGGTCTGTGGTAAACTTGAAAGGCGGGCAAAGCTGCCCCATACCAATGGAGAAAAGGAAACGAAAGGTCATGAAACTCAGAACCGCGATCGTCGATAACGATCCTGAGCTGCTTGGTCAGCTGAAATCCATATTGGAGGAAGAAAGGGAAATTGCGCTTTTAGGAGCCTTCGGCCACCCGGGGCAGCTTCTTGATTTTGTAAAAGAGCAGCCGGTGGATCTGGTATTTTCCGATGTGGTGATGCCGGAGATCTCAGGCATCACCCTGGCAGAACGGCTGGCAGCCCTTGAAAACCCGCCGCAGGTGATTTTAATGTCCGATATTCCGGGACTTTCCTTAAAAACCTGGCGCATCCAGGCCCTGTCCTTTATGCCCAAGCCCTACGGCAGGCGGGAGGTAAGAGGGATGATCCGACTGGCTCAGAGCGCGATCAGACCGTGATTCCATTCATTTTTCAGGGAGACTCCATACTTTGACCAGTACACGCAGTGCCACAGATGGGCGGCGTAAAAATCCGTCCGCAGCATGTTTAAGGCCGGGCCGGAAAGCAGCCGGTCCGAACCGGCGGTCCGTGTGATCAGAGGGATGGAGCTGTTTGCCTTTATGGACTTTAACAGGGGGGCTGCCTGGCGTTTAAAACCAAGAATCCGCCCGTAGAGGCCGAAGCCGGCCCTGCGGTAGGCTGCCATGTCTTCTGCGGTGATTCCCAAAAGAAGATGGCAGAGGCAGCGGCTGACGCGGGTGTAGGTCAGCTGCCGGGTTTTGAGCTGCCGGATTCTCCCTTCCCAGCCTTCCCAGTTCAAAAGCAGATGCTCCATCCGCCTGGCAAGATCCGGGAAAACGCCCTCAAAGCGCTGGTATCCCCTTCCCTTAGCCCCTGCTTCAGGCTGGCTGTAAAGAAGAAGGGCCTGATTTAAAAGAGGGGAAAAATCCTCCGCAAAGAGGGGCTTCTGCTGCCAGTAAAGGTCAAGGATCTTCGGGGGAACCTGACCTTTCAGAGAGGCGTTTTCCTTCAAAAGCTTTCTTAAGCCGGAGGCGGAGGCCATGGGAGCGCCGTCCTCCCGGTCTACCTGAGGGTCGTGATATCCCCTGCCAAGGCGGGGGATGGTGACAGGCGCAAGGGAGCTTTTCTGACGCATCAGAGCCTTGCAGTATTCCACCCCGAGAATGTGATTGGGAAGGTTTAAAAGTTCCGCCTCTTTGGGGGTCATAAGCCCCAGGGAGGCAAGGGCCGCGCTGCGGGCCTGGGGCCAGGTAAGGCCCTTTTTTAGTTCGGCCTGAAATAAGGGCGAAAAGCCTTCCGGCTCCTGAACCAGCAGCCGGGCCGTTTTCTGAATCAGATCCAGATCCCCGGATTCGCTGCCAAAGCAGAGAAAATCGACGGCTCCTAAGGCCGATAAAAGGGCCACAGAGCAGGAAGCGAAATCCTCTGCGCTTCCGGTAGCAAAGGGAACAGGAATCTCAAGAACCAGATCCGCTCCGGCTAACAGGGCCGCTCTTGCGCGAAGCATCTTATCGTAAACAGCCGGTTCTCCCCGCTGGACGAAATCGCCGCTTAAAGCCACGACGCAGAAATCGGCTCCGGTGTTTTCCTTTGCCTTGGCGATGTGATATTGATGGCCGTTGTGCAGGGGGTTATATTCCGCAATGATTCCGACAGTACGCAAGGCATTCCCTCCTTTTTGTTTTTCTTATAATCCGGCTTCGATGATACATGATTTTGCCCGTCCGGTCAATAGGAAGGGGAAAGTCACAGTTTTTCCATCAGCATTTCACAAATCCACCACATTTATCCTCTATATTATGAACTGTCAAAAGGAAAAGACATCAAGGGATTCAACATAGAGTGAGAAAGAGAAAGGGGATCTTGATTATGTATGAGGATGACAACAGGAATTTAAATCATATGGAGCAGAATCAAATGCCGGAGCAGAACAAACCGGAGCGCCGGGAGAAGAGAAAAGGCGGGGCGGCGAGAAAGGTTGCCGCTGTGACGGCCGCCGCGGTGCTCTTCGGAGTAGTAGCGGGAGGCGTGATGACGGGAGTGAATCTGGTGGGGAACCATCTGCTGGGCCTTTATCTTCCACAGCAGTCCACAGCGGCTGAGACAGAGGAAGCGGCTGAGGAAACCACGGCAGCCCCCCAGGTTAAACAGCAGACCCAGGCGGCGGTGGCCCCGGTTTCCAGTACCACCGACGTATCGGCCATCGCAGAGGCGGCTATGCCTTCGGTGGTAGCCATTAACGATACTATGACGGTGGAGCAGAGAAACTGGTTTGGCATGCCTCAGACCTACCAGGCCACCAGCAGCGGCTCCGGCATCATCGTAGCCCAGAGCGACACAGAGCTTTTGATCGCCACCAACAACCATGTGGTGTCCGGGGCGACAGATCTGGAGGTAACCTTTGTGGACGATAATTCCGTGGCCGCCGCCATTAAGGGCACGGATTCCGCCACCGACCTGGCCATTATCGCCGTGCAGCTGTCGGATATTCCCGCCGACACCATGAGCAAGATCCAGGTAGCAAGCCTGGGGGATTCCGACCAGCTTAAGGTAGGGCAGCAGGTGGTAGCCATCGGCAACGCCTTAGGCTATGGGCAGTCCGTAACCGTAGGCTATATCAGCGCCAAGGACCGCAAGATCACCGATGAGAACGGCGTGGAGCATACTTACCTTCAGACCGACGCGGCCATTAACCCCGGAAACAGCGGTGGAGCTCTTCTGGATTTAAACGGCAATGTAATCGGCATCAACGCGGCGAAAACCGCTTCCACCGAAGTAGAGGGCATGGGCTTTGCCATCCCCATCTCCGACGCGAGGGATATTCTGGACAACCTGATGACCAAGCAGACCAGGATCGCCGTTGACAAGGACGCCCAGGGATATCTGGGAATCCGGGTGACCAATATCGACGCGGCTACTTCCCAGGCTTATGGAATGCCCATTGGAGTTTACGTTTACCAGATCATGGACGGAGGCGCGGCGGCAAATTCCGACTTAAAAGAGAAGGATATCATCACCAAGTTTGACGGGCAGTCCATCACCACGGCGGAGGAGCTGACAGACATGCTGACCTACTACGAAAGCGGCTCCCAGGTGACCCTGACGGTACAGACTCTGGTAAACGGGGCCTATATCGAGCACGAGGTTTCCGTAACCCTGGCCCCCCAGGTGCCGGAAAATCAGAACTGATTTCCAATCTTTAGGGAAAATTAACATCCTTTTTTCGGAAAAGTGTGATATAATCATAACAAATACCGCATCATACAGATGTTAGAAAGAAGGAGGACCACCGTATGAAACTAGTATACGCCATTGTGAGAAATGACAACGAGGACGATGTGGTTAGCCAGCTGACCAGGCACCATTACAGCATTACCCGCCTGTCTACCACCGGAGGTTTCCTGAAAAAGGGAAATACCACCCTGATGATCGGCGCGGAGGATGATAAGGTTGCGGAAGTAATCAGCATCATCAAGCAGGAGTGCGGACAGCACCAGAAGATTACCGTAAATATGCCCTACATTTCCGGCACCACCATGGTGAATTATTCCACCATGCCCATGACCGTAGAGGTAGGAGGCGCGATTATCTTCGTAGTAGATGTGGAGCATTACGAGAAGATCTGACCGCGGGACGGTTGGATGAGAGTCCGGAGGGGAGAGCCCCTTCCGGGCTTTTTTAGTTGTATGCGGAAAAAACCACAGGATATAGAAAAAGTACGAAAAAAAGTACAAGATATTTGTCGGGAGGTCTTGAAAAATCCAGAATAAACCAATACAATAAAATGTAGCGTACAGCGTCCCCGCGCCTTTGGGCCGCGGACGCCTGAATCTATATTTACAAGGATAAAAGGAGAGAGTAAGCTATGAAATTCTTAGTGGAAACATCTGCCCGTCACGTACATTTAACTCAGGAGCATCTGGAGATTCTGTTTGGGGAAGGCTATCAGCTGACCAAGAAGAAAGATCTGTCCCAGCCCGGCCAGTTCGCCTGCCAGGAGAGAGTAACCATCGTCGGAACCAAGAAGGAGCTGGCCGGCGTTTCGATTCTGGGCCCCGTAAGAAAGGCTACCCAGGTTGAGCTGTCCTTAACCGACGCCCGTTCCATCGGCGTAACCGCCCCTGTAAGAGAGTCCGGAGACATCGCCGGAAGCGGCGCATGTAAGATCATCGGACCCAAGGGCGAGATCGAGATCTCCGAGGGCGTGATCGCCGCGAAGCGCCACATCCACGCTACCCCCGAGGACGCCAAGGCCCTGGGCGTTGAGAACGGCCAGATCGTTTCCGTTAAGCTGGATACCGAGGGCAGAAGCCTGATCTTCGGAGACGTAGTGGTGCGCGTAAGCGACAGCTATGCTCTGGCGATGCACATCGACACCGACGAGTCCAACGCCGCCGGCTGCGGAAGAGAAGTATACGGTGAGATTGTAAAGTAATCCGGGAACTGTTCCCCCAAAAAGATCGAAGGAGACGATAGGAATTATGAAAATTTTAGTAATCAACTGCGGAAGCTCTTCCCTGAAGTACCAGCTGATCGATATGGAGCATGAGAGCGTTCTGGCAAAGGGACTTTGCGAGAGAATCGGCATCGCCGGCTCCAAGCTGACCCACCAGGCGGCGGGCAAGGATAAGTATGTGGTGGAGCAGGATATGCCCACTC
>CALWQV010000065.1 GCA_944383785.1 uncultured Enterocloster sp. | reverse complement strand
GAGACTCCCCCGTAACTTCCCGTGTCGTACTGCTCCAGGGCCGTCTCCAGCTGCTTCATCACCAGCAGGGGCGTCATGTACTCCCGGCCGTGGATGGCCCCCTGGATCATCACATGCCGGCCGGAGTTCACATTTCCCACAATGATCTCGTAAATATTGCGCCCGTCCGCCGATGTGCCGATCACGTTCACCGTCATCCGGCCGCCGTACTTCGCCTGCAGCTCCCGGATGTCCTGCTCCATCTCCATGTAGGAGTATTTCTCCACCGGGCGCACGATGCCGCTGTTGGCCGGCAGCTCGCTGGGGGTGGCCGTCCCGTAGCGGGTCTGCCCCGTCTCGATGGTGATCAGCCCGTCCCCGGGGCCTGCGGCCAGGGCCGCCGTGCCGGAGCTCAATGACACCGCCAGGGCCATGGCCAGCGCCCGAATCCAATCGATCTTATTTTTCATTCTCATCTCTCCTGTCATTCCTTCTGTCAGTGTCAAGAATACCATATTTCCGGGGAAAAAACTCTTACACTTCCCTTAAAATTTCACCGGGGCAGGATCCCCGGCAATCAAACAACGGGCATCCAGCTCTCGCGCCGAATACCCGTTCTGTTCTGTGAAATGTATGGGATTATTTTCCGCCCTTGGGATTCAAATCCTGGGGACGCATGCTCAGGTTCACGCGGCCCATCTTGTCGATCTCGATGACCTTCACCGTCACCTCGTCGCCGATGTTCACCACGTCCTCCACCTTGCCCACCCGCTTGTCGGAGAGCTTGGAGATGTGAACCATGCCGTCCTTGTTGGGAGCCAGCTCCACAAAGGCGCCAAAGTTCATGATGCGCACCACCTTGCCGTTCATGATCATGCCCGGCTCCAGGTCGGTGACAATGCTCTTGATGATGGAGATGGCCTTGTCGATCATGGCCTTGTCGGTGCCGCACACATTTACGGCTCCGTCGTCGGTGATGTCGATCTTCACGCCGGTCTCGTCGATGATCTTGTTGATCACCTTGCCCTGCTTGCCCACCACATCGCCGATCTTGGACGGATCGATCATGATCTGCTCAATCTTGGGAGCGTAGGGGCTGAGCTCCTTTCTGGGCTCCGCGATCACAGGCTTCATCACGTTGTCGAGGATGTGGAGTCTCGCCTCTCTGGTGCGGGCGATTGCCTCCTCGATGATGGGACGGGTCAGGCCGTGGATCTTGATGTCCATCTGGATGGCGGTGATTCCCTTGTGGGTTCCGCCCACCTTGAAGTCCATATCTCCGAAGAAATCCTCCAGGCCCTGGATATCCGTCAGCACAATGTAGTCGTCGTCCGTCTCACCGGTCACCAGTCCGCAGGAAATACCTGCCACCGGAGCCTTGATGGGCACGCCGGCTGCCATCAGGGACAGGGTGGAGGCGCAGATGCTGGCCTGGGAGGTGGAGCCGTTGGACTCCATGGTCTCGGACACGGTGCGGATGGCGTAGGGGAACTCCTCCTCGCTGGGAAGCACCGGCACCAAAGCTCTCTCCGCCAGGGCGCCGTGGCCGATCTCCCGGCGTCCCGGTCCTCTGGACGGTTTGGTCTCGCCCACAGAGTAGGACGGGAAATTGTAGTGGTGCATATATCTCTTGGAAGTCTCCGTCACATCCAGGCCGTCTAACTTCTGGGCCTCGGATAAGGGAGCCAGGGTGCAGGCGTTTAAGATCTGGGTCTGGCCTCTGGTAAACATGCCGGAGCCGTGTACTCTGGGCAGAATGTCGATCTCAGCGGCCAGGGGACGGATCTCCGTAATCTGGCGGCCGTCGGGGCGCTTGTGATCCTTTAAGATCATCTTGCGCACGGTCTTCTTCTCGTACTGGTAGATAGCGTCTCCCAGTCTTGCCAGCCACTCCTCGTTCTCGGCAAAGGCTTCCTCCAGACGCTCGGTGATGGCGGCGATATTAGCCTCTCTCTGCTGTTTCTCATCGGTAAAGACCGCTTCCTCCATCTCCTGGGGAGGAACGATCTCCTTGATGGCCTCAAACAATTCCTCCGGAACGGCGTAGCTCTCGTAGCTGTGCTTCTCCTTGCCGCACTCCGCTACAATAGTATCGATAAATTTGATAATCTCCTGGTTGACCTCGTGGGCCTTAAAAATGGCCTCGATCATCTTCGCCTCAGGCACCTGATTTGCGCCGGCCTCGATCATAATCACCTTCTCACGGGTGGAAGCCACGGTCAGGGCCATATCGGAGTTCTGCTTCTGGTCGGCGGTGGGATTGACGATCAGTTCTCCGTCGATCATGCCGATCTGGGTCATGGCGCAGGGGCCGTCAAAGGGAATATCGGAAATGCAGGTGGCAATGGCGGAACCCAGCATCGCCGTCAGCTCCGGGCTGCAGTCGGGATCAACGGACATTACCACATTGTCCAGGGTTACATCGTTGCGGTAATCCTTGGGGAACAGAGGCCGCATAGGACGGTCGATGACTCTGGAGGTCAGAATCGCGTTCTCAGAAGCCTTTCCCTCTCTCTTGTTAAAGCCGCCGGGAATCTTTCCCACAGCGTACATCTTCTCCTCATACTCCACGCTTAAGGGGAAGAAATCGATCCCCTCCCTGGGCTTGGCGGAAGCGGTGGCGGTAGAAAGAACAACGGTATCGCCGTAGTGCATAAACGCGGCGCCATTTGCCTGGGCCGCTACTCTGCCTACGTCCACGGTAAGCTTTCTTCCGGCCAGGTCCATACTGAAACTCTTGTACATATGGTTCTCCTTTTCTCTAGGGATGCAAATATAGGGTGGAGTCATCCTCCACCCTAACACACTGAAATTACTTTCTGATGCCTAACTTTTCGATCAGGGCACGGTAGCCGTCCAGGTCGGTCTTCTTTAAATAATCCAGAAGTCCTCTTCTGTGACCAACCATCATCAGAAGTCCTCTTCTGGAATGGTGATCCTTGGGGTTGTTCTGAAGGTGCTGGGTCAGCTCGTTGATTCTCTCAGTCAGAATCGCGATCTGAACCTCCGGTGAACCGGTATCCCCAGGCTTGCGTCCGTACTCGGCAATGATCTGAGATTTCTTTTCCTTGGAAATCATAATGTAAATCCTCCTTAAAAAACTTGTTCTCACCTTCCACCAGGCAGCGGCTGGAGTCACCAGTCCACCGGGCGGCGGCGTTTTTGCTCATACTGAGACAGTATAGCACAATCTTTTGCGGTTGTAAATACGTTTTTTCACCGAATCAATTCCCCAAACAGCTCCGCCGGCACATATGCCTCCACCGCGATGCCTTCCTCCAGGTATTCTTCCTTTAAAAGCTGGCCATATTTGCGGATGGCCTGGATTCTGCCTGCCTGGGCGTAAGGGTAAGTCTTTTTCAAAAATACCCGGCTGCTGCGGATGATCTGCTCCAGAATCTGCCCCAGCTCTTCAAGCCCTTCCCCGGTTTTCGCGGAGATTTTCACCTGATAATCGGCGTCAAAATCCCTGGGAACCATGGCGGACTCCGGAAGCCCCTGCTCCTCTGCTATCTCCCGCAGGCGGTCGATCTTGTTAAAGACCGTAACCACCGTCTTGTCCACAATCTGAAGCTCTCTTAAGGTTTCCCGCACCACATGCATCTGCAGATCCATCTGGGGATTGGCACAGTCCACGACCTGAAGGATGATGTCGCTGTAACGTGCTTCCTCCAGCGTGCTGCGGAATGCCTCGATCAGGTGGTGAGGCAGCTTGCGGATAAAGCCTACCGTATCGGTCAAAAGAATCTGCTGTCCATCCGGCAGGGTATAGCTTCTAGTGGTGGGGTCCAGGGTGGCGAAAAGCTTATCCTCCGCCAGAATCCCGGCCCCTGTAAGCCGATTTAGGAGAGTGGATTTGCCCGCGTTGGTGTAGCCCACAATGGCGGCTGTTACCACATGGTTTTTCTCTCTCTGCTGCCTGGTCACTTCCCGGTGGCGCTTTACATCCTCCAGCTCCCCCTTAAGCTGTCCAATCCGCTGATGAATCAGGCGGCGGTCCACCTCCAGCTTTTTTTCGCCCGGACCTCTGGTGCCGATTCCACCGCCCAACCGGGACAGAGACGCTCTCATGCCTACCAGGCGGACCGCCCGGTAGCGCAGCTGAGCCAGCTCCACCTGGATCTTGCCCTCCCTGGTGTGGGCCCTGGAGGCGAAAATATCCAGGATTACCATAGTCCGGTCCATCACCTTAAGCTCCAGGGCCTCTTCCAGATTCCTAAGCTGGGCCGGGGACAGCTCGTCGTCGCAGATCAGGCCCGTGGCTCCTGTCTCCCAGACCAGTTCCTTTACCTCTTCAATTTTTCCTTTTCCCAGATAGGTTCCCGGATGAACGCTCTCCCGGTTCTGGATCACCTTGGCCACGCAGACCGCTCCCGCTGTCCTGGCCAGATCCTCCAGCTCATCTAAGGAGGCCGCCGCATCCGTCCCGTCCTGGGTGGCAACAGCGGCCAGAATCACCCGCTCCTCTATCTCTTTTAAATCAATCAATTCCGCCATAATTTCTTAATCAACCCGGCTTTCCAAAAATATGATTTCATGCTGGGCAGCCTCATTTTCCCCAAACTGCTCTTTGTAATCCTGAAAGAGCCTCAGGGCCTCCTCATACTGCCCAAGATATTCGCTGCACACGGCGCGGTTGTAGGAAAGCTCCTTTAACAGCTCCTGGTTTTCAGACTCACGGGCTTTTACTTTCCCCTGGTCAAACGAATCAGCAGCGTTTTCATAATCCGCTCCAGCCATCTGGCATAAGCCCATCTGATTATAGATCTCTTCATGGTCCAGTCCCTCTCCTATGGCCTCTTCGTAAAGGCTCAACGCCTCCTCATCCAGTCCCAGCTCCCGGCAGGAGGGTCCCAGAGCCGCCAGGGCTTTCAGGCGGCCTGCCTGCCCCTCTTTTTCTTTTAAATCCTGCCCATCCAAAATCTTCTGCTGCGCCTGCCGGTACAGCAGCAGCGCCTGGTCCCCTTTTCCCATCCTGCTGTTGCATATGGAAGCCATATACCAGTATTCCGGACAGGAGGAATCCCGCTCCATCAAAAGATTATAGGTATGGGCCGCAGCCTCGTAATCCCCGAGGGCGTACTCCGCCTCCCCCCGGCGGCATAGAATATCCATGGCCAGATCGCTGCGGTCCTCATCGGAAGCCGCCAAGGCCTCGTCAAACACCCGGATCGCCTCCTGGTACTCCTTCTGCTCCATGGCCTCCATACCCTGTTCTCTTAAGGAGCGCTGTTTCGACGTCCCAAGATACCCAACAAAACGAACCGCTCCAAAGGCAACCGCCGCCACCGCCAGAATACAGGCGGCCCAGGCGGCCAGGGCCTTAATGAGCCTGCGGCGGCGGCGTTTTTTGCGGGCCGCTCGCCTCTCCCGGTCAAATTCTCTTCCGTTTCTGGGCGGGTAGCTGCGGCCCGAGGAATACCTTAGTGCGTTTCGCTCCCGCTCCCTTCCTCTTCCCTGTCCCATATGCTACCTCGCATCCGTACTGCCGAAGCCGCCGTTGCGCTGGCCCTCGCAGCTGTCGTCCACCGTAATTCCAAAGGGCAGGAAAATCCCCTGGGCAAATGCCCCTCCCTCCGGCAGGGAAACTGTCTTTTCCTCTCTGGAATCATTGGTCACTTTAATGAACATATGTCCTTCATTATCTGAGTAAAAATAATCGCTGTCGATCACGCCCACCGTGTTGTCCAGCTGAAGCCGGTACTTAAATCCCAGGCCGCTTCTGGGGAAGATCTGGAGCACCCAGCCCTCCTCCATCTCCACCCGGATTCCGGTGGGCATCTTGATGCTCTCCCCCGGCCCCAGACGGAAGGCAGCCGGGGTATAAAAATCGTATCCGGCGGAACCGGCTGTGGCCCTGGCCGGCAGCTTGATCCCTTCATAAATATCCTTTAAGGTCTCCTGGTCCAGGACGCCGAATACCTCCTGCCAGTCCTTTGAAAAACGCGCAAAACTTACTTTATGAAATTTTCCAATCCGATTGATCATCATTGGCCCTTCCTTTCCGCTGAGAGAGCAGCCTCTTTTGCTGTTTCACACGCTCTAGTCTATCACAGGGCCCTCAATTTTTCCACTGTTTCTTTTCCTGGACTCCCTTACTCCGTTTCTCCGCTCCAAAAAGCGGGCCAGAAGGCAGTAGTGTTTCCTCCTAAGCAAATCCTGGCGAAGCTGCTCATAATCCTCCTGTGACATGGGCAGAATTTCAAAATATTGGTAGAACAGAGAATCCGGAATCTCTTCCAGATATTGGCGAAGCTCCTTTTTGTACTCTGAAATTTCCTCCTGCATCAGCTTATTTAACATGTCATCCATATGCATTATCCTTTCCCGGGAGTCCCTGGTTTCCAGGACTGCTCCACTATTTTTGATTATACATTATTTTGTTCGGATTTGCATATGAATTTATGTCTATTCGCAGAACGTCCGCAAAACGTAGTTTCAGCGCAAGCCGCTCCATTTTTTGTACCATGCGGCTATGGTTTCTTCATCTCTTTCCAAAATAGCGGCCGCTTCCTTCGGGGAGAAACCTCTCCGGTACAGATTCTGGGCGGTCTTGTACTCCTTTTGTCTGAAGCCTTTTTTAATGCCTCTGCGTTCGCCCATTCTCTCACCTCTGCGCTTCCCTTCCGCAACCCCTTCTTCGTAGAGATTCTTTAAATGTTTCTTTTCATCGTATTCATACAACAGCATACCAAACACCTCCCGGCGATTGCTGGTTAACAGTTCAACTAAATACCCATGGACAAGGCAGTCCTCTATAGCTGCGCCGATGGCCCCTTCCAGCGTCATACCCGTGGACTGATACTCTCGAATCTTTGCCACTAAATAGGAATATTCATACAGCTTTGGACATTTTTCCACAATTTCTTGATTCTTCCCGTGATTAATATTGATCATCCGCACTCTGCACTCCAAAGACGGCTCCAGATCCGGCTTTTCAAAGGCATCTGAAAGCTTAAGAATCCGCTCTTCCTCACGCCGCATCCGGTCCTGCCCATTATAAAATACAATCAGCCGGGGCGTAGGAATCTTTAAAAGCATAGAAGAATACAGATCCAGATTTCGACTGTCTATATAATTCTGATACAACTGCAGCATATAGAGGCAATCCCGCAGCGGCATATTGGGGTTATAGGTGGACTGATGCTCATATAAATTCATAAAGCCATCCACAAGGAATGAAACATCATTTTTCATTCTCATATAGATTGCATTATTCAGAGTTGTAACCTCCAAATCTTCCAAATTCTGATAATTCGAGCCGTTAACCGCATTGTAAAGGCTGAGCAAATCTTCTTTATTCTCGAAGATTTTTATAAACAGCCGATCCTTATACTCCCGATTCGCTTTGCGCGTTCTTGTCCTTCGCCTTTTTCTGGGCATAAGCATTTTTCTCCTTTCATTTTACTAAATCCACATTTCCTTGTAAAGGGTGTTTCGGCTGTCGAAATACAGCCCGGATACCCGGATTTTCCAGGTAAACTGATTCTTTTTTAGCAGACGGAACGCTGCTGATGAAATCATTTTATCAAAGGTATATTTATGATGCAAGCTTTTTCTAATTTGCCCTTGTGTTTTTTTGTTCCGCGGAAAGCAAACAGGATTCTGCGGAAAGCTTCCATCAATTGTTATCATTTTCATTACGCAGGAGGACGAGAGAATCGTAAAACTAGATTAAATCGTGCAGGAAGTGAATGACTCTGAGGAATGATAGGAACTGAAAGTAAGCATTTTATCGATTGGAGTAGAAAAGGACATCTAGAAATTGGAATCCGTCCCCCACTTGATCCCCATCTGGGTGGCCAGATTGATAAAGTAAACCTCGGAATGGAAAGTTCCCTCCGGGTCCGTTGGCAGCTGGTAAAGCTTCTCCAAAAGGGGAAGCTGCTGGGTTTCCAGGGTATAGCGCCCAGCACCAAACAAATCTAACGCTTGGCCGTCCCGGAAGAAAATAGCCTCCTGGCTCTCATGGACGATCAGCTGGGAACCCAGGTTGAAATCTTCAATCGGGTGCTTCCACACCAGGGTTTCATTATCCCCCTCATATTTAATAATACTTGCCAGGCCTTCCCTGCGGATCTTCTCCGCCATCAGCCGTTCCGGAACATCATTCACAAAGTCGCAGACCGGACAGGCATAGGTGGCGGCCCCCTTATTTACCATCAGCCGCACGCCGCACTGGCCGCAGGAGAACTCCTCCATCTTGGTCTGTTCCGCCTGTGTATTGATAGGCTCATGGCAGACCGGGCATAATGCCTTCTCCCCCTTGGACTGGTCGAACACCACCTCATTCCCGCAGTGGGGGCAGGTGCGGGCCGCCAGTTTTTCTGTCTTTACGTTGATGGTGTAACCGCAGGTGCAGTCAATCTTCTTTCTCGCGAAAAATCCCGTCTTCGCCTCCACATACCGGCCGCAGTTTGGGCACTCCATGATAAATTTCGCCATAGCTTGATTCTCCTCCTTGAGTTTTACGCAGCAGCCCAGTCCAGCCCGGACCGCTCATTTTGGGCACGCAAAAAGGCGTATCACACCTGCGAAGCCAACGCAGGCGCAATACGCCCTCTTTGATTATATAAAAAACTTTTATCTACATCTCTTAAAACGGCAGACTTCTCCTGTCTGTCTGTCTGTCTGTCTGTCTGTCTGTCTGTCTGTCTGTCTGTCGATTTTAGGCCCCATTCCCATACTTGTCAACCTCCTGCCCGTTAAAAACAGTTTGGTTTAAGTATAAGCCATCTTCCGCCTTTTGGCAACATATGCAATTTGCATAGTATCGCGGCTGCTTGCTGCCAATATAAAAACCGACCTTTACCCTTCTATATGGGCCCGTGCAATCATCTCTTCCAGCTGCTTAATCCGGCGGTCTTTTTCAGAAAGAGCCAATTCTTTTTCAGATAAAGCCGTATGATATTCCGCTTCCTTTTGGCTCAGCTCCTGTTTCACGGAATCAATTTCTTTCTTCTGCTGCTGGATTGCCTCATTCTGCTGCTCAATTCTCTCGTTCTGCTGCTCGATTTCCTCTCTTTGCTGCTCGATTTTCTCTCTTTGCTGCTCGATCATGTACTTCACTGTATTGGCGTCCAGAATCCTTAATGCATCGGAATACATTCCCATCAACTCCTCTACCTTGCGACGAAACTGAAATACCTGGCAGTAGATCTCCCCAAACTCCGGATACGCCTCCAGCACCTTCCGGATCCGCTCCATATCGTCGGCGGCGATTAACGTCAGCCAGGCTTCGATCTTCTTATCTATATTCTGCTGGCTTTTTAAGAAGATGTCAAGTGGTATCATCAGATATTCCTGCAAAAGATCCAGCTCAAGCCCCGTATCGAACCGCTGCCGGGCATGATGGAGATACGTTCCCGGAAACTTGTGGAACTCCCTGGGGCTTTTCTGGAACAGGACGATGGTATAGACCTTCTTGATCTGCTGGTAAGAAAAGGGCTGGTTCTTCTCTCTACATTTAGCGCGTACCAGGGAATACTGGCGCATCACCAGGTCACTGGAGTAGCAGGCGCACCGCTGGCCTGGGAACAGATATCCCACTTTTTGTATTTCGATATCGGCTAAAGCTCCTGATTCCAGCTGTACCAGCAGGTCCATGACCAGCAGGGAGCCTTCGTCCGTCAGGCGGCTGGACTCGGTAGGCAGGGCGTGGAGGATCTTCACCTCTTCCCCCAGGCACAGGCTTAAAAACTCTTCCAGCCGGTAAGCGTACTGCTGTGGATTAAATACTGCCTTAAACATGGGATCATAGGTCAGGTTCAGCCCCTCTCCCCCATGCAAAACTCCAGAAACTCGGACTTCAAGGTTTCCGAAAGCTCCAGGTACTTCGAATAAAGTCCCGGCGTTTTCTGGATCATCCGCATAACTTCCTCCTCGGTCAGCTTTGGGCCGAAAATCTCTTCTGGCGACGGTTTCTTACACATAGAACTACCTCCTGTCTGTAACTGCTTGTCTGTCAAAAGACAACGAAAATGGAACAATTACGGCGAAACGCCGGACTGAAAAATAATACAGAAATGTATAACAGAACTTTTCAGACAGATTTACTATAACACAGGTGAGGGGTGAAATGCAAGAGGAGCTTAAAAATGCTTATGTGTTTTTAAGCTCCTGGGAAAGCAACGACCGCCGTCTCTGGCGCTCACCTAGCAGCGCACCATTGCCGCTCTGACATAAAGGCGTTTTCTACTGGCCGGCGCCCTCTCTGAGCCCAGAGGGCGCCGGATTTTATCATTTTCCTAAAACTGCACAACTTCCTTGATCTCTTTCGCCGTTTTCACCTGTTCGCCATAGAGCACCGGCCCTTCCCCATGGTAGTCCTTCTGGTACTCGATGCCGATTTTAGCCCTAACCGTCACCCAGTCCTTTGTGCGGAAATTCTCGGCTCCCGGCCATCTGCACATAAAGCCCAGGAAGGTCATATCCGCCTCGCAGCAGGTCATGGACATACGGCCAGGGACAAATACATCCTTCGGGAACTTGGGGGATTTTAAAACCATGGCCGTAAATTCCACAGTTTTTCCCTTATAGCGCTCCGGATTGTCCATACAGTCGATGTACCAGATTCCATAATCCTCCGGCCTAAGCTCAATCACCGGCGCGTTTAAATCGTAGGGCAGATCCTCTTCCAGGGTAGCTAAGTCAATCTCCCCATCCTGATCCTCCATCACGATCTCGCTGTCACGGCTCATGGCCCGGATGCTGCGGCGGTAGGTATTCAGCTTATCATCTGCCAGCCCGTCGCAGCGGTTGACGATTACCAGCTCCGACCCTCTTAGCATCGCTCCCAGCAGGGGCTTCATATTCTGGGAATACAGCTCAAAGGTGGAACCGTCGATGATGGTAATCTGCTGATAGATCATCCAGTCCTCCGGAAGAACCAGCTCATCCTGATTCCACATGCCGTTCCACTCGATCAGCACCCGCTCCGGCTGGTAGATCACCTCCAGCTCGTTAAGATACTGAGGCGTCAGCTTCTCCTGCTCGTCAATAAAGACAGCGGCGGTTCTGTTCTTTTTTAGCATCCGATCGCTGTACTCTTCCTCACCCTCCTCGCAGACGATCAGAAGAGTTTTTCCATCTGTCTTAAAATAGTCCTGATCCATGGTAAAGCTTAAAAACTGGGTTTTCCCCGCCTCTAAAAATCCGTTGATCAGGAACACCGGCATTACATTATCATCAATCTCGTTGGCCATAGCTTAACCTCTTCCAAACAGCTGATTTAAAGCCTCTTCCTTCAGGCTGGAACCGATGACGCAGACCTTTCCGGTATAATCCGGACGTCCTTTTCGGATCTCATACTGCTCTGGCACCAGGTCAAAATAGAGCCACTCCCCAGGATTTTCCGTGGGAAGCATCCCCTTGGCCCGCAGCACCTGTCCAAACTCCTCCGTCTGGGACATCTTCTTTAAAATCTCTTCCAGGCTCTCCTTTGTCACCGGCACGATGGTTTCCATGCCCCAGCTGGTAAATACCTCATCCGCGTGGTGATGGTGATGATGGTCATGACCGCCGCAATCATCATGATCGTGATGATGCTCGTGATCGTGGCCGCAGCAATCGTCATGATCGTGGTGATGCTCATGGCCGCAACAATCATCGTGGTCGTGGTGATGCTCATGGCCGCAACAATCATCGTGGTCGTGATGATGCTCGTGATCATGGTGATGCTCATGGCTGCGCCGCACCTCCTCCAGCATATCGTCCAGCATGTTATCCTTCTTCTCGATAATCTCAAGAAGCTGGCTGCCCTCCAGATGATCGATGGGGGTGGTCACGATGGCGGCCTTAGGATTCTTCTCCCGGATCAGATCCACATCCTTTAAAACCTTCCCGGAATCCACAATATCCGTCCGGCTGAGCACAATGGTGCCGGCGTTTTCAATCTGGTTGTTGAAAAACTCTCCGAAATTCTTCATATACATCTTGCACTTGGCCGCATCCACAATGGTAACGGCGCTGTTTAACTCCACATCCATATCGGCGGAAACATCAATCACCGCCTTCATCACATCGGACAGCTTTCCTACGCCGGAGGGCTCGATGATGATGCGGTCCGGAGCATACTTAGTCAGCACCTCCGCCAGGCTCTTGCCGAAATCTCCCACCAGGGAGCAGCAGATGCAGCCGGAGTTCATCTCCCGGATCTCGATTCCCGCATCCTTTAAAAATCCGCCGTCAATGCCGATCTCGCCAAACTCATTCTCGATCAGCACCACCTGCTCGCCCTTTATGGCCTCCTCCAGCAGCTTCTTAATAAAAGTGGTCTTGCCCGCACCCAAAAAGCCGGAAATAATGTCAATCTTTGTCATAGCGTTTCATCCCTCTTTCTTCTACATACAACAAGCCCTCCGACGGCCAGAAGGCTGGACGCCCGGAGAGCTTAAGACTCTCTTTCATTTGATTATTTTGGCACAAAGCCCTCTTAAAGTCAAGCCGCAAATCTGCGATAAGTCCCAAACAGCAGGAACGCCCCCAGATTGACCACCACCACGCTGGCCCCCGCCGGCGTGGAAAGCTGGTAGGAGGCAGTCATCCCCAGGAAAAAGCAGACTGCCGACAAGATCCCGGAAGAGATCACCACGCCTCGAAAGCTTTTAAACACCTGCATGGATGTCAGGGCGGGGAAAATCACCAGGCTGGAAATCAGCATAGCCCCCATCATCCGCATCCCCAATACGATGGTCACAGCCGTCAGAATGGCGATGACCACATTATAGCGTTCCACCTTCACACCCGTAGCCTTGGCAAAATTCTCGTCAAATGTTACGGCAAACAGCTTGTGGTAAAAGACCGCGAACAAAATCAGCACCGCCGCGGACAGCACCGCGCTTAAAATCACGTCCTCCCGGCTCATGGCCAAGATGCTTCCGAACATATAGCTGCTGACGTCGGTGGTCATTCCCGTTGTCATGGAAGTCACGATAATACCGATAGCCAAGGCGCTGGCGGAAATCATGGCAATGGCCGCGTCGCTTTTCACCCGGGCGTTTTCCGTAATCCTCAGCAGGAAAAAGGCCGCCACCACCACTACCGGAATCGACACCTTTAAGGGTGACCAGCCCATGGCAAGGGCCACTGAGAGGGCACCGAAGGAAACGTGGGACAGCCCGTCGCCGATCATGGAGTAGCGCCGCAGCACCAGGCTCACTCCCAGCAGGGAGGCGCAGAGAGACACCAAGAGCCCTCCGATCAAAGCCCGCACCAAAAATGGGTAGGAAAACATTTCCATTATGACGCTCATTGCCGCTCCTTCCTCCTTTCCTTCGCCTGCTCCAGCAGGCTGTGATCCGCCTGAAGATGAACCGCGTGGCAGCCGGCACTGGGCTTGCAGCGCCCCTGCTCCTTCTCATGGAAGAAATGTCCTGCCGCCTGGCTGTTCATATAGTCGTGGGCCGGGCCGTAGAACAGCACCTGCTTCTGGAGATGGAGAATCTTATTGGCCTCCTCCACCGCATTTCGCAGGTCATGGGAAACCATCAGGATGGCCACATGGTCCTCCCGGTTTAAGCGCCGGAGCATTTGATAAAACTCCTGAATCGCCATGGGGTCCAGTCCAGTAATAGGCTCATCCAGAATTAAAAGGCTGCTGGTGGCGCAGAGCGCCCTGGCGATCAGCACCCGCTGCTGCTGGCCTCCCGACAGCTCCCGGTAGCAGTGATTTTTTAAAGGCCCGATGCCAAGCTTTTCCATATTAGCCCAGGCCAGCTCCTTCTCTTCCCTCCGGTAAAAGGGCAGCCGTCCCATCCGGCTTAAGCAGCCGCTTAAAACCACCTCCCACACCGTTGCCGGGAAATCCTTCTGGGCGGCGGTCTGCTGGGGAAGGTATCCGATTCCGCCCTTTTTCAGTCCATCCGACAGCAAAAGGGAGCCCGCCGTCGGCTTTAAAAGCCCTAAAAGCCCTTTAATCAGGGTACTCTTGCCGGAACCATTTTCTCCTACAATACAGATATAGTCCCCCGGGTCCACCTGGAGGTTTACATCCACCACCGCATCCTGATTATCATATCCGAAATCCACATGACTGCACTGAATCAGCGGCGTTTGTGTCTGCGTCACAATCCATCACCTTACCCTTTCTGTCTTAATCCAGCCCCTGCCTTAAATTTTCCACATTCTGCCGCATCAGCTGCAGATATGTCACCCCCTGGTCAAATTCCCGGCGGGTTACGTTGTGGCAGGAGTGGAGAAGCAGCTGCTTTGCCCCTGTTTCCTCGCTGATGACCCGGGCGGTGCTGTGGCTGGAAAGCTCCAGATAGTAAACCGCCGGAATCTCTTCCTCCCGGATCTTGTCGATCAGGTAGGCGATGGTTCTGGCGCTGGGCTCCGTATCCGTGCTGCATCCGGAAAAAGCGGCCCGGTAAGACCAGCCGTAGGTGTCCGCCAGGTAACGGAAGGGGAATTTATCCGCCACAATGAACAAGTTCCGCTTTTCCTGGGCCGCCACCTGCCGAAAGCCGGCGTCCACCTCTTTTAATTCCTCCTGGTAGGATGCTTCCCGCTCCTCATAATAGGCCGCGTTTTCCGGGTCTTCCTGGGCGAGGGTCTGACGGATAATCTCCACAATCTTCATGGCGTTTACCGGCGAGGTCCAGATGTGCTCATCGTACTCAATCTCCATCTCATGGCCGTCATTCTCTTCATCGTGGGCCTCATGCTCATGGTCATGGTCCTGATCCTCCATCCCCTCCACCAGCTCTTCCTCCAGAACGTCCACGTAATCCATCATGGTCAGCACCTTCATGGAAGAGGTGTCAGAAGCCTCCAGAACCTGGGCCAGCCACTGCTCCATAGCGCCGCCGTTGCAGATTAACAGGTCTGCCTCCTGGATGGTGATCATATCCGCCGGAGTGGGCTCAAAGGAATGGCTGTCCATCCCCGCCGGAACCACCAGTGTCAGCCGTACCCGGTCCCCCGCCACCTGGCGAACAAAATCATAGTAGGGAAACAGCGTCGTCACCACATTTAAGGGACCTTCCTCCCCCTCAGGGCCTGATCCCCCTTCTTCCGCATCTCTTCCCGAGCAGCCGGCAGGCAGTCCCAGCAAAAGCAGCAAAAGCAGCAAAAGGGCCAGGACAAGTGCCGGCCCCCATATCTTACGATTCTTCAATTCCATTCACGTCCTTCACAATCCGGATCACATCCTGAGGATGGTCCACGATATAAGCCGGTGAAAATGCCTCCGGCTCCGCCCGGTCGCGAAAGCCCCAGGTCACGCCTACCGTCACCGCGCCTGCCGCCAGGCCGGTCTTCATGTCCGTATTGGTATCCCCCAGAT
>CALWQV010000064.1 GCA_944383785.1 uncultured Enterocloster sp. | reverse complement strand
CGGAGGATCTTCTGGAAAGCCCGGAAACGATCGAGAAGATTTGCCGGGCGGTGAGGGAGCACCCGGACTATGATGAAGGGAAGCTCTATTTTGTGCTGACGGGGGAGAAGCTGGATTAAACTGAAAAATTTGGCTAACGCAACAATTTGTTGCTTGACGCTGCCAGGCGCTTTTTCTATACTAACCTCAGGAGGTGCTGCAATATGACGATTCATGAAAATCTTCGCCAACTCCGGCTGAATTGCGGCATGACCCAGGAAGAAGCGGCCCGGCAGATTGGGGTAACACGGCAGACTATATCCAGTTATGAATCCGGGCGGACCAGGCCGGATGTAGAACTTCTGATCCGTTTTGGGGAACTGTACGGGACAGATCTGGATGGAATTTTATATGGGGAGAGCCGCAGCCTGAAAGCGGCCCGGCGGATCAGGCTGGCTGCGGCGGTCTGGTTTATCCTAATTGGGGCTTTGCTTTTGGTAAGCGCGGGATTTCTCTGGTTTGCCAATCGGTTTTTCCCCATGCCTATAGGACAGCTGACAGAGGCTGGAATGGCTATTTTTGAAGTCAGGAGACAGCTGACCGGGGCATGGGAGTTGACAGGCGGACTTGCAGCCGCAGTGTCTGGATGGGGGTCAATCGCGATGCTGGCGCTGCTTTTTACCGCAAAATGTAAGATTGCTTTGAGGGAAAAGCTTTTATTTGCGGCAGCGTTATCGGCGGCGGCACTGCTCCCGTCGGCACTTTTGGGGATGACAGATTCGATTTATCAGGTGGTGGATTATGTGATTGTACCGATTTGGGTTACAGCGCGGGTTATCCTATGCCTGGCTGTGGATGTGGCTGGAGAATGGCTGCTAACATCCTTTAAAAGGAAGCGCTGTCTTTAGCCCACAGGAGCGCTTCCTGTTCCAGCTTTTTTACAAATTGCTCTTTTCCGTCGCAATAGCCATCGTTGTTATAGGGAAAACGGGAGGCAAGGGCGGATTTCAGATCCCCGTAGTCTTTCGCTGCCTCTTTATGTGTGCGAAGAAAATCTCGAAGGGCTAGGTGCCGGTCAATATCGGGCTGGTTGCTCGGAGAAAAAATATGAATGTGGAACAGATCATTTTCTCCTTCTATTTTTCTTAAATAACGTCTTCCAGGAATCCCATATTCCCCCAGATATTCATAGCCCAGAGCTTCAAACTGGGATTTCAGCGGATCGCAGAGCCGAATATCAGTGACAACCGGCATCAGGTCGATGGTGGGCTTGGCTTTAAGGCCAGGGACAGCGGTACTGCCGATCTGGTGGATGGCAAGGCAGATTGGCCCTAGGATTTCCCGGATTTTTTCCGCTTCTCCCTCGAAAATAGCAGGCCAGTTCGGATTGTAATCGGTAACAATGATATGTCTCTTTCGCATAAGAAATCTCCTTTTCTATTCATCGTCTATAGTTTGATGGTATTTTAAGAAGATGCCAAGGCTTTTCAACTGCGGGTTGATAGCTTTCGAGGGTTGACTATGTGGAAGGAGAGGTGCAACGTCTGAAACGGCGATTGGGACTTCATAAAGCGAGCCGGGGATGAGAAAAAGCCGACAGCCGTCTCCAAGGGCAGCTGCCGGCAAGTTGGCAGGAGCTTCGGATCTGCCTGCTTTTTACAAATCCAACAGTTTTTCAATTAACAGGAGAGCATAGTCTCTCCTTTTTGCATCTAAAAGGGACCAGGTATGGAGCAGCTGCTTTTGCTCGACAGTCAGGTCGGGGTACTCGTCGGCCTCGGAGAAAAACTGCGCTACAGAGATTCCAAAGGCCCCGCAAATGCGCTGAATGGTGTCTAGGGACAGGTTGGCCTGCTGTTTGGTCATTTTGGATAAGGCGGACTGAGAGATGCCGGTAATCTGTGAAAGCTTGTACTTGCTTAAATGGTGCTGTTGGCATAGTTTGTTGATTCGTTCCGTAACATTCATAAATGTACACCCCCGTGCTGATAAAAATAATGGTTGATAGATTCCGTATTGGAAATTACTTCCCTGTTATTGTAGAGGGAAATGGTAGTTTGCATTAGTTGTCAAAAAGATAAGCAATTTAGTTTCTATAGATAAAGTAAAATTGATAGGTATTAATAAAAATACAAAGCTTCTTTACAGATAAGTAATTTACTTATTTAAAAGAAAGTGATATAATATCTAAAAATTGTAATCTTACAGAAACTGGGAAGGGCTGAACAAAGCGATGAAAAAGAAATTGCTGCTTGCAGATCACGACCATGAGTATATGAAGGAACTGTCCTACTATTTTATGGAACAGGTTCCTCAATTTGAACTGGTATTGTTCACAAAAGAAGAGACTCTTTTGCAGTATCTTCAGGGAGAAGAACCAAGAGATGTGCTGGTTCTGGATGAACAATTTGTTAATGATGAGATTAAATCCCGATCCAGTGGAGTGACCAGGGTTGTGCTGATGACGAATCAGATACCTTTGGAAGGGTTTTCAGGTGTAAAGAAATATCAGAAGCTTTCAGATCTGGTCAGTCAGGTTCTAATGCATTATGCGGAAGAGCATCAGCTTTGAAACAAATGAGAAGCTGGAAAATGTCATATTGAACATTGTTTCCAAGGTAAACCGCACAGTGAATGAAGCCAACCCCATTGTAGATGCGAGACTGTTAGACGGTTCTCGTGTCAATGTGGTTCTGCCGCCCATTGCTCTGGACGGTCCAACGGTGACGATTCGTAAGTTTCCGGAGGATCCTATGACAATCCAAAAACTGATCGCCTATGGTTCTATTACGGAAGAGGTGGCGGAACTGCTGGAACGGATGGTGAAGGCGAAGTACAACATTTTCATCAGCGGGGGCACCGGTTCGGGAAAAACAACCTTTTTAAATGCTCTTTCCAATTTTATCCCAAAGGACGGGCGGGTGATTACTATAGAGGACTCGGCAGAGCTTCAGATTAAGGGTATTGAAAACCTGGTAAGGCTCGAGACACGGAATGCCAATATGGAGGGAAAGGGAGAAATTACGATTCGGGACCTAATCCGCTCTTCATTGCGTATGCGGCCTGACGGCTATCAGGTAGATGAAAACGGAATTTGGATTCAGTAAAGAACAAAAAGAGTAAAAGGGGCATCGCTTTCGGGCGGTGTCCCTTTTCCGATACGCGATTGTTGAGAAATAAATACTTCGGATTTTTCTTGACATATACCCCATAGGGGTATATACTATGACCGTAACGTAAGAAGAACCAAGGCTGTCCGAAAAAACCGCAAAGCAGCATTTTCCGGGCAGCCATAAGAGAAAGGCAGGTCAGATGGATGGAAGCGGAAGAGAAGGCGTGCGGCTGTCATAAGACGAAGGAGAGAAGCGCTAAGGAGTATAAGGATCTGATCCACCGCTTAAACCGGATCGAGGGACAGATCCGGGGGATCAAGGGGATGGTGGAGCGGGACGCCTACTGCCCGGACATCCTGATTCAGGTGGCGGCGGTAAACGCGGCTCTGTGCAGCTTTAATAAGGTGCTGCTGGCTAACCACATCCGCACCTGCGTGGCAGATGACATTCGGAAAGGGAAGGATGAAACCATCGACGAGCTGGTGAATACCCTTCAGAAGCTGATGCGTTAAGGAGGTTTGAGAGATGGAACAATATACCGTAACAGGTATGAGCTGCGCGGCCTGCAGCGCCCGAGTGGAGAAGGCGGTTTCCAAGGTGCCGGGGGTATCCTCCTGCTCCGTAAGCCTTTTGACCAATTCCATGGGCGTAGAGGGGACGGCTGCTGCGGCTGAGGTGATCGCGGCGGTGGAGGAGGCCGGATACGGCGCTTCTCTGAAAGGGGCATCTTCCGGGACAGCCCGGGCGGCTTCGGCCAATATGGCTCAGGCGGAGGAAGCCCTGAAGGATCACGAGACGCCGGTGCTAAAGAGAAGGCTTTTAGCCTCCCTGGGATTTTTGATTGTGCTTATGTATTTTTCCATGGGCCATATGATGTGGGGCTGGCCGGTTCCGGCATTTTTCGCGGAAAACCATGTGGCTATGGGGCTTTTGCAGCTGCTTCTTACGGCCATTGTGATGGTGATCAACCAGAAGTTCTTTATAAGCGGTTTTAAGGGTCTTATGCACCGTGCTCCCAACATGGACACCCTGGTGGCCTTAGGCTCCGGCGCTTCTTTTGTGTGGAGCGTCTACGCCCTGTTTGCCATGACCGACGCCCAGGCAAAGGGCGACATGGCCGGGGTTATGACCTACATGCATGAGTTTTACTTTGAGTCTGCGGCTATGATCCTGACCCTGATCACTGTAGGGAAAATGCTGGAGGCCAGGTCTAAGGGCAAGACAACCGATGCCCTGAAGGGACTGATGAAGCTGGCTCCCAAAACAGCGGTGGTGGTGCGAGATGGCGTGGAGACGGAGGTTTCCGTTGACCAGGTGCAGAAAGGGGACGTTTTTGTGGTGCGCCCCGGGGAAAATATCCCGGTGGACGGCATTGTATTGGAAGGAATCAGCGCGGTAAATGAGTCAGCCCTGACCGGGGAGAGTATTCCGGTGGATAAGGCGGCGGGGGATCCGGTTTCTGCGGCGACCTTAAATCAGTCCGGCTTTATCCGCTGCCAGGCCACCAGGGTGGGGGAGGATACTACATTATCCCAGATCATCCAGATGGTCAGCGACGCGGCGGCTACGAAAGCGCCGATCGCCAAGGTGGCGGACCGGGTTTCCGGCGTATTTGTGCCGACGGTGATAACCATTGCGGTGATTACTACCCTGGTTTGGCTGTTTGCCGGCCAGGATTTCGGCTTCGCTTTGGCAAGAGGCATTTCCGTGCTAGTCATCAGCTGCCCCTGCGCCCTGGGACTGGCCACGCCGGTGGCGATTATGGTAGGAAACGGCTTGGGAGCGAAAAACGGCATCCTATTTAAAACAGCCGTGTCTCTGGAAGAGGCGGGGAAGACGGAGATTGTGGCTCTGGATAAGACTGGTACCATTACAAGCGGTGAGCCTAAGGTGACGGATCTTCTGCCTGTGGATTCGGTGACGGAGGAGGAACTTTTGACATTGGCCTATGCCTTGGAGCGAAAGAGCGAGCATCCCCTGGCGCGGGCGATTTTGGAGCGGGCAAAGGAGATGGGCATTGAGGCCAGGGAAGTAACGGATTTTAAGGCCCTTCCGGGAAACGGGCTGAGCGCCGTGCTGGAGGGAGCGGTTTTAAAGGGCGGAAACAGCCGTTTTATTACAGAAATCCCAAAGGAGCTGGCGGAGAAGGCCCAGGCTCTGGCAGAGGAAGGGAAAACGCCTCTGTTTTTCAGCCGGGATGATGAGATGCTGGGAATTATCGCGGTGGCGGATGTGATTAAGGAAGACAGTCCCGAGGCAGTGCGCCAGTTGCAAAATATGGGCATCCAGGTGGTGATGCTGACTGGAGATAATGAGCGCACTGCCAAGGCCATTGGCCGTCTGGCCGGCGTGGACCAGGTGATCGCCGGCGTGCTTCCCGATGGAAAGGAGAGCGTGATCCGCTCCTTAAAGCAGAAGGGAAAGGTAGCCATGGTAGGAGATGGGATCAATGACGCGCCTGCCCTTACCCGGGCGGATATTGGAATCGCCATTGGAGCGGGGACGGATGTGGCCATCGATGCGGCGGACATTGTGCTGATGAAGAGCAGGCTAAATGACGTGCCGGCGGCCATCCGTTTAAGCCGGGCCACTTTAAGAAACATCCATGAGAACCTGTTCTGGGCGTTCTTCTACAACGCCATCGGTATACCGCTGGCCGCCGGGCTTTTTATTGGAGCTTTTGGATGGAAGTTAAACCCTATGTTCGGGGCGGCGGCTATGAGCTTGTCCAGCTTCTGCGTGGTGACAAACGCTTTGAGATTGAATTTCTTCCGGCTTTACGATGCCGGCAGAGATAGAAAAAGACATGTAACAGAGAAAAAGGAGGTTTTAACAATGACAAAGACCATGAAGATCGAAGGAATGATGTGCGGACACTGCGAGGCCCGGGTAAAGAAGGTTCTGGAGGCCCTTCCCGGCGTGACAGGAGCAGAGGTAAGCCATGAGAAGGGAACCGCAGTGGTGACCATGGCTGAGGAGGTAGGCGACGACGTGCTGAAGAAAGCGGTGGAGGACCAGGATTACAAGGTGGTTTCTATCTCTTGACAATGTGAGAATTTTCTTATATAATACACTGAACGTGTGAAACAGTAAGCTCCTGCAAAGGGAGCTTACTTGTTGCTGTCTCAGCCCATGGAAACCGGCGCTGGGCGCGCAGCACAAAAAAAGGCAGAAGGAAGGATACAAGGATTATGGCGGACAAAAAACACATCTTGACATATGCGGGGCTTAAGCAGTATGAGGATGAGCTTCAGAATCTGAAGGTGGTTCGGCGTAAGGAGGTTGCACAGAAGATCAAGGAGGCCAGAGAGCAGGGTGATCTGTCCGAGAACGCGGAGTACGATGCGGCGAAGGATGAGCAGCGGGATATTGAGCTGCGCATCGAGGAGCTGGAGAAGCTGTTAAAGAACGCCGAGGTTGTGGTGGAGGATGAGATCGACACCGACAAGATTAACATTGGCTGTAAGGTAAAGCTTCTGGATGTGGAGTACGACGAAGAGATGGAATTTTATATCGTAGGTTCCACCGAGGCCAACAGTCTCCAGAATAAGATTTCAAATGAGTCTCCCGTAGGCCACGCGCTGATCGGCAAGGGCGTAGGCGATGTGGTGGATGTGGAGACACAGGCTGGGGTAATCCAGTATAAGGTTTTGGAAATTCAGAGAGTATCATAGCACAAAGGAGTGTAGAAAGTGGCAGAGCAGCAGAATCAGAAGCAGGCGGAAGCGGAGCTGAACCATGTGCTGAAGGCCCGCAGGGAGAAGCTGGAGCAGCTTCAGGCGGCGGGCAAGGATCCGTTTTGCATTACCAAGTACGATGTAACGGCACACAGCTCTGATATTAAGGAGAATTATGAACAGTGGGAGGGGAAGGAAGCCTCCATCGCGGGCCGCTTGATGTTTAAGCGGGTGATGGGCAAGGCATCCTTTGCCAATGTCCAGGATTTAAAGGGAAGTATCCAGATTTACGTATCCAGGGACAGCCTGGGGGAGGAAGCTTATCAGGAGTTTAAGAAGCTGGATATCGGAGACATTGTCGGGGTGAAGGGTACTGCCTTTACCACAAAGACCGGCGAGAAATCCGTCCATGCGGATCAGGTGGTTCTGCTGTCCAAGAGCCTGCAGGTTCTGCCGGAGAAGTTTCATGGCCTGACGGATACGGATCTGCGCTACCGCCAGCGGTACGTGGATCTGATTATGAACGCGGATGTAAAGGATACCTTTATCAAGCGGTCCAAGATCCTGGCCGCTATCCGCAAATATTTGAGCTCAGAGGGATTCATGGAGGTGGAAACCCCTATGCTGGTGGCAAATGCCGGAGGCGCGGCGGCCCGCCCCTTTGAGACTCATTTCAATGCTCTGGATGAGGATTTGAAGCTGCGGATCTCGCTGGAGCTGTATCTGAAGCGCCTGATCGTAGGCGGCCTGGAGCGGGTTTACGAGATCGGACGGGTGTTCCGCAATGAGGGACTTGATACCCGCCATAATCCGGAGTTTACTCTGATGGAGCTGTATCAGGCTTATACCGATTATCACGGCATGATGGATCTGACGGAGAATCTGTACCGTTTCGTGGCCCAGGAAGTGCTGGGATCCACCACCATTGTTTACAATGGTGTGGAGATGGATCTGTCTAAGCCTTTCCCCCGCATCACTATGGTGGATGCGGTGAAGCAGTACGCAGGTGTGGACTTTAATGAGATTCATACTCTGGAAGAGGCAAGGGCCATCGCGAAAGAGAAGGGCGTGGAGTTTGAGACGCGCCACAAGAAGGGCAATATCCTGAATCTCTTCTTTGAGGAATTTGTGGAGGAGCATCTGATCCAGCCTACCTTTATTATGGACCATCCCATTGAGATTTCTCCTTTGACCAAGAAGAAGCCGGAGAATCCTGAGTATGTGGAGCGGTTTGAGTTCTTTATGAACGGCTGGGAGATGGCGAACGCCTACTCTGAGCTTAATGACCCCATCGATCAGAGAGAGCGGTTTAAGGCCCAGGAGGAGCTTTTGGCCCAGGGCGACGAGGAGGCAAATCATACCGATGAGGATTTCTTAAACGCTCTGGAGATTGGTATGCCGCCTACGGGAGGTATTGGATTTGGCATCGACCGGATGTGTATGCTGCTGACTGATTCTGCCGCGATCCGGGATGTGCTGCTGTTCCCCACAATGAAGTCATTGGACAAAAACGAGACATCTAAAAAAATTGTAAGCGATGTAGTTACAGATATAAAAGAAGCTGTTACAAAGATTGATTTTTCTAAAGTAAAGATCGAGCCGCTCTTTGAGGAACTGGTTGATTTTGATACTTTTAGTAAGTCAGATTTCCGAGTTGTGAAGGTAGAGGCTTGTGAGGCGGTGCCGAAGAGCAAGAAACTTTTAAAGTTTACTCTGAATGATGGAACAGACCGGAAACGCACGATTTTAAGCGGTATCCATGAGTATTATGAACCGGAAGAACTGATCGGTAAGACTTGTGTAGCTATCACGAATCTTCCGCCGAGGAAGATGATGGGTATCGACTCCGAAGGCATGCTGATTAGTGCGGTGTATGAATATGACGGACGTGAAGGACTGAATCTGCTGATGCTGGATGATAGCATTCCGGCGGGGGCGAAGCTGTACTAAAAGCTTTTTCCATTGAGTTAAATTGCCTTTAAAAAGGATGCTTTTATATCTTTATAACACAGGTTTAACACAAATGAGCAAAATTTTATCCCCCTTTTCCGGCGGTGTGTCGGGCGAGGGGGATTTTGCATTATTCTTCCTTATGGTGTTGTTCGTCATATATTATTCTAAAATTTGTTAGAATTAAAACCTTTGTACTGTTTTCTATAAATTCATTTTCTTTGATATATTGCGGGATTGCGTTATATGCACATATTCTCTGATTTTCGGGAAATACTTCATAAAGTTTTTCAAGCTCATGTTTAAGATTGTCTGCTTTATAATACTGTTCTTTGTTTTTTAATACATCATCAGCTAGAACCTGTAATGTATTGCTTTTGAGTATTGCATCTAGTAATTTTTTCCCATACTCATATTCTGTCTGAAACTTGTATTTTCGGATAATATTTTTATGATCCCGAATAAATCCTTGCGTATAGTAAGTCAATAATTCTGGCTCATCTTTGATCTGAGCAAATTTGCGAATAAGCTCATTTATAGATGCTATATCAGAGTAGATAATCATAGTTTTTCCATTTTTGTCAAGGGAATATTCGGGGCGCACTATTTCATTAAAGTATGTCAATGCTACGCAAACATCTGATAAGGAAATTTCTTCGGAGTTTTGTTTGGCTTGGGGAACATCGCCTTTTCCAAGTAATTCATCGATGGAGCAATCTAAAATCTGTGATAATTCCCATAATCTATCAAGAGAAAAAAATTTCCCCTCCGAGTTTACATTTGTACAGTTGGAAAAATCTCCTTGCGTCATTCTCATGCGTTCATAAACTGTTTTTTGTGAAAGTCCTTTTTCTTTCATCTTTTTTCGTATATTTCTCTTAGCCACCTTTCTGTCAAGTGGTAATAAATCCGTGTTACTCATATCGCACCTCCAATTTTCCATTTTGAGATAAAATAAAGGATTAACTGATATATAATAATCCATAAAAAATATAAATTACATATATTATATACTTTTTGCAATGTTAAGTCAAGGGGCGTATTATTTAATCAGACGGAGTAACCGTAAACCACATGAACAATTTGAAAGGAGTAAACAATGGAAAGAACTAAAAAATATCTTACCACAGCAAAAGATTTGTGCGTAGATACGCCAGGACTACAGGAATTAACGCATTCTGGACGAAAAACAGCCGTTGAAATTGGTTTAGCGGCAGAAGCTAAGATTACTGTTGGACGGCGTGTGCTTTGGAATGTGGAAAAGGTTAGAAAGTATTTAGAGTATATTTCGGAGTAAAATATGCAGGAAAATTTTGAGAATATACGTTCACAAGTAGATATTGAGAATATTGCTATTCATCTAATGGGAAGACCGGAGCGAGGAATGTTTAAATATCCCGATGAAAAAACTGCATCCTTAAAAATTTACCCCAAAACACAGTCATTTTATGATTTTGGGAGAAATACTGGAGGCGATTGCATCAGATTGTGGAGTCACGTTAGAGGGTGTGACAACTGGACATCCCTGCAAGAAATATGCGCTTTATATGGCATTTCTACAGACCTAAATACAGCAGACAGAAAAAGTATCACTGAACGAATTAGACGGCAGGAAAAGGCACAGGAAAAGCGCAGACAAGCGGAAAGGCGTGAACGGAAACAATGGGTTATGCAAGTGGACAGACTTAAAGCGCAGGAGGAACTTTATAACAATTTGCTTGAAAGTCCGCACATTCAGCCGTTTAGTGATGTATGGTGTTGGCTTATCAATTTAAAACAAATTGTTTCGTATCGCTTAGATTGTCTATGCGGAATAGAAAATTGAAAGGAGGGGAAGTGGCATGGAGGAGGAAAATCTGATTAGGTTTTGTCTAATAAACCGAAAGGGCGTTCCCTGTGATATTGTCGAAAATTCTATTGCAGAATACATCATAGAGAACTATAACATTATGATCCTTGTGGGAAAGCCATACATTTATCGGGACGGTGTGTTTAAATCGGATGAGCAAGGAATTTACATTCAGCATTTAATCAAACAACTAATTCTCCCGAAATTGAGATCAGACTCACGTATTATGAGGGTTTATAAATTGATACTGAAGGATTATCGATTACAGGTCGAAATAGCACAGGTCAACGCATATCCGAAATACTGGGTAAATTTTCTTAACGGGATGCTGGATGTTAAAACAGGTATTTTACATAAACACTCACCAACATATAAGAGTGTAAATCAAATTCCTCATAATTACAAGCCTGGACTAGATATTGAAAAATCCGTATTTAATAAATTTTTGTTGAGTAGGATACTGGATGAAGATAACCGAAGAATGCTTTATGAGTACATGGGATATTGCCTATTGCCGGATATTATTTTTCAAAAATTTTTGATTTTGGTCGGAATAGGAAATGCCGGGAAAAGCGTGATATTAAATCAGCAAGCCCGTATATTGGGAGCAGATAATTTGTCAGCTATTCCGCTGCAATCATTATCAGAGCGTTTTACAACTGCCAGTTTATTAAATCGGCAATGTAATATATGCGGTGACTTATCTAGTGTCGCTATCAAAGACACGGCGGTTATTAAGCAATTAAGCGGAGAAGACCTGTGCAAGGCTGAATATAAGGGAGGGGCGGTATTTTTCTTTAAAAATCGTGCGAAATTTCTTTTTTCATGCAATGAACTCCCTTCAATTCTGGATGATCGCTCTAATGGATTTTACAGAAGATTACTTATCATCAGATTTGAGCATGAAGGAGATTTCATTCCAGATTTGTACGAACGGCTGGCCGATGAAAACGAAGTAGAGATTGTTATTTCTCACATAGTCGAGGGGGCAAAGCTGGCATTGAAAAGGGGCAAACTTTTTGAATCGGGGGCAAACTTAGGGGAAGTTTCGAGACTACAAGAGGACAGCGACTCCGTAGCAAGTTTTATCAATAATGTTGTCATTCAAGATGAAACAAGTCGAGTGAAACGTCCAGATTTATATGCGGCCTATATAGATTATTGTAAGCAGGAAGAACGGATTTCTCTAGGAAAAACAGCATTTTTTAAAGCGATAAGAACAAAAGGGTTTAGAGAGGCAAAAGTACAAGGAAACATTTATATATGCGGTATATGCTTAGATTTTATGAATGTTGAAAGTACACCATTCGATAATTAGGGGCATAAGGGGCAAAGTTATTCTATTTCTTAATGTGAGGGATAAAGGGAAAGCCTAATAAAAGAAGATTGAAAAATAATCCCCCTTTTTCCCCTATCAGGCAATAAGAAGGAGGCAAGATGGATTTTCGAGATACATATTTCAACATTTGGAAATCTGCATGGGATTTTCACAAACAATTTGCAGATATGGCCGGAACAGATAAGGAATGGGAGACAGTAGTTAATACATCCGGCGAAATGGTAGAGAGGTATAAAAATAAACCCGGATATGCTTTCATGAAGGCTCTTATTCTTGCAATACTGGATGAATTGGAGCGAGTGGACAAGCAACGGCAAAAACAGGAGGATAAGGGAAATGAAAAGAAATAGTAATTATCATGTCGAGTCAGTGAATACGCCGGAGGATTTAAAACAATTTGAAGGCTTGGAAATTAGAAAAATTCATGCCGGGAATAGTCCGGGGATTATTTTGCAAAATCCAGATACAGGGGAACGGTGCAAACTGATTATTTCTAAAGTGTGCTTTGGCAAGGAAGGCTTGAAAATATCAAGGAAAACCAACCTCTGCGATTAACTTAACATTTAAAAAACATCAAAATTTTGCCCGATTTTGGGTGGTTTATGAAAGGAGAATATATGGCAAAGAACAATCTTCCAACGAATGGGCTAAATGAAATATCAGCCGAATACGCACATGAAACAATAAAGAGCCTTAATGATTTGTATAATCTGGGGCGGCCAGAGAATGACGATGATGTAGAGCGGCGCGTAGATGATTATTTTAAATTTTGTGAGCAATCCTCTTTACGTCCGGGCGTTGAATCCTTGGCGTTGGCGTTATCTGTGAGCCGTACGGCTATATGGAATTGGGAGCATGGTATTGATTGCAGTGCGCGACGCCAACAGCTTATTGTTAAGGCTAAAGCATTTATTACGGCATATCTTGAGCAAGCTATGTTAAGCAATAAAATATATCCCGGTTCGGGTATCTTTATGTTGAAGAATTGGGCGAATTATAGAGATTCACTCGATATAAACACGGATCATATAGAAAACTCTACTGTGCCACAAATGACACAAGAAGAAATTCATCAGATCGCAGAACAGGCAGCAGAGATAGACACAAAACAATTACTAGACGAACTTCCAGATTGAGTTTTTTTGGAGTGTTATGAGTTAAATAGTGAGATATTTTGTGTGCTACTATCATTAGAAACATTGAAAAACAAGGGATTTACTCAATTAGTTTTTCTCTCTGTGAGATAGAAGAACATGAGAAAGAGGGCTATTGAGTACGCAGATGAACGGGAGCAGGGGTCTTGTGTGTGCGTGCGCTGATGGGTAGTAACCTATCTTTTCTGCGACAAGTATAAAAAGGTATCTCTGAAAATTAAAAAATATTAAAAAAGGCAATGACGGAAAGGATGACGGATGGCGAGAGATAGACCGAACAGAACTATATCATTTATCAGGCAAACCATAGAAAGGAGATTAAAATATGGCATTGACACAACGGGAACTTGAAGATTGCAGAAATCAGAAACGGCGTTTAGATATGGCGCAGACACCACAAGGCAGAATTGCCATAGAATTGTCAGAGCGCCATAAAAGACAAGAAGAAGCCAAAAGCGCATTACTAAAGCGATGTGGACTTGATACGGGTGCGCAGTCAGATGAAAACTCAATTTTGAAATATTATAAATAATGATTGGAGAAATAAAGATGAATGATAAAATGACAAAATTTGAAGAGATTAAGAAAATTGTGCTTGATTTCCAGAAACGGGCGGATCGCTATTTTTCTGAATATTGCGAAAAGGCTAGAGGCATGGAAGAGAAGTACCGCCCGGAGGTTTTTAAGCGAGAAATCATGACGCAGGTATGGCCGTATTATTCCGGGAATGTTTCTGCGGAACGAGATCACGCAAAAACAGCAATTTCCGATATTTGTGAGGACATAAGAAATGATCTCAAACGCTGGGCGCTGAAGCCGGTTGATTCGGGAACATTACAGATTTTACAGTGTATGCACGATTTTGGCATCAAACTTTCACGCAGCGAACTATCAATAATTGAAAGCAGCGTTGAGAACAATCTTTTTGCACAAAAAATTTTCTGCGAAGTAGCAAAAAACAGCGGCTATCTTGCAAAGTTTCCAGATTTTTCTACATATCTTGCAGCATTGCAGGAAGCAGAATCTGATGCAAAATTGGCTGTTAGTGCATATGCCGGAAAATCCGAAAACGGACAATTCCCAGGCGCTGATTTATTAGGTAAGAATGAAGTAAACGGCATTGTTTACGGTGATTTCCAATTTTATCAAAAAATGTTTGCAGCAGAGTATGCAGAAAATCATAGATCGCTTAGTGAAGCAGCGGAACTTTGGAGCAGAGCGCGGGTAAAAACGAGCTATACATTGACTGAAAAAGAAAGAACACGCCTTGAGAAAATTGTAGATGAAACCAAAAAAGGAGATGGACAGGAAAGAAAATCCCGAATGAAACAGCTTCTTGAAGCAGAGCCGGATATTGCGGATAAGCTTTCTCTTATGGGCGTTGATTATCAAAACATGATTGCCGGATATGTTGACACTGGTAAATTAGAATAATAAATAGGAGGTTGTGAGAATATGCAGCATTTAGAAAGCGCACGTTTTTCAAAGATAGATAGAAGAATGAATGGAATTACAAGTCATAGAGTTTTTGAAGTTAAGGGGAATGATTTAGTTATCGCTGTACCTTCGGTTTTGTCGAAAGATGGTAAGATTTCCTTCCGTATGTTTGACACATCAGGCATTAAGCAAGGGGATTATGTTGATTTTTGTTTTGCTTATACTGTTACCAACGGGCGGGCAAACAGCTATCAAGCGCAGTTTCTGGGAATAACACCTTCGGGATTTGAACCAGAAAACGGACAAGCATTTACAAATTAAATAAGAGTGTGGGCATGGCGGTTTCTTCTCCTACCTTGCGAAGCCGCCAGTAAGTCCTAAAATAAAAAGGAGAATAGAACAATATGGAAAACGGAATGATTTTAAAAATTATTGGGGTACAAGTTTATAACGGATTATCCCGATCTGGGGATCCGTACAGTCTTTACACGTTAGAAGTAGATCATGGCGGGGAGAAATGCAAGATTAAAACTTTTCTGGACAATGCAAGGCCCGGGGATTTTGCTCAGATTGTTATTGGTACTCGAAATTCTGTTTATGGAAAGGAACTGACAGCGATTGTTAAGAGTATTATTCCTGCCAGTGAGATTGAGGATAACTGGAAATAATCGAATTGCCTGACTTGGCCAGATGTGCTATACTATCTGCACGGAAAGTCAGAGCGCATAAAGGCGGCCTACCCTTCACTTATCGGAGGGGCAAACCCTCCGGACGAAAGAAAGGAGGGCGATGCCGATGAACGTTACATACTCGGATTTAATCCAGTTGATGATATTCATTGTCGCTCTTGTTGGTCTTTGTTATGAG
>CALWQV010000063.1 GCA_944383785.1 uncultured Enterocloster sp. | reverse complement strand
ACACAAAGCGGCGCAGGGTTTCCAGCACCTTTTTGTAGGCTTCCTCATTGACCCAGTCATCGCTGTCCACCACCTTGAAAAAGATGCCCGTGGAATTTTTTAAGCCGGTGTTGACCGCCTCGCCGTGTCCGCCATTTTCCTGGTGGACGGCTTTGCAGATGGTGGGGTATTTTTTTGCGTACTCGTCGGCGATCTGGGGAGTCTGGTCCTTTGTGGAGCCATCATCCACAATAATAATCTCCACCTCTTCCCCGCCGATTAGCAGGGACTCGATACAATGCCGCATATAGCTTTCCGAATTATAACAAGGAATTGCAACCGATAACAGCTTCACAACTTTTCCTCCTTGATTCTTATAGTATGTTCAGCCACATCATACCACATTTCTTCTTATTTTACTACAAATTTTTCAGACTTATAATCTGATCCGCCAGACGCTCAAAATCTTCCAGCACAATGGTGTGTCCAATCCCCGGAAACAGGACAATTTCCCGGTCTTTCAGATCCTGGGCCAGCCTTCTTATATGCCGCTTTGGAATAATCCTGTCTTTTTCGCTGACAAAAAGCAGGGTGTGGCAGGGAGGCCCCGCCTCCCCCAGCTTAAACCGGTCAAAGGCCATCTCAAAAAGCAGCAGGACAGCTGTGGAAACGTCCGCACGCCTGGCATCACAAAGAATCAAATCATCAATCAGCCGCCACCGGTTGATGGTCAGAAGGCTGACCGCCTTAAGCAAAAAATCCTGGAACCTGCCGGGCTTTTTCACAAATTTCAGCGCGGCGAATACAAGGGGCCAGACCGGCAGCAGGCACCTTAAAAGAGGAATCCCCCGATACACCGGATTCATCAGGATCAGCCGGCTGTCCTCTTTCATCCGTGACGCCGCCCTAAGCGCCACATTTCCTCCCATTGAATGAGCGATCACCACATCAAAATGATGGTTCCTAAGATATTCAACCATATCCTCTGTATAATGTTTCAGAATATGGTTCCGGTATCGGGCCGGAGTCTTCCCAAATCCTGGAAATTCGTACAGCGTCACCTGGATATTACCCCGGGATTCCAGCTCCTTTTTCAGCCTTTGATATCGCCTGGCGGAGTGCAGCCAGCCGTGAACGATTAAAATTTTCACTTTCTTCATAGTGACAGTTTACCACAAAAGCAGGCGGCAATCCATTGCATTTTTATGCTGTATCCTCTATAATGGACAGTAACAGTCCGGGACGGGCTCATTATCTTAATCACAAGCGAGGTAGAGAATATGGCAAAGAAACGTATTGTAATCGCAATCGGCCACAAGGATCTTGGCACCAACCTGCCGGAGCAGAAGGCCGCTGTGGCAAAAACCGCTAAGGTGATTGCGGACTTTATACAAGAGAGCTGGCAGGTGGCCATCGTCCACAGCAACGCCCCCCAGGTGGGCATGATTCACACTGCTATGAACGAGTTCGGAAAGCAGCACGACGGCTACAGCAGGGCTCCCATGTCCGTCTGCTCCGCTATGAGCCAGGGCTATATCGGATACGATCTTCAGAACGGCATCCGCTCTGAGCTGCTGCGCCGGGGGATTTATAAGCCAGTCTCCACCGTTTTGACCCAGGTAACGGTAGACCCCTATGACGAAGCATTTTACACCCCGGTGAAGGTGATCGGCCGTGTTATGACCAGGGAGGAAGCCGACGAGGAAGAGCAGAAGGGCAACCATGTGACAGAGGTAGAGGACGGATACCGTCGGATTGTAGCCGCTCCCAATCCCGTTGCCATTGTGGAAATCGACGCCATCAAAGCCCTTTTGGATGCGGACCAGATCGTCATCGCCTGCGGAGGCGGCGGCATCCCGGTGATGGAGCAGGGCTGGAACCTGCGGGGCGCCAGCGCCATTATCGAGAAGGATCTGGCCAGCGGCCTTCTGGCAAAGGAAGTGGACGCGGACGTGCTGATGATCCTCACCAGCGTGGACAATGTCACCTTAAATTTCGGCACTCCCCAGGAAAAACCCATCCTGCATATGACTGTGGCGGAGGCCAGGGATTACATGGCCCAGGGCCAGTTTGAATTTGCCTCCATGCTGCCCAAGGTGTCCGCTTCCGTGGACTTTATCGAAAACGGAAAAGACCGCAGCGCGGTGATTACCTCTTTAGAGAAGGCGAAGGACAGCTTGAAGGGGTTGGCGGGGACGACGATCCGCTAAATTGATGGAGGGATAAAATTTTGTTGTTTGACCTCTCAAAGTTTGATGAATATAGAGAAGATAACCGCCGCGAAGTAAAGAAGGCAAAGGGTGGGCTTCCCAACAGTCTGTGGGATACCTACTCCTCCTTTGCCAACTGTTACGGCGGTGTAATCATTCTTGGAGTCGCTGAAAATGCGGATGGTTCCTGGACTACAACAGGGCTGGAAAATGAACGAAAATTATTAAAAGACTTCTGGGATACCATCAATAATAAGAAAAAAGTCAGTCTTAATCTTTTGACAGATCAGGATGTTGAATTATACCATGCGGAAGGATCCGGAGACATTATCATTGTAATTCATGTGCCGTCTGCCAAACGCGAAGATAAACCCGTTTATCTCAATAATGATATGTTTGGCGGTACTTACAGGAGGAACTGGGAAGGTGACTATCATTGTTCGGCACAGGAAGTAAAAGCCATGCTGAGGGATCAACCGGAAGCAACTATGGATATGAAAGTCCTGGATTTTGCGCCAATGGAGTATATTAATAGAGGAAGTGTTGCCGCGTATCGTAATCGACATTCCGCTTATAAGCCTGGCCACCCTTGGGTAAAACTTGATTATGAAGAATATTTAGAGCAGATTGGCGCAGCGGCTATTTCCACGAGGGATGGAAAGCTTCATCCGACTGCCGCAGGACTATTAATGTTTGGAGAAGAATATCACATTGTCCGGGAATTTCCGGAATATTTTCTTGATTACCGCGAAATGCTCGACCCATCTATTCGTTGGACAGACCGGGTTCATTCCAGTTCCGGTGAATGGTCCGGAAATATATTTGATTTTTTCTTCATGGTCTATAACAAATTGTTAAAAGAAATTAAAACACCATTTCGAATTGAAAACGGTATTCGGATCGATGATACCCCTGTCCATAAGGCCCTGCGAGAGGCACTGGCAAACTGTCTCGTCAACACAGACTACTATCTTCCCCGGGCCGTTGTTATTAAGCTAACACCTGAAAATATCGTCCTTGAAAATCCTGGCAGTATTAGAACCGGTAAAAATCAGATGTTGAAAGGCGGAATCTCAGATCCAAGAAATAAAACATTAATGAAAATGTTCAATCTGATTAATATAGGCGAACGCGCAGGCAGCGGTGTACCGGACATCTATTCCGTATGGGAAGCACAAGGTTGGGAAGATCCTACGGTAATTGAACAATATGGCCCTGACCGCACGATCTTGACTCTACCCCTTGTCAAAAAAGTGGCGGTAAAAAGTGGCGGTAAAAAAGTGGCGGTAAAAAGTGGCGGTAAAAAAGTGGCGGTAAATATCAGTGATCGGAAACAAGCACAATACAACGCTGTTCTTACCTTTATGCATTCGGGTCAAGACTACACCGCAGCTGATTTTTGCGATATATTAGGCGTAAAGATCAGCCGTACAAAAGTGCTTCTAAAAGAGTTAGTGGAATTGGGGAAGGTGGAGATTGTTGGAAGTTTCCGGAACCGGCGTTATAGACTAAAATAGCCCTTTCTTTCTGGCAGTAAATAGAACGGGTATATGAGAGCTTTTCTGTAGATAGCTATTAAGCAATAGGTCTTCTATGATAAAATCTATTATTATATGAAGGCCTATTATTATAGCAAGAAGGGAAATGCCGTTCGTACACAAAATAGTTAATTGAGCCAACAATATGCAGCCTGTCCTCGCTATTGTAATTACCGGAGGAGGAAGCAGTAAAAGTGTGACTAACATAACCATCCTGCGAATTGACATAGGTTCTGGTACCGGAATCACTGTTTACAACTGTAAGTGATTACTATTATGCACAAATTAAGAATATATCTTCAGATCCCATGAGGGTAAACCTGACGATTAGATATTAAAGAATAGGATCGCCAACAGGGCATAATATATCTGTTTTTAGCTCATGACACGCCTCCTGATATCATCCTGACCAGGGGTATCCCATGTTGATAGAATTTTTCAATGCTTCTGACAGAACCCCAGAACATCTGTATAATATGTAGAAGAAAACCATTTTCCCCCGCCGGAAATTATGGTATAGTGGAAACATCGAAATTCACACTTCACGGAGGAAGCGCCCATGGATAGACACGCACCCTTTCGAACCGCAGAGCGCCAGGACGTTCCCCTTATCCTTCAGTTCATTCGGGAACTGGCGGAGTATGAGGGAATGCTGGATCAGGTGGTAGCGGACGAATCCACCCTTGAAACCTGGATCTTTGACAAGGAGAAGGCAGAAGTGATCTTTGTTTTAGAGGATGGAAAGGAAGTGGGCTTCGCCCTGTTCTTCCATAATTTCTCTACCTTCCTTGGCCGGGCGGGGATTTATCTGGAGGATCTGTATGTAAAGCCGGAATACCGAAAAAAAGGCTATGGCAAAGCCCTTCTGAAAAAGCTGGCCGTCATCGCCGCAGAGCGCGGCTGCGGGCGGCTGGAATGGTGGTGCCTGGACTGGAATAAGCCCAGCATCGACTTTTATCTGTCCTTAAGCGCGGAGGCTATGAGCGCCTGGACGGTCTATCGGATTGCGGGGGATACCCTTGCAAAGCTTGGACAGCCTTCCTAAAATTAAAATCATGAAAGCGCGGCCCCGGCAGACCTTTCTGCCAAAAGCCGCGCTTTTTTTCACTTTTCTATTCTTTATCCCAAAGCCTACACATTCTTCACCTTCGCAATATCGATCAGCGTCAATTCCTTAGCCCGGTTCTCCAGGCTGGTAGCCAAAGCGTTCGCTGTGTCCAGGCTGGTGAGCACATGGACGCCGGTTTCGATGGCGTTTCTGCGGATCACCAGCCCGTCCTTGCCGTGCTCCGCGCCCTGAGCTGGGATGTCGATGATCAGGTCGATCTGATGGCCCAGCACCAGATCCAGGATATTGGGGGACTCCTGCTCCAGCTTGCGGATCTCCAAAGCCTTCACCCCATGGGCCTTTAAGGTTCTGGCCGTGCCCTTGGTGGCGAAAATCTTGTAGCCCACAGCCTCAAACCGGCGGGCCACCTCCACCGCCTCCTCCTGGTCGCTGTGGCGGATGGTCATGATCATGTTCTTGTACTTGGGCAGGCGCACGCCTGCTCCCTCAAAGGCCTTATAAAGCGCCTCATTGAAGGTCTTGGCGATTCCAAGGCATTCTCCCGTGGACTTCATCTCCGGCCCTAAGCTGATTTCCGCTCCCCGAATCTTCTCAAAGGAGAATACCGGCATCTTAATGGCAATGTAATCCGCCGCAGGCTGAAGCCCCGGCGTGTATCCCAGCTCCCGGATGGTGTGTCCGCAGATGATCTGGGTTGCCAGAGGCACGATAGGGATTCCCGTCACCTTGCTGATGTAGGGTACCGTCCGGGAGGAACGGGGATTGACCTCGATGATATACACATCCTCCCCGTCCACAATGAACTGGATGTTGATCATTCCCTTTACATGGAGGGCCCTGGCCAGCTTCTCCGTGTAGTCCACAATGGTGTCAATATTTCCCTTTGTCAAATCCTGGGCCGGGTAGACGGAAATACTGTCTCCGGAGTGGATGCCCGTGCGCTCGATATGCTGCATAACGCCGGGAATCAGGATGTCGGCGCCGTCGCAGATGGCGTCCACCTCGATCTCCTTGCCCATAATATACTTATCCACCAGGATGGGATGCTCCTGGGCAATCTGGTTGATGATTCCGATAAACTCGTCGATATCCTGATCGTTGATGGCGATCTGCATACCCTGGCCGCCCAGCACGTAGGAGGGGCGCACCAGCACCGGATAGCCAAGCTCCCTGGCCGCCGCCTTGGCTTCCTCCGCAGTGAATACCGTGTGGCCCGCAGGACGGGGAATCCGGCACTGTTCCAGAATCTCGTCAAAGCGCTCCCGGTCCTCCGCCGCGTCCACATCCTCCGCTGCGGTTCCAAGAATCGGTACGCCCATCTTCATCAGGGCTTCGGTCAGCTTGATGGCCGTCTGGCCGCCAAACTGCACCACTGCCCCGTCGGGCTTCTCGATATCCACAATGCTCTCCACGTCCTCCGCCGTCAGGGGCTCAAAATACAGCTTGTCGGCGATATCAAAGTCCGTGCTCACCGTCTCCGGGTTGTTGTTGATGATAATAGTTTCATAACCCTCTTTGCGGAAAGCCCATGTGCTGTGGACGGAGCAGAAGTCGAACTCGATTCCCTGTCCAATGCGGATGGGGCCGGAGCCCAGAACCAGCACCTTCTTCTTTCCCGTCGTCTGCTCCGCCTCGTTGATGCTGCCGAAGCAGGAATAATAGTAAGGCGTCTCGGCGGCAAACTCCGCCGCGCAGGTGTCCACCATCTTGTAGGCGGCCCGGATTCCGCTGTTATAGCGCAGCTTCTTCACCTGCTCCGTCTCCATGCCCGTGAGCCGCCCGATGACCGTATCCGGAAATTCAATCCGCTTGGCTTCCCGCAGAAGGTCGGGCGTCAACTGGGCCTTGCCCTCTCCCACTTCCTTTAAGGCTTTCTCCATCTCCACCAGAATCTTCAACTTGTCGATGAACCAGCAGTCAATCTTGGTAATGTCGTGGAGCTCCTCAATGGAAATTCCCCGGCGCAGGGCCTCGGCGATTCTCCAGAGGCGCATATCGTCCACGATCAGCAGCCCTTCCAAGAGCTTGCGGTAATCTAGGTGGGAGAAATCATAGGACATAAGGCTGTCCACATGCTGCTCTAAGGAGCGGATGGCCTTCATCAGGGCTCCTTCGAAGTTGGTACAGATACTCATCACCTCTCCGGTTGCTTTCATCTGGGTTCCCAGAGCCCGGTTGGCGTTGATGAACTTGTCAAAAGGCAGGCGGGGCATCTTTACCACGCAGTAGTCCAGCATAGGTTCAAAGCTGGCGTAGGTCTTGCCCGTCACCGCGTTCTTGATCTCATCTAAGGTGTAGCCCAGAGCAATCTTGGCCGCCACCTTGGCGATGGGGTAGCCGGTGGCCTTGGAAGCCAGGGCGGAGGAACGGCTTACACGGGGATTTACCTCGATGACGCAGTATTCAAAGCTTTCCGGGTGCAGGGCGTACTGGACGTTGCAGCCGCCGGTGATGCCCAGCTCGCTGATAATCTTTAAGGCGGAGGTTCTGAGCATCTGGTACTCCTTATCCCCTAGAGTCTGGGAGGGGGCCACCACGATGCTGTCTCCGGTGTGGACGCCTACGGGGTCAATGTTCTCCATGTTGCAGACGGTGATCACATTTCCCGCGCCGTCCCGCATGACCTCGTACTCGATTTCCTTCCATCCGGCGATGCAGCGCTCCACCAGCACCTGCCCCACACGTGAAAGGCGCAGGCCGTTTTCCAAAATCTCCGCGCACTGAGTCTCGTCATAGGCGATTCCGCCGCCGGAGCCGCCCAGGGTGTAGGCGGGCCGCAGCACCACCGGGTAGCCGATGCGACCTGCCACCGCAAGTCCCTGCTCCACGCTTTCCACAATATCCGAAGGAGCTACGGGCTCGCCGATCTTCTCCATGGTTTCCTTAAACACCTCCCGGTCCTCGGCCTTCTTGATGGTCAGGGCCGTGGTTCCGATGAGGCGCACATTGTGCTCCTTTAAAAAGCCCGCGTCCTCCAGCTCCATGGCAAGGTTCAGCCCCGCCTGGCCCCCCAGGGTGGGAAGGATGCTGTCAGGCCGCTCCTTTAAGATCAGCTGCTCCACCACCTCCACGGTCAGGGGCTCGATGTAAACCCGGTCGGCGATGTCCTTATCCGTCATGATGGTAGCCGGATTGGAGTTTAAGAGCACCACCTCCACGCCCTCCTCCTTTAGGGAGCGGCAGGCCTGGGTGCCGGCGTAGTCGAACTCCGCCGCCTGGCCGATGACAATGGGGCCGGAGCCCAATACCAGAACTTTTTTAATGTCAGGATTCTTTGGCATTCTCTTTACACCTCCATCATCTTCATAAAACGGTCAAACAGGTATCCTGAGTCCTGAGGCCCGGGGCAGGCCTCAGGGTGATACTGGACGGTGAAAATATTCTTCCCCGTGTACTTTAAGCCCTCGTTGGTTCCATCGTTGACGTTGACAAAAGCGGGGACGGCAACGGATGGATCCAGATTCGAAGTGTCCACCACATAGCCGTGGTTCTGGGAGGAAATATATACCCGGCCTGTTTCCAGATCCTTTACCGGGTGGTTGCCGCCCCGGTGGCCATACTTTAATTTATAGGTTCTCATGCCGTTTGCCAGGGCCATCAGCTGGTGCCCTAAGCAGATGGCAAAGATAGGCACATCCGACTGGTAAAGCTTCTTGACCTCCTCAATAATCTGCACATTTTCCTGGGGATCTCCAGGGCCGTTGGAGAGCATGATGCCGTCGGGATGATCCGCCAGCACTGTCTCAGCGGGGGTGTCCGCCGGGTAAACCGTCACCTGGCAGCCTCTCTCGTTTAAGGAGCGGGCAATATTGCGCTTCGCGCCGTAATCCATCAGGGCTACCCTCTTTCCGGGACCTTCCAGCACATACTTCTCCTTTGTGGTCGTCCTCAACACAACCCCCGTCACCTGATACTCCTTCATCCTGCGGATGGGCTCGGAAAGGTCAGCATACTCTGTGGTTGTGATCATGCCGTTCATAGTACCTTTTTCTCTTAAAATTTTGGTGAGGGCTCTGGTATCGATACCGCTGATGCCTGGAATATCATGAATCTTCAAGAAATTCTGAATCGTATCCTCGCTTCTGAAATTGCTGGGGATTCGGGACAATTCTCTTACAATATAGCCGTCTGGCCAGGGCTGGCCGGATTCCATATCTGCGTGGCAGATTCCATAATTGCCAATCAGTGGATAGGTCATCACCACCGCCTGCCCGGCATAAGATGGGTCTGTCAGAACTTCCAGATAACCGGTCATGGAAGTGTTAAATACGATCTCGCTGATCACTTCCCGAGTCGAACCGATGCTGGTTCCTGCAAACACAGTTCCGTCTTCCAGTATGAGATATGCTTTCATATGGGAATACCTGTCCTTTCTTTATCATATTGTTGGGTTTTGGACTTTCGCACCGCTGGAAATTCCGGCCTCAGCCCAAATTGTAAAGATTATACTTGATTTTGCATGAATTTGCAATGACTTTGAAGGCTAAATATTTTTGTCCGAAACTAATTTTTTTTGCCCGCCTCTCTCCCGGGATTTTCGCCCGCCCAGTCATAGTTTCGGCCCGGCCCGCTTATACTGTAGTGATGAATTGCTGAAAGGCAGCAGTATGGCAGATTCAAATTCCAACTCTTCTTACGGGCTTTTGCAGGTCGACGCCGTCAACGTGGAGAATCACTTTCCCATCGAAAATGCCCGGATCACCATTTACTCCCAGGATAACCCCCAGACTCCTTTCGAGCAGGTTACCACCGACAGTTCCGGCCAGAGCCCCCAGGTGCGGCTTCCCGCGCCCCCCTCCAACCTGAGCCTCGCACCGGGAGATGAACGGCCTTACGCGGACTACCGGCTGCGGATCGAGGCCGACGGCTTTTCCCCCCTGGAAATTGTGGGAACCGAGGTGCTTTCCGGCTCCACCGCCATCCAGCCGGCGGCCTTAACCCCCGCAGGCGACCCGGACGAAGCGGAAAATCCAGTGGTCATTCCCGACCATACCCTGTACGGCAGCTATCCGCCCAAAATCGCGGAAGCCGAAATCAAGCCTACAAATGAATCCGGCGAAATCGTCCTCAGCCGGGTGGTGGTTCCTCAGACCATCATTGTCCACGACGGGGTTCCCACCGATTCCACGGCGAAAAATTATTATGTACCCTACCGGGACTACATCAAAAATGTGGCCTCCAGCGAGATCTATTCCACCTGGCCCCAGGCTTCCATCACCGCCAATGTGCTGGCCATCATGTCCTTTACCCTCAACCGGGTCTACACCGAGTGGTATCGGAACCAGGGCTACGATTTCACCATCACCTCCTCCACCGCCTTCGATCACAAGTGGATTTATGGGAGGAATATTTATGAAAGCATCTCCGTGATTGTGGATGAGATCTTTGACAATTATCTGGCCCGCCCCGGGGTGCGCCAGCCCATCCTCACCCAGTACTGCGACGGGCGGCAGGTTCAGTGCCCGAACTGGATGACCCAATGGGGCTCCTGCGAGCTTGGGGAGCAGGGCTACGCTCCCATCGAAATCCTCCGGTATTTCTACGGAGATTCCATCTACGTCAATACGGCGGAAGCCATATCCGGCATACCTTCCTCCTGGCCTGGCTATGACCTGACCCAGGGGAGCACCGGACAGAAGGTAACCCAGCTTCAAGAGCAGCTGGACGCCATCGCAGCCGTTTACAGCGCCATTCCCAGGGTGCGTCCGGACGGCATCTACGGCCCCGCCACCGCCGCTTCGGTGAAAGAATTCCAGTCCATTTTCGGCCTTCCCCAGACTGGAGCCGTGGATTTTGCCACCTGGTACAAGATTTCCCATATCTATGTGGGCATCACCCGCATCGCGGAGCTGGTTTAAGACGCCGGCACGCTGCAAAAAAGAGCTTCCCCCGCTGTTTCGTACTCCGCCGGGAAGCTCTTTTCTATGTTTTCTTCTATGCAATCAGGACAGGCCCATAGCCCGCTCCTTTACCAGAACCGTGGGATAGCCCATGGCCCGCACCATCCGCTCCATATTTGCTCCGTTATCCATATTGAGGAAAGCGCCCACCCGCACCTTGTAAAGCCCGTCATCGTAGACTAAAAAGGCCGGAAGTCCCTTTCCCGCAAGCTCCTCTTTCAGCCGCTCTGCAGGCTCTCTCTGCCGGTAAGCTCCTACCTGAACCTGATAATATTCCGGCCGCTCATTCTCCTGCGCCCTGATGGTTTCCTCAATTCCCTCGGCAATGGCCCTGGCAACGGCCTCAAAATTCCGGTCAAAAAATTCATTGTCACCTTCGCTGTCAATAAATCCCGCCTCCACCAGCACAGCAGGGAGCTTGGTGCGGCGCAGCACGATCAGGCCGGGGCGCTCTTCAATTCCCAAATCCTTAAAACCGGCCTCCGCTAACTTCCGGCTGATATTCTCCGCCATCAGAGCCGGAATCCCCGAATCCTCATAAACCAAAACCTGGGCTCCGGATGCACTGCCGGGAACCGGCATCGCGTTGCGGTGGATGGATACAAAATAATCGGCTCCGGATTCATTTCCCATCTGGGCCTTCTCCAGAGGCGTGTCATAGACGTCATTTACCCGTGTATAAAGTACCCGGATTCCGTCCCGGGTTAATTGCTCTCCAACGGCCAGGGTCAGGGCCAGGGCATCGTCCTTCTCCTTGCGGCCCATATAGACCGCTCCCGGATCAGATCCGCCGTGGCCGGCATCCAGAATTACAGTTTTTACACCTGCCATCTAAAGACTCTCCTTTTACAATATGGCGCTTCTATAACACCATATGCCGGTTTCGTCTGAATGTTGACAGGATCTCTTTAATCCGCCTGAGGTTCCACCTCCACACCCCTGGGGCCCACATGGGTGGAAAATACGATCTGGGTGCTGGTCTTTCCATATTTCTGAAGCTGTCCGATAAAAAGATCCAGCTCCCTGGTGCTCTGGAAGGCGACCTTTAACAGCATGGAAAATTCGCCGGTCACATAGCTGCACTCCAGAATATTGGGCATCTCGTCAGCGTAGGCGTAAAATTTCGGCTTGTCCTCCGGACGCACGTCCAGGTTAATAAACGCCAGGATATGATAGCCAAGCTTCACCGGGTCCAGCTGGGCATGGTATCCGGTAATGACTCCCTCTTTCTCCAATCGCTCGATCCTGGCGGAAACCGCCGGGGAGGACAGAAACGTCTTCTCCGCAATGGATTTTAGGGACATCCTGGCGTTCGCCTGCAAAAGCTTCAGTATCTTGCGGTCAACCTCATCCATTTTCCCCACTCCTTATCGGATGGCAGCAATCGCCTTCACCGCTTTCACGGTGTTCTCATAGGTTCCAAAGGCGGTCAGCCTGAAATATCCTTCGCCGCTGGGCCCGAAGCCGCTTCCGGGCGTTCCTACCACTCCGGCCTGGTCCAGAAGGTAATCAAAAAATTCCCAGCTGGTCATCCCCTCCGGCGTCTTCAGCCAGATATAGGGAGAATTGACGCCGCCGAAGACCCTATAGCCCGCCTCCTTTAGGCCGTCGTAAATCACCTTGGCGTTGCGCATATAGTATGCCACCTGCTCCATCACCTGTCGGTTTCCCTCATCGGAATAAACGGCCTCGCCAGCCTTCTGGATGATGTAGGGAGCCCCGTTAAACTTGGTGCCGTGGCGGCGGGCCCACAGGGAATGGACCATCACGTCCCCGCACTTTAAGTCCTTGGGCACAACCACAAAGCCTAAGCGCAGGCCGGTAAAGCCCGCTTTCTTTGAGAAGGAGCGGAACTCAATGGCGCAGGTTCTGGCGCCGGGAAGCTCAAAAATGCTGTGGGGCACGTCCGGCTCCGTAATATACGCCTCATAAGCAGCGTCATAAAGGATCACAGCCCCTACCCGGTTGGCGTAATCCACCCACACCTGAAGCTGGTCCCTGGTGAGGGTCGTTCCCGTGGGGTTGTTGGGCAGGCACAGATAGATCAGATCCGGCGTTTCTTTCGGAAGCTCCGGCACAAAATCATTCTCCGCCGTACAGGGCATGTAAATCACCTTGCTCCACTTTTCCGTGGCGGCATCGTAATCGCCGGCACGCCCGGCCATCACGTTGGAATCCACATAAACCGGGTAAACAGGGTCGCAGACCGCAATGCGGCAGTCCTCGGAAAAGATTTCCTGGATGTTTCCGCAGTCGCTCTTGGCGCCGTCGGAGACAAAGATCTCGTCCGCCTCCACAGGGCAGCCCCAGGCCTTGTAATCCTTCTCCACAATGATTTCCCTCAGAAAACCGTAGCCCAGGTCCGGCGCGTAGCCGTGGAACGTCTCGGCATGGCCCATCTCGTCCACCGCCTTGTGCAGGGCCTCGATAATCGCCGGAGCGATGGGCTGGGTTACATCGCCGATTCCCAAGCGGATGATCTCCCGGTCCGGGTGCTCCTTCTGGAATGCGGCTACCTTCTTGGCAATGGTAGAAAACAGATAACTTCCCGGAAGCTTCAAATAATTTTCGTTCACTCGAAACATTGGTGAAAAATCCTCCTTAATCTTAGTGATAACAAATACTCTCAGGAACCTCTACCGCGCTCCTTTGCGTTTCCTGGTCCCTGAGAGTTACGTACACCTAATCATTCATAATCATAGTATAAATTTTCCGGAATGTCAATATTTCCCGTAAAGACTTCCACCGCCGGGCCGGTCATAAATAGATGCCCCTTTCCCCGGTCATAGCGGATCAAAAGCTCCCCGCCGGTAAGCTTTACCGTCACCGCATCCTCCGTGCGGCCCGTTAAAACGCAGGCGTACACGCTGGCGCTGGCTCCCGTGCCGCAGGCCCACGTCTCCCCGCTGCCTCGCTCCCACACCCGCATGCGGATATGGGTCCGATCCAGCACCTGGACAAACTCCGAGTTCACCCGCTCCGGCTGGAAACGGGGGTGATTCTCAAAGTGAGGCCCCAGATGCTCTAAGTCAAGGGCTTCTACCTGGTCCGTAAAATAGACGGCATGTGGATTTCCCACGCTGACGCCGATAAATTCCAGCTGCCTGTCCGCCACCAGAATGGGCTCGGGAAGTGCGGAGGTCAGCTTGGGCTCCCCCATATCCACCGTCAGGGCCAACGCCTTCCAGGCCCCGCCTTCCCACTCTTTGTGAACTGCCAGGGTCCGCAGGCCGGAGGCCGTCTCTACGGTTATGGTATCCCGCTCCTGGGGCACCAGGCCGTGGTCGTAAACGTATTTTCCCACGCAGCGGATGCCGTTGCCGCACATGGCCCCCTGGGAGCCGTCGGCATTGTACATCTCCATCCGGCAGTCCGCCAGCTTTGACGGGCAGATGAGAATCAGGCCGTCCCCTCCGATGCCGAAACGGCGGTCGCTGACCATGCGGGCCACCTGATCCGGCCGGGCCACCTGATCTTTAAAACAGTCTACATAGATATAATCGTTGCCGATTCCCTGCATTTTCGTGAATTTCATTCCAATACTCCGTTCCCCCGCGCTTCAGCCGCCAAAAAGGCGGATCACCATCCGGGCGTTTTCCACCAGGCTGCTGCCATTGTCCATACTGCATTTTTGAATATAGCGGTGTGCCTGGGCTTCCGTCATCCCTTTTCGCTCCATTAAAAGGGCCTTTGCCTCCCCGATCAGACGGATTTCCTCGGGATTGCGTTCCCTAGGACCTTTCTTTCGCCTCTGCCTTAGGCGCTCCCGATTTTGAATGGTCTTCTCCAGGGCGTTTAAAAGCTCCCCTACTTTTAAAGGCATGGGGAGAAATGTGACTCCTTCCGGCAGAGGCCCCTCCAGGCGGCTGGGTGATGAGATCAGCAGCATATCAATGTAATCCGGCAGGTACTGGCGCAGCTGCAGGTACAGCATATCTTCAAACCGGTATCCGCTGACCACGATCCCGTCCCCCAGGCTTTCCGCCGCCGCGATGGCCTGAGCCCCGGAGGTGCAGACCGAGGGAACCTGATATCCATTTTTCACCAAAATGCTCCGGATGCTTTTCCCATCCTCCGGTTTCGAAAAGGCCACGATCACATTGGTCACGCCATCACCTCCAAGCTGCCTGACCCCTTTCGGGGTTTTGATCAGTATTTATACAGGTACTCTTTCAGCTCCCAGTCCGTCACCTTGGTGCGGAACTCCCGCCATTCCTTTTCCTTGGCTTCCAGATACTTGGTGAAAATGTGATCTCCCAGAACCTGATGGATAAAGCCGTCCTTCTTAAATTCCTGTATGGCGTCTCCCAAAGTCTCTGGAAGCCGTTCCAGCCCTCTTTCCTCCAGCTCCGACGGATTGGCGGCAAAGAGGTTGCCCTTAACCTCCGGCGGAATGGGAAGCTGCCGTTTCACACCGTCTAACCCCGCCTGCAGGCAGGCTGCCAGGGCCAGATAGGGGTTCATAGCTGAGTCCGGGCAGCGCAGCTCAATCCGCGTGCTCTCCCCTCTGGCGGAGGGAATCCTGATTAAGGAGCTGCGGTTGGAGGTGGGGGACCAGGAAATATAAATCGGCGCATCGTAGCCCGGAACCAGACGCTTGTAGGAGTTAATCAGCGGATTGGTCAGGATGGTCATCCCTTTCATGTGATTTAGCAGCCCCGCCATAAAGTGGTAGGCCGTCTGGCTAAGTCCCAGCGGGTCCGAATCATCCACAAAGGCGTTGCGCCCGTTTTCATCGGCCAAGGACATATTGATATGCATTCCGGAGCCGTTTACCCCTTCCTTTGGCTTGGGCATAAAGGTGGCGTGAAGGCCGTGGCCCTTGGCGATGGTCTTGGCCGCCATCTTAAAGGTCATAATGTGATCCGCAGCCTGAAGCACATCCGTATACTCAAAATCGATCTCATGCTGGCCAGGAGCCAGCTCGTGGTGGGAAGCTTCCACCTCAAATTCCATTGCTTCCAGGTTCAGCACAATATCCCGGCGCACATTTTC
>CALWQV010000062.1 GCA_944383785.1 uncultured Enterocloster sp. | reverse complement strand
CGGATTCCCATTGCGCAAGACCCAAGCGTCGTCACCACTTTCATAAGGCAGCTTCACAGCAAGATGTCCGGGGCAGAGCATCACCCCTGCTGAGGCGGATTGCAGGTGCAGGGCACCGCCAGCTCCCCGGCTGCGTGGAAACTTTATGACTGCTTGATCTGCGGTAAATATGCTTGTTTAGTATAACCTGCCCCTCCGGTTTTGTCAAGAGGGGTGCGAGTTGTCAAAATCGTAAATCTAGTACCCGATCACCACGCATACCATCATGATGATGCAGGCCGCTCCCAGCCCTACAATCAGGGCGGCGGAAATCATTCCCTTTGCGCCCTTTACAAATTCCGTTGCAATTTTACTTGGGCTGTATCCGTAGGCAAATCCGCTTAAGATTCCCATCCACATAAAGACGATGGCGACTCCCACCACGGCATCATAGCCCAGCGTAGCGGCCAGCATCACCCCTAAGGGCGTAAAGCCGATAAACTTATTGGTGGACTGGGTGATTCCAATGCTGGCAAATAAAAATATAAACAGATGATCTCCAATTCCAGTGAAATTATTGGGAAAGGGTTTCAGTCCGTATAGGCTTCTGCGCTTTTTTGCGCTCCCTCAGTTCCTTAAAAAAGTCCTTCATCATCCGGGAGCAGGCCTCTTCCAGGACGCCCTGCTCTACCTGGACCTGATGGTTAAAGCCTTCCTCATGGAGCAGATCCAGCACGGAGCCGGCGCAGCCGGCCTTAGGATTCAGGCAGCCGATGACCACCCGGGGAATCCTGGCCTGAACGATGGCCCCGGCGCACATGGGGCATGGCTCCAGGGTAATGTACATAATGCAGCCCTCCAACCGCCAGTCCCCCACCTTTTTGCAGGCCTTTTTGATAGCAATGATCTCCGCGTGAGCAAGGGTGCTCTTGTCCGCCATCCGGCGGTTATAGCCTCTGGCAATGATCTTCCCCTCATAGACAATCACGCAGCCTATGGGCACGTCGCCCAGAAGGGCTGCTTTTTTTGCCTGCCGTACCGCTTCTTTCATATATCGCTCGTCATCCGTCATTCTCTTCATCTCAAAATCTCTCCCGCCAGATTCTTGTCCCATTACCGCGCTTGTGCTATACTAGCTGGGAACACTTTTATCCAGTATAGTAAAAATTCAGAAAAAAAGAAAGGTTCTTTCAACATGAAAATCTGCGGACTTCAAAAAACAACCCTTTTAGACTTTCCTGGACATGTGGCAGCCACCGTATTTACCGGCGGCTGCAACTTCCGCTGCCCCTTCTGCCATAACAGCGGCCTGCTGCCTTCCTGGAGTCAGGAGCTTTTTACGGCGGATGAGGTTCTGGAATTTCTAACAAAGCGAAGAGGGGTTTTAGAGGGCGTCTGCATCACCGGCGGAGAGCCTTCCATGCAGCCGGATCTGGAGGACTTCATCCGCCGGATCCGCAGCCTGGGCTTTCTTGTAAAGCTGGATACCAACGGTTCCCGTCCTGAGATTTTAAAAGATCTGTGCGGCAAAGGTCTTTTGGACTATGTGGCCATGGATATTAAAGCCGGGCCGGACCATTACCCAGATGTAACCGGAGCCCCGGGGCTGAATCTGGAGACCATTCGCGAGAGCGTGTCTTTTCTATTAGAAGGAACTCTTCCCTTTGAGTTTCGGACAACGGCGGTGCGGGGCATCCATACCCATGAGGATTTCCGGCAGATCGGCCCCTGGATTAAAGGATGTCCCCAGTACTATATTCAAAATTTTGTGGATAATGGGGAGGTTCTTTTTCCGGAAACCTTTGATGCCTTTCATCGGGAAGAGCTGGAGGAATTTGCCCGCACCGTCCGGCCCTTTGTGGGCCAGGTGGGGCTGCGGGGAATCGATTAACTTTCCATGGACAACGATACGAGGAGGAAAAATTATGAAAAAACGAATCGTGTTTCTTGTAACCGCGCTGCTTATGTCTTCCACGGCGGCGCCCTGGGCCATGGCTGCCCAGGAGGATGGTGGCGAGAGCCAGGTAGTGATCTACCACACGAACGATACTCACGGCTACTTAAACGGGGACGGAGAGAGCATCGTCGGCATCGGCCTGGCGGCCGGACTAAAAGAGAGTACGCCTGATTCCATCCTGGTGGACGCCGGGGACGCCACCCAGGGACTTCCCCTGGCTTCCCTGACCAAGGGTGCGGACGTCATCGAGCTGATGAACCTGGCGGGATACGATCTGATGACGGCCGGAAACCACGAGTTTGACTTTGGGACGGAGCAGTTCTTAGCTAACGCCAAGGCGGCGGATTTCCCCATTCTTTCGGCCAATATTTATCAGGACGGAAAGCCTTTGCTTCAGGATATACCGGAGGGAAATACAGGCTGCCACACCGTGATTGAGCGAAATGGCCTGCGCATCGGATTTTTCGGCCTGACCACCTCGGATACCGCCACTTCCACCAATCCGGCCGGTATTTCCGGGCTGGAATTTAAGAATGAAATCGAGGCGGCAAAGCAGGAAATCGATCATCTGAAGGAGGAGGGCGTGGACGCCATCGTGGCCCTCTGCCATATGGGAAATTCAGACGCCTCCTGCACCAGCGTCGATCTGGCTGAGGCTTTGACCGGAGATTATCAGGATCAGCTGGACGTCATCATAGACGGACACAGCCACACCGTTGAAAACGAGGAAACCAACGGGATTCTCATCGTTCAGACCGGTTCCCAGATGGCCGGAATCGGCAAACTGACCCTGGAAGTAACAGGCGATGAGGTAACCGCAGCGGAGGAGCTGCTGACCCTTGATCTGCTGTCAGATGTGACCGCAAGCGATGCGGTTTCCCAGAAGCTTTCTCAGATTGAAGAGTCTCAGACCGGCCTTCTGGATGAGGTGATCGGCAGCACAGATACGACCCTTTGGGCTGGGCAGATCGGCGTGGTGGCCGTTACCCGCCTTGTGGAAACCAATTACGGCGATTTCGCGGCGGATGCCTTCCGTGCTGCCGCCGGACGCTATGTGGAGGATTTAGGCCAGGATACCGATCTTCCCATTGTGGCGGTGGAAAATGGCGGCGGAATCCGCGCTATGATTCCAAATGGAGAGATTACCGTGGGGGATCTGATTTCCGCCTTCCCCTTCTCCAATACCATCTATCTGAAAAAGGTGACGCCCGCCATTCTCTATGAAGTGATGGAGGTTTCCGGCCTGCCTCTGGACGGACAGGACCCTGAGACGGGCATGCTGCTCCAGGAGACAAATTCCGGAGGCTTTCTGCAGATTTCCGGCTTTACGGTTGTCTTTAATCCAGATGGGGAAGCCGGACAGAGGGTAACTTCCATTACCCTGGACGGGCAGACAGATCCCCTGGACCGGGCGGATACGGCAACAGAAATCATTATGGCCAGCAACAATTATATTATGAGCGGCGGAAACGACTACACTATGCTGGCGGAGCTTCCCAAATACGGCGAAGCCGGCGGCGAGCTGGAAACCGTGCAGTCATATCTGGAAAGCTGTCTGAAGGATGGAAGGCTGGAGGGATACGCCGGGACCGCAAACCGAATTCGGATGCGCGGCGAGGGATACGAACCCGGTGATTATACGGCCTCCATCTTAATCACAGACGAGTCCGGAAATCCTTTGAGCGGCCAGAGGGTATCTTACCAGGTGGACGGCGGTGAAAGCGCTGAGGGAACCACCGATGAAGAGGGACTTTTACAGATCTCTTTGGCCGATGGAGCTCATGGAGTCCGCCTGAATGGGGATCAGCAGGAGGTTTACATCGACAACTATTCCGGTTTCGGTATCACGGTGGACGAGTACCGGGAGCAGCCGATTCTGGTATTCACCCAGGAAAGCGGCGACGAGGAAAGCGAAAGCGCTGCCCCGGAGACCACTGCCGTGTCCCAGACCAGCGAAGCAGCAGAAAGCGCTGCTGCTCCCGCAGCCAGTGAGACCGGAAGCAGCAGCTTTGTGTTTCCTATTCTGGTGGTGCTTGTCTGCCTTGGGGTGGCAGTTGAGGTGATGAAGAAACGGAAATAGATATACAAGATCCCCGGGCGCATGCTTCGTCCGCAGAAATATGCTGCGCTTGCCCGATGACCATTGCCGTTGCCCCTGCCGTCCATTTTCATGACAGCACAAGCGCCGGCTGAAAATCCAGATAATCTCCGGACACCAACATATAACGGATGCCCTGAAACTCCCCCCGGATGCTGTCCCCAAACCGGCGCTCTCCATGGCAGTGGGAATAGACCACAGCCGAAGCCCCATACTCTCTGGCAATCTCCGTAAAGGGGGATGTTTCCTCCAGAATATTGGTAGGCGGATAGTGGAGAAACATAATGTACTTCCGGAATCCGGCCTTCCGGGCCTGCTCGAAGGAATCCCGCAGCCGGGCCATTTCCCTTGCCACCAGCTTTTTTGCCTGCTTCTCCTTCTCCTCATCCCAACCGGTCAGATTGCCCCACCGGTCCAGATAAAAGGGCCCCTCAAAGGTATAGCCTTTGGTCCCCACCAGGGCGTAATCCTTATAAACGGCAAAATTGTTCTGCATAAAAAAGAGCCTCCCGGCGTACTCTTCATTCAGCCGGGCGGTCTTTTTCGCGTCCCAGAACATGTCGTGATTTCCCCGAAGAAGGACCTTGCGCCCTGGAAGAGCCTCGATGAAGGCCAGGTCCTCTCTGCACTCCGAAAGTTTCCTTCCCCAGGAATGGTCGCCGGTCAGCACCAGCGTGTCCTCGGGCTTTACAGCCCGCCGGACATATTTTTCGATCTTTCGCTCATGGTTTTTCCAAACTCTTCCAAAAGCTTCCATGGGCTTATTCGCCTGAAAGCTTAAATGCAGATCTCCCAGGGCGTACAGCGCCATCTTACATCATCTCCTTTAAAAGCCCTCCATCATGCCCTGTCACGACTTCCATAAACTTCTCCCGCCAGCTCATATCAAAGCTTCTCTGATCCACCTCAAAAAGCTGGTGAACCTTTGAAATAATCTCATCATAATCCTGGCTTTGGTCCATAAGAGCGCAAAGCTCCTGGGTTTGAACCGGCATAATCACCACATTGTCCGTAAATTTATCCTGATCTACAGAAGATTGAAGGGGAACGGAAGCCACCGCTTTCCAGATATTGATAGTATTGGCGTCAAACTGATCCGCGATAAAGAAGGTGGTCACCTGGCGTCCCGTACCTGCCGTTTCCTCCTCCACCTTCAGGTTAATAGAATGGCGCAGAACCGGTTCCCATTCTCCCCGTTTCTGGCTGCCCGCGTTCATCAGGGTCGCTTCCAGCATCACCACCTGATCCTTCTCATAGATTACGATATCCCCCTGGCCGCCTCCCGCGTGAACCAGCGGCTCAAAATCCGCGGACAAGGTCAAATTGTAGCTCTCTAAAAGGTCGATCCGTCTGCCGGAAAAATAGTACCAGGCGATTCCTACCATATACTCGTAAATAGTGGGAACTGTAGCATCAGGGCTCACCAGCTCCTTGATGCGCCCGTCATTGCCCCGGTCCTCAAAAAGCCCCAGGATCTCCTTAACCTTCTTTCTGGGATAAGCGGTTTCAATGAACCGCGCAAACTCCTGCCTTCTCTGATCCGCCACAATTTTGGGAATCTCGTTGATGCCGGCAAAGGGAAATGCCTTTTGGATCTCCCTCTGGATCTTTAAAATCTCCTTCTGGGAATATCCCAAAATTTCAGCCAGGCCCGTCACGCCGCAGAAATAACTGTCCGCCCCTTCCTCATAAGCTTCCCCGGGGCGGTCCTCATAAGAATCGATCCTTCCCGCGATTTGGGCTTTCAGCCTCTCTTCCCGAAAAATACACTGGCAAAGAGGCAGATAGGCCAGCTCCGCGTATCCGTTGTCAAAGCGGATCATGCCAGTGGCTTTAAAGATCCGCTTTGTGGTATCGGAATACTCCCGGATCTGATCCAACTTTTTTGACCGTGCAAACCGGCTGTAAAGGGCTTGGTTTAGCTGAGTGCCAAACAGCTCCTCCAGCTGTTCCCGAAAATCTTCCAGCGAAGGCCGCTCCCCCAGCTTTAAGGGAAAAAGATTCTGTCCCCCTCCGAAGGCTTTGTTTAACATAGGCCGGTTGGCCTCATAAAACCCCAGAAGAGCCTCCATCGAAGCCCCGCCGGGATTTTCCCAGACATTCCACAAAAGTCCGTAAAATTCCCAGTAAATATCAACCGCCGCGCCGCTTTTCCTGTTTCGGAAATGGAGACGGAAGACTTCCTCTGCCACAGGCTTTTGTCCACAAAGCTCCCCGGGAATTTCAACGGCGCTTTCCTCTACGACCCTTCCCTCCTGGTAGCTTTCCACATAGCCTTCAATTCCCCCAAAGTTCGAATAAGGGCCCAGTCCCTGAACCAGCTCCAAAAAAGCGTTTTCCGAAAGCCGCCGCCGCTTTAGGAGGGCAAATACAGCCAGCGGGAAGGGCGCATAATACCGCCTGCCCTCCCCGTCAAAAATCCGCAGCTTTAAAAGCTGGCGCAGATACACCAGATTGACTCCGTCAATGGGCAGCAGCCGCTCCAGCGGATCTCTTTTTAATCCCTTTAAATCTAACAGCAGCTCCCCTGCCGGGGAGATCCTTCTGTCCTCATCCGCCAGCCCCAGCTTTACCAGATTGCTGGTATAATGGCGGGCCCGGTCCTCGATCCCCTTGTCAAACTGACGGATTAGACCTTCATAGGCTCCCCTGTGCTCCCTGATCCAGCCGATATCCCCGTTTCTCACCGCCTGCCGGAAATCCGGGTGCCGCTCCATAGCCTTTTGCAGCTGGTCATAGGGCCCGTGCTGTTTAAAAACCTCCGGCGAGCGCCGGATAGCCTGGCGGTAAAATTCATACTGGGCCAGGCTTCCCGGCAGGCAGGCCCATTTCATCCGCTTTCCATTCTGCACATCGTCCAGGATGGAGAGATAGCCCTGAAGGGCGTTTACCACGTCATTTCTCCTGCCATTGGTGTCCATCAGGTTGAAAATCTGGCTGTCCTTTTTAATTCTCAAAGGCTTCCTCCCTTCATCCCAGCAGCTCCCGCACCATTTTCCCGTCAAAGGTCACGGACTTTAAGTGATCCACTTCAATCTGATACAATGCGTTGGCCGCAATGTGCTCCGCCGCCTGCTCCAGATCCCGGATGCCGCTGCGGTTCCGGTGGAGATCGATCACCGCCTCCAGCCCATCGGTGGTCAGGCTGCATTCCTCCGCCCGCATCCCGATGCGCCTCAATACCTTGGGCAGGGCGTAGCGGGAGAAAATCACCTTCTTTTCCTCCGCCGTGTAGTCGGGAATCTCGATCACCGCGAACCGGGACATGAGCGGCGCGCTGATCTGATCCTTGTCATTGGCGGTGGCGATGGGGTAAACGCCCCCGGTAGGTATCATGCACTCCATGTAATTGTCCGTGAATCCCAGATTGTCTAAAAGGGTCAGAAGCACGTCCGCAGGATTTCCATTTCCCTTTCCTGCGGCCGCCTTGTCCAGCTCATTGATAATAAACACCAGGTTGGATTCCCCCGCGATAGAAAATGCCTCCATGATTATGCCGGGCTTGGCGTTGGCGTAAATGCGGGAGCTTCCCGTCAGCTGCTCCGGATCGTTGATGGAACTCATATCCAGGGTGGTCCAGGGGAGCTTTAAAATCCGCGCCACCGCGTAGGCGATCTGGGATTTTCCTGTTCCCGCCGGGCCGATGAGAAGAAGGCCGTAGGCGGGCAGAGTGTGGGTGCGGTTGATCTGGATAATCGTCTCAATAATCCGCTGCTTCACCCGCTCCATGCCGTAGAGCTCCTCATCCAGAATCCGTCTCGCCTCCCCAGGATCAATGGACGGGAAATAATTGCCCTTCCACTGGATATTCAGCATGATGGAAAGGGCCCTCTGGGCGTGGCGCCGCTCCTCTGCGGAGACTTCGTGGGAGCGGGCCACCGCCAGGTTACGCCTTGCCCAGAGGCGGATATTCTCCGGCAGCGTCCGTCCGGCGCAGTTGATGAAATCCGTGATGCTCTGGATGCTGGTGATCTTCATGCTGTCGCCGCTGCCCTCTTCCTCCTCCTCAGGCATTTCCCTGGAAGGCGCGTCGCTTGAAAGAAGCCGCTCAATCATAAACTGGAGAAAACCGTCCTCGGCGGAGAGCTTCCCTCCGCCTCCAAAGGCGATTTCCCGAATTTTATAGACCGCGTACTCATTTCCCCGCCTCTCGCCGGAAAGGCGCACGCTGATGCGGCTCTCCCCCAGCCACTTTAAAAGGCTGACAAAGCGGGCGTCAATCTTTAAAATATTGGCCCACGCCGTGCCTTTTTCCGTTTTAAACTCAAAGGCCGTCCGCTTGCTGGGATTGGTAAATACGCCGTTTGAATGGTGCTTTAGCTCCCCGGCGCGATTATCTAAAACCAGCATCGGATGCTCCGGCGATGCCTGGAATTCATTGGAGTAAAATACCTCATAGGTACACTCCGGTTCCTTTGAGGTTTCTGGTGTCTGGTTAAAATCAAAAACTGGCATAATGCCCTCCCTTCTCTTTCGGCCCGAATCTCCAATACACATAAAAGGACAAGAGCACCGTCAGAATATCCGCCGTCACCTGGGACCAGACGATACCGTACATGCCGAAAATATAATTTAACAGAAGCAGCATGGGAATGTTAAACACCAGCCATCTGGTAACTCCCAAAAACAGCGATACCCTTCCCTTGCCAAAGGACTGGAACAGGTATACGGTAAAAAAGCTCAAAAACATCAGGGGCGTTGCCAGCACGCGGACCCGCAGAAAATCCGAGGCCAGCGCTATGGTCTGGGCGTCCGAGATGAAAATCCGGATAAACTGGGTTGTAAACAGCTCGTAAAGCAGAATACTGGCCGCCGCGACTGCAAGCCCCACTCCCCTGGCCAGGCGGATAATCGCCTTCATCCGCTTCCAGTTGCCGGAAGCGTAGTTGTAGGCTACCAGGGGAAGCATACCCTGACAGATGCCGATGCCAACATTCAGTGGGAAACGCTCCACCTTCAGCACAATGCCGATGGCCGCCAGCGCCAGGTCATGGTAGGACACCATCAGCTTATCGATCACCACATAATCCAGGTCGAACAGCAGCGTCGCCACGGCGGAGGGAACGCCCACGGCAAAAACCGCGATCACACTCTCCCGGCTGGCTCTTCCCACGGTGGGATTAAATGTAATCACAGAGCCTTTTCCCATCCGAAACAGCACGCCGAAGAAATATAGGCAGGCGATGCAGTTGGAAAGAGCCGTGGCGATGCCCGCCCCCAGTACCTCATATCCATCCGGCAGCAGCACAAACATAAACAAGGGATCCAGAATGATATTGAGCACGCCGCCCAGGACGATTCCTGTTCCCGCTTCCTTGGAGCGGCCGATGCTGCGGATCAGGTTTGCAAGTACGTTGGAAAGTACCGTCGGAATGCCGCCGATCACAATCACGCAGGAGGCGTACTGCCTGGCAAAACGGTAGGTATTCTCCCCCGCACCCAGAAGTCCTAAAAGGGGCTCCATAAAGATTCCCGTCCCCGCCGCGAACAGCGCCGCCACCAAAACCGCCAGATAGATGGAAAATACGCTCACTCGCCTGGCCTCATCCTCCCGGCCTTTTCCCAGAAGCCTTGATATCAGCGCTCCGCCGCCGATTCCCGCCAGTCCCGCAAGGCAAAGGGAAATATTAAATACCGGCAGTATCAAAGACGTGCCCGCCACCATATAGGGATTACCCGTCTGCCCCACATAAAAGGTATCCGCCATGTTGTAGATCAGCACGATCAACTGGCTGATCACCGCCGGAACTACCATCGTTCTTAAAGCCGATGCCACCGGAAGATCTTCAAAAATTTTCTTTCGCTCCCCATCCTTCTCCATTTTGTACCTTCTCCTTTAGTCCTGTCTGCTGCCACGGCCTGCACCTCTGCAAAGTTCTGGCCGCCCTCACTTCATCATACCACCGGAACCCATGATTTGTAAAACTATTTTCCTTTATACATTTACTTTTGTATGGGCCTTCTTTATAATAGAGATAAAAGGGGGATTTTTTATGGGAAATACAGCAAAAATGAAACTGTGGCTGGCTACAGCCCTTCTGTCTGCGTCTCTGCCCTTCCCTGCTCTGGCGGACACCATCCACCGCATTACTCTGGATCTTTCGTCCAATATCCGCGCGGGGGAAGAAGGGGGAGATGTAGAGGTTTCCACAGATACCGACGGCTGCTATGTAGACCGGGTGGAGATCATGAAAGCCCCCAGCAGGCCGTGGCAGGGGGGAGACGAGCCCAGTATCCAGGTTATCCTTTCCCTGGATGAAGAATCGCTTTTTGATTCCGATATTTCGGAGGATGAGATTACCTTAAAGGGGGACGACGGCGATGTAACCAGCGTTGCCCACGGGAAGGACCAGCTGACCGTATACATCCGGCTGGATGCCTTAAAGGGCGAGGTAGTGGATGATAAGCTTGCGGATCAGGACTCCCTAAAAGATGAGGCAATGGATCCCGGTGAATCAGCGGATGAGGCAGAGCGGGATTCTGAGGCAAGCGATTCCGATGAACGAGATGATGAGGATGATGATAGCTATGACCTAGATGTAGATGGTCTGGAATGGGACGAAGACTCCGGATGGGCTTACTGGGACTTATGCCCGGATGCTAGGGAATATGAGGTGCGCCTGTACCGTGATGGGGATTCTGTCACCTCCATACAGACTACCTCTTCTGCGGAGTATAACTTTTCCGATGAGTTTACCGAAAAGGGTGATTATTATTTCCGAGTAAGAGCCCTGGGCTCTTACTCCAATAAAGGTCCCTGGGCGGAATCCGATGAATGGTCCGTCTCATCCCGGGAGGCCAGGGAAATCCGCGAAAAAGGAGGAAGCTCCTACGAAAGAGCCTCCTCCCATGAATCTTCTTCCGCCTCCGGTTCCTTAAATCCCGGCGATTCTGCCGCTGACTACGGAATCTGGATGTGGGACGATACCGTCAGCCGCTGGTGGTACTGCAACGCGGATAAAACCTATCCGGCGGACAGCTGGCAGTATATCGATGATTTCTGGTATTTCTTTGACGGCCAGGGCTACATGGTCACCGGCTGGGTGCTGTCCCAGGATCTCTGGTACTACTGCGATGATAGCGGAGCCATGCTGACCGATACAACCACCCCCGATGGATACCAGGTAGATGAGGATGGGGTGTGGGTGCAGTAGGACTTAATCGTAAATGCTCTCCACATCCCAGTCGATGAGAGCTCCGGTTGTTCCGTTCTCTTTAACGAATCATGATATCTATAATAATACAATAATATAATTACGCTTGCTGCAACACATATAAAAATATATGTTATTGTTCTTTACAATTATTTTTATATGTGTTATTATATCATTGTCAGGAGGAACAACTACATGAAGAGTTATTCATCACGGGAGGTCTTGAACATGCTCAAGGCTGACGGATGGTACGAAGTGAATTGTGTAGGAAGTCACCACCAATTCAAGCACCCGACCAAAAAGGGGCGTGTAACCTTAAAACATCCTGACAAGGACATACCCCGCAAAACGCTTGACAGCATCGAAAGACAGTCAGGGCTACTATTCCGGTAGCCCCGGCACTCCCCAAAACAAATTGATAGGAGATGTAAGCTCATGAAAAAGGTAGAACGCTATTTTTATCCCGCCATATTTACTTATGAAGACAGGCAGGAAATTGCCGTCACTTTTCCGGATTTAGACGCTGCCACAAGCGGGGAAAATGAGGATGACGCCCTGATCTCCGCCCGCGAATTACTCGGCTGTGTTCTTTATGGCCTGGAGGAAGACAGGGAGCAGATTCCCTCCCCCACGCCCCTTTCAAAAATCCATACAGAAGAAAACGAACGGGCTGTACTTGTTGACGTATATATGCCTTCGATCCGTATGGCTCAAGTAAACCGCTCAGTAAGCCGCACTGTAACTCTCCCCGCATGGCTAAACGCTGCCGCCCTAGAACGAAACGTAAATTTTTCCCAAATTCTTCAAGAAGCATTAAAAAGAGAACTGCACTTAAGTTAAACTTTAATTCCAATCAGTTCAACCAAATAGCAATAACGCTTCCGCAGAAAAAAGAGCCGATTTTTTCGGCTCTTTCATCGTTTATATGGACGGATCAATCTAATCCGGTACGCAACTGGGTTTAACCTCCTTTAATCGTAAATGCTCTCCACATCCCAGTCGATGAGAGCTCCGGTTGTTCCATCTACCTCGAACTCATACTCCAGGTCGCCGTAGAAGAATTTTCCCTCATAAAGCACGCGTCCGTCATCGTAATCCTCATGCGCTTCAATATAGGAAACCTGAGAGGCAGTCAGCCCGGCCTGCTTTAAGGCAGTCTCCTTGGCCTGGTCTGCGGTGATGGACGCCTCCGGACGGATTCTCCGGGGGCTGGCGGATCCTTCGCCGCCTTCCCGCCAGGCCCTGCGGGCTTCCCAGTCGTAGGAGTGCTCCGCATCAAAGTCAAAGCTTAAAATGGTTCCATCCTCTTTGTTGATCTCGTAGTCGTACTCTTTGTAATCTGTGGTGAAAAACTCCACATCGTACACAAAACGGCCATCGTCAAAATCTTCCTTGGCAAAAATATATGCCACCTGGTCTGACCCTACCTGAGCGTGGTTTAAAGCGATATTCTTCGCTTCCTCCTCTGTAATCTGAGCGGCAAATACATTCATCGCCATCATGCCCGCTAAAGCCGCTGCTGTGATTCCTGCTGTAATTCCTGCAAATAATTTCTTCATATTCATTCCTCCATCTATCATCTGATTTTGTTTAGATATTTGTTTTGGTTTCTGTTGATGATTTTATATTAATGGAGGAAAATTAAAAGAAGATTAAAATTTACGGTCAAAAGCAGGAAGAATGCAAAGGAAAGGAGAATGTTATGAAACACTACGTTTATGTTGGCTCCCGCACTACCAGAGAGCGCAATGCCCGGGGAAATGGTATTGAAGTCTACGAGACCGACTACAGCACCGGAATTTGGAGGCACATCCAGACAGTAGAAGGCCTGGAAAATCCCTCTTACCTGTGTATGGATAAGACCCACAATTATCTTTATGCAGTTCACGGCGATCAAACTCATGCCAGCGCGCTGAAGATTGACCATGAATCTGGCTGCCTGTCCCTGATCAATACCGTAGATATTCATGGACAAAACCCAGTTTACCTGATTCCGGACAAATCCAATCAATTTATTTTAATTTCATGTCTCGGGACTGAAAACATTGTTGCAGTTAAAAGGAATAGCGATGGCAGTCTGGGAAACGTCGCATTTAACTATCACCTGCCCGGGGCAGAAGAAGGCAAAAATTCCTGCCCTCATCAAATTTTCTATGACCGTCATGAAAAGTATCTGATTGTTTCCGCAAAGGGCGGACGAGATATTACAACCGGAGCGAAAACAGGCATCAATGTCTTTACTTTTTCTCCTGAAGAGGGCTTCCTGCCTGTTTTCACTTTAGGAGGACGAAATTTGGATGAATGTCGTCATGTGGCAGTTCATCCTAACAACCGCTTTGTATATCAGGTAAATGAACGGCGAAATGTTGTAATATCGTACCTTTTAAACGAAGAAACCGGAGAAATGATTCCATTCCAAACTTCCCAGACACTGCCGGATAATTGCGCGGATCCCAAACTTATTTTGGCCAGCGGTATTGATATAACCAAGGACGGAAGATATCTCTATGTCTCTAACCGCGGACACGACAGCGTAGCGCTTTTTGAGGCAGATCCGATTTCCGGAAAACTTTCTTCCCTGGGCTTTGTTCCTTCTATGGGCGATTTTCCACGATTCCTGGGAATCGATCCGGAATCCCGGTTTTTATATGTAGCCAATGAACGAAGCGACAATATCGCCCAGTATGAAATTCAAAAGGACGGCCATCTGGTGCTGACGAGTCAAAAAATCCGTACCGGAAGTCCCGTATGTATTCTGTTTGCTGATTTTTCAATCCCATTTTGTACTGGTCGAAGAATTTAGGTATCTTGCAAAAAAAATCTGCATATGCTATAATGCCAGTAGGCAAAACGATAGAGTGTTCCATGCGGAACAGCGAAGGCCCAGGAGGTGCAAGCTCCTGGGCCTTCTTCCTATTTTGTGTAGTTAGGCATCTACAGGCTGGTTACCGACTACTTATCGCCGTCCAACCATTTGTTGATGAGGTGGCAAACCACACCAGCCGCGACAGCGATGAGAAACGATAGAGCGTATTCCACGCGAAACACCTCCTCTCCGTTACCAGATTGGAGGCGGTAACGTATGCATTATAGCATGGCTACGGTTATCTCGCAATTAAAACAGACCAGAGATTTGCCCGTGGGTCAGTCGGTTTCCACATCCGGCTTCCTTCGGACCCCACCTCACGATGACACTCTTGCCATTGGCTGCACTCTTTCCATTGCCGGGAGGGTCAGAGACTTTCACCTCTTAGAACGTGCACCGCCAGACGCACTAACTGCGAAGAAGCCGCCTGCCCAAAAGCAGACGGCTTCTTCCAAACACAAAGGATAAAGGTATTTTCCCCGAAGGGACTCGAATTATTTACCGTAGTAAGCTTTTAAATACATCTCTTTGATCTCGCTCATCAGCGGGTATCTGGGATTGGCGCCGGTACACTGGTCATCGAAGGCGTTCTCCACCATCTCATCCAGGGTATCCAGGAAATATTTCTCATCTACGCCGTAGTCGCGAATGGTCGCCTTTACGCCGACAGCCTTCTTTAACTCCTCGATCTTCTCGATCAGCTTCTTCACCGCCTCAGCGTCATCGGAAGCCTGGATTCCGCAGAATCTTGCGCACTCGGCGTATCTGGCCTGGGTGTGCGGATACTGATACTGGGAGAAGGTTCCCATCTTAGCGGGAGCCTCAGCCGAGTTGAACTCCACTACCAGGGAGATTAACAAAGCGTTGGCAATGCCGTGGGGCAGGTGGTGGTAAGCGCCCAGCTTATGAGCCATAGAGTGGCATACGCCCAGGAAAGCGTTTGCAAATGCCATACCAGCCATGCAGGAGGCATCGGCCATCTTCTGACGGGCCTCTACATTTCCAGGCTCATTATAGCAGGTGGGCAGGTAGTCAAATACATTCTTCATAGCCTTCAGTGCCAGGCCATCGGTGTAATCCGTAGCCATTACGGAAGCATAGGCCTCTAAAGCGTGAGTCAAAACGTCAACGCCGGAAGCGCTGGTTAAGCCCTTGGGCTGGCTCATCATGTTGTCGGTATCAACAATCGCCATATTGGGCATCAGCTGATAGTCAGCCAGCGGATATTTGATTCCGGTCTCCTGATCGGTAATAACAGCGAAAGGCGTTACCTCAGAACCAGTACCGGAGGAAGTGGGAACCGCTACAAAGTATGCCTTCTCACCCATCTTGGGGAAGGTGTATACACGCTTGCGAATATCGATGAACCGCATAGCCATATCCATGAAGTCTGCTTCCGGATGCTCGTACAGAACCCACATGATCTTGCCGGCGTCCATAGCGGAGCCGCCGCCCATGGCGATAATCACGTCCGGCTCAAATTCTCTCATCAGCTTCGCGCCGGCCTGAGCGTTTGCCAGGGTGGGATCCGGCTGTACATCGGAGAATACGGTGTAGGTGATGCCCATTTCATTTAAGCGGTCAGTGATTACATGAGTATATCCATTCTTGTACAGGAAGGAGTCGGTTACAATAAAGGCTCTCTTCTTGTTCATTACTTCTTTCAGCTCGCGAAGCGCAACCGGCAGGCAGCCCTTCTTAAAGTATACCTTCTCAGGCGCACGGAACCACAGCATATTCTCTCTCCTCTC